>JAENZK010000183.1 GCA_016841285.1 Guptibacillus hwajinpoensis | reverse complement strand
ATATCTGTTGGACGAATAACAGATAGAATTCTTTTGGCTGCCTCTTTAAGAACAAGGTCCCCTGCATCATGTCCCCATTGATCATTAATTTGCTTAAAATTATCCAGATCAATATAAAATAGGGATAGTTTAGATTTGGATAATTTTATGTCCATAACTTCACTTCGAAGTTGATCCATAAATGAGCGCCGATTTGGAAGATTTGTCAAGGAATCATGGCATGCTAATTGATAAATAGCCTTTTCTGCTTCTTTTCGTTCACTTATATCACGCATAACAACTAATAATAATTCATTTTCATTTATTGAAAAAGAAGGTTCGTTAATACTAACGATATTTGCCTCGACATCAATATAATATCCTTTTTCATGTAGAAGTCGGAATTCGCTTTTTAAAACTTTTTTTATGGTTCTACCAGAATAGGATAATATTTCATTTTTAACTGTACCCTGATCTTCTTGGTGGATTTTTTCAAAAAAATTACTCTTTGGAAGTGTAGAAATGTCGTAATTTAACACTGTTTTAAATGATGGAGTTACATATTGAATGATGCCATTCCTATTAATAATCAAAACAAGGTCAGTTAAGTTTTCAGCTATCATCCGGTGAATTTCATTGCTCATTGTTTCATGTTCCAAAATCTTATTTTCAAATAGAGATTGATCTTTTTTGTTGGGGGTATTCAAAAATACACTATTGGGCTTGTTTAATTCTAATTCAACTTTAATTTTAACCTCTTTACCAACCAGTACACCGCCAGTTTCTAGTGCTGCATTCCAGATTAGACCAAATTCTTCCCGGTTTATAACTGCTTCTGCTTCATAACCGTAGACTTCTACTCCCGATGGGTTTGTACCTTTACCGCCGAACTCAACGTCAAATGTTACTAGTTTCGTGATACCTTTAATAGTTACATCACCAGTTACTTTATAACGATCACCATTTTTTATAATATTAGTAGATTTGAAATCAATCGTTGGGTAATTTTCAATATCGAAGAAGTCAGCTGATTTTAAGTGTTTATCACGTTCTTGGTTGCGAGTGTTTATACTGTCCCCATAAAATTGGAATACAATCTTTGCAGTTGTCAAATCCGTTAAATCTTCGGCTTCTACATCAGCTATAAAGGAATCAAATTGTCCCCTTACCTTTGATATCATCATATGCTTCACTTCAAATCCAACTGTGGAATGAACTTGGTCTACAAGCCAGTTTCCCATTTACAAACTCTCCCCTACTTTACATTTTCTTAAGAATATCTTTAATTCGAGATATTAATACTCCTAAACTTTTTTGTCAATAACTATTAATTTGATTTAATTCTAAATTCTTTTTTCTTATTGAGCAAATAGCTATTTCGTAAAAAAGCTCTCGATTTGTATATTGTTGTATATCAAACAGAAAGGATCGATATATCCCTGAAATCTAAGAATAAACTCCAAACAACTTGCAAAACCTTTATTAATGATATAGCTTTGGAAATAACTACATAATTAAGGAGATGTTTACATGACTAAAGAAACACCTCATATTAAGCCTAATGGTGTTGAAATTGCGGAGACCATCCTTTTACCAGGGGATCCATTACGAGCAAAGTTTATTGCTGATACTTATTTAGATAATGTCGTGCAATTTAATTCTGTGCGTAATATGCTCGGTTTTACTGGTACATATAATGGCAAAAAGGTATCCGTTATGGGAACAGGCATGGGGATACCTAGTATAGGGATCTATTCATGGGAACTCATTCATGTCTTTGGTGTAAAAAATTTAATAAGAGTTGGTACATGTGGAGCTATTCAGGACAATATGAAACTATACGATGTCGTTTTAGCTATGGGTGCCTCCACGAATTCTAACTTTGTCGATCAGTTTAACCTTCCTGGACAATTCTCGTGTATCGCTTCCTATTCACTGTTGGAAAAAGCTAAGAAAGCAGCTGATGAAAAAGGCCTACCAGTCCATGTTGGAAATGTACTATCAAGTGATATTTTTTATAATGATGATTCAACTGCTATGGACCAGTGGAAAAAAATGGGGATATTAGCTGTGGAAATGGAGACTTCCGGTCTTTATTTGAACGCGGCACGTGCTGGCGTAAACGCACTAACCATCATGACAGTTAGTGATCATATATATACAAAAGAAGAAACCACACCAGAAGAAAGACAAACAGCCTTTACTAATATGATGGAAATCGCATTGCAGCTTGCTTAAGAAGGGTTAAATAAAAAGATTGGGACAGGTTCAATTCACTGTCCCAAAAAAATTAGGTGCAAACAGTTTGATTTCTTCCATTTTGTTTTGCTTTATACATCGCTTCATCTGCTTTTTTAAATAATAACAATGTCTGATCTCCATCTTCAGGGAATGAGCTAATACCAATGGAAACCGTAATAGGTTTACCGATAGGTGATATAGACTGTGCAATTTTTGTTCTTATCCTTTCAGCAACGGAAAAGGCAATTTTTTTATTTGCATTTGGTAATAAAACCATAAACTCTTCCCCACCATATCGGCCACAAACATCTTCGGTTCGAAGCTCCTCTCTTATAACATTGACAATAAACTTTAAAACCTCGTCCCCTTTATCGTGTCCATACGTGTCATTTACTTGTTTAAAGTGGTCAAGATCGGCAATTAACATTGAAAAGGGAGTTTTTGTGCTCATCCAGTCCTCAAGGAATGTATCCAATGTTCGACGATTCGGTATACCTGTCAGTGGATCTGTATGAGCTTTTAATGTTAAATAATTTATTCTCTTCTGCAATGAACTTACAACCTGTTTGATCGTAGTTTGTAAGATTTTAGCTTCAAAATACCAAGCATAGATCATAGGCATTGGACCATCAATATCCCCACTACTGAGGCGGACAGAATAATCAGCTAATTGCTTCAACGGTTTGATGATGTACTGAGTAAATAGAAGTGACATCAATATAATAATCAAGAAAAATGGGAGCACATAATAAATCATGTTTTTGATAAAGGGTGATAATGGTGATAATGCCATTTTTGTTGGAGTTTGTGATACGATCCCCCATTTACTTGAGGAAACATATGCATATCCAGCAAGCATATTGACACCTTCAGTATTATTAGCTCGTTGTTTCCCACTTTTTCCTTTTAAGACATTCTGAACAACCACATTTTCTGTGACATCTTTACCAATTCGTTTTGAATTGGGATGATAGATTAAGCGGCCATTTGAATCAACAACATAGACATAGGATTCATCTGAGAAAAATTGCTTATTTAATAGAGTTTTTAATGCATTTTCTTCCTCAAGATAGACCGTTCCATCTAGAAATCCAATATATTCCCCGTTTTTTCCCCAGACAGGAACTGTCATTAGCACAAGATAATTTCCGGTACCCGCTATATAAGGTTCAGAAATATAGGCCTTTCTTACTTTAAGTGAGATCAAAGTAGGTTTTGATGTTAGCTTTTGGCCGATTATATTCAGGGAGTCTGGATATGTCCCTTGCACAACACCATCCTGGTCTATATAAGCGACAGAATTAAATGCATTTGTACTGCGAAAAAGTTCCTCTAATTCATGTTTAATTTGATTCTTATCCAAACCTCCACTTGCCGATTTTGATAAGATCGTTAACTCCTCGCTATATAATTGCAAGGTTTGCTTAGAAACACGGAAAAATTCTTCTGTATCATGCGCCAGTTTTTGGGCGTAAAAGTAATTCATATTCAACGAATTATTTATAAGTGTTTGCTTCATTGATTTATAGCCTGAATAGATCGAAACACCTAAAGTTAACATTAATGAAATACTAATTAAAATTGAGACCCAAAATCGGATAGATCGTTTTTGTAAAAATCTTAAATGTTGTTCCAACAATAACTACCCCTAGGATTATTTTCTTATTTAGGCAATGCCCTTCTTGTATTTTACAGAAATTATCTTCATCTTTAAAGTCTAACTCCAGAAATGGACCGAAGTTCCCGACCCTTCGGCATATGTATCAACCAGAGGGTCGGGTTCTCCGGCCCTTATTTTTTAATAGATTATCAAGTTGTTGTGTTATTATATAATAAATAATAATATTATATATAATTTTATTTTATATATAGAGGTGATTTTATGGATCAATCTACACAATTGTTAGGCATTTCCCCTGCTGCTCAATTAGATTTGGAGGATATTCCTGTGGGCCCTGAATTTTTCCTAATCGTTAAAAATTCATTTGACCGGCTAAATAATGGGGATGTTATTGAGGTTAGAAGTACCCATACACATATTAAAGATGATTTAAACAACTGGTGCCGGTTTCGTGGATATTCTTTTGTAGTGGCGAAAGATGCCGGTGATCATTATCGGTATTTTTTACGAAAAGGGAGTAAAAATGTGCTCGACCAATTTCAGTGTATATAATGTGGGACACAGGGTCGGCGGCGGGACACAGGGTCGGGAACTCCGGCTCCTTTATAAATAAAGGGCCAGCTCCTTATCCGTAGAACATAACGGTAGAAGAAGCCTGGCCCTTTTAATGTCTATTTCTTCGATGATTTTATTAAAATCATGCATAAGATGATGATTGAAAAGGCTGTAAAAGCTAAAAATGAGATTGTTATAAAGCCTCCCCAATTTATATATTGTGCATTACAAGGTACACCGTTTACACAGGGTTTGATTTCAGCAAATCCAGGAACTTTTTGTACTAGGTAATGATATAAAGAAATACACCAACCGATGATTGAAAGTGGTAAAACATATTTTTTAATTGTAAAATCACTACGAAACGTTGCAATCCCAAGAATAAAAGCTAACGGATACATGAAAATGCGTTGATACCAGCATAGTTCACACGGGATAAAGCCGCGAATTTCGCTAAAATAAAGACTGCCAAGGGTCGCGATCATGGAGACCAACCAAGCAAGGTATAAATAAACTTGTTTATTTTCCATTTTATTGTTCCTTTAGTGCTTCTTCTATAAGACTCTTAATTTTTTCATAATCAAAGGGATCTTTAAGCATCACATTATTTACCATAATACTTGGTGTAAATTGGATGTCTAAATCTTCCACTAATTGTGTATCTTTCATCACCGCTTCTTTAATCTCATCACTCTGTAAATCCTCTTGGAATTGTTCCACATTAATAGAAGGTACGGAACCAGCCATCTCAATCATTTTCTCAACAGTGACTGACTCTGAATCATGATTATCTACTTCAGGTTGGGCTGCATATAGCACTTTGTGAAATTCCCAAAATTGCTCTGGATTTTGTTTGTATATAGCTTCTGCTGCTGATGATGCTATAGCTGATTCTTCACCATGGAAAAGTACATTAATAAATGAAAACTTCACATCGCCTTTTTCCATATAATCCTTTTGTAATTGTGGGAAAATTGTATCACCCCAATTTTTACATGCAGGGCATTTGTAATCTCCAAATTCTATTACAGTTACTGGTGCTTCAGGATTCCCAAGTATGGGTTGGCCTTCTAGAGAAACCTTGTTTTCAAACGCTATATCTTGATCTGTATCAGGTTTATTATTACTATATATGACTAAAAATGTCAGTGCAGCAATAACAAGAAGTGTGAGAATAACCGTAAATTTCATAGATGAATTAGGTTTGTTATTTTTTGTCTGATTTTTCGACATGGTTAGAGCTCCTTTTTTATAATTTTCGTACCATTCAGTAGTTAATATTATAGTAGAAATCGTTATTATTCAATTTGAAAGGTCTCATGGGCCATTGGGTTGACGTGTAGGCCGCAGGGTCGGGTTCTCCGGCTCTTTTTCTTTTTTAGGTAGGTATAAAAAATAAAATCCCCTCCCATACTTGTAATAAAACACAAAATTTCCCTATTAAATTAGAAATCAGTTATTTTTCCATATAAAAGAAAATATATTTAGTAGTAATAGAATGGAAATGGACGGAGGCAAAAAGCAATGTATAGTCAGTTGGATTTGATTTCTAAAGAACTAGAAAAGAATGAAAGTCTTAAAGAACTTAATAGAGGGAAAAAGTTTTTCTTTAATGCTGCCTATTTTCTTTTGAACCGTCGCCATATTTTCACTTTTTATGTACCGCAAAAACTCTATTCCAGAGCGGAGATTTTATGCCATAAAATTGAAGAGAAAATTGATAAGCCTTTTACACTGGAGAGGTTATCTGAAATACTCTATACGGACTTTCTCAAATACGCCGAAAATAATGATGTTCATACTATTTATCATTTATTGAATTCAAGAGATTTGGCACCAAAAAATGTTTATCAATCTGAAGAAGTCTATGACGGTGTGATTGCAGAAGAAATCCGTGGCTACGACGCTATTAAAGTATCTATCAAACATAATGATGCCTTAGAAGGTGAATATTTACTAGAAGATTTAGCAGAAACATATGATCATAGCTTAAAGCTAGAAAACATCTTAGAAGTTGTTTTTTGTAAATTTGTAGATGACTACCGGAAAAAGTTAATAAAAAACCCATTAGAAAAAGTGCTGCATTATCTGGAATAATTTGGGGGTGGAACAGAGGGTCGGGAACTGTGGATCAAACCAAACTACGGACCACACGATGGTGAAGCAGAAAAAGCATCATAGCTAACTCATTAGCTGTGATGCTTTTTTGTTTAAGACTCTATGGAGTTTTCGATACATAATCAAAAGTATCTCTTAGTAAACCTCCACAACGCTATTACTTTAAACTTCAATATAACCTAACTCTCGAGATAAATCTTTTGCCATTCTCACAACACTTTGAATTACAAATCTCCGGTCAAGACCTGCCATGTAATTTGGTAGACCAACAAGATTAACGGAAGCAATTGTTTCCCCTGAATAAGACAGGATTGGTGCAGCTATTGCAAATGAATTTGTAGTGTTTTCATTATTACTAATGGAATAGCCTTGTTCTCTTACAACTTCTAATTCTCTTTTTAGAGTTGTAATATCTGTAATAGTGTTTGGTCCTTGTTTTGATAATCCTCTTTCTATAGTTATTCGAAGATAGGATTCATTGTATGCAAGTAACGCCTTTCCTGCGCTAGTGCAATAGGCAGGCATTCTTGATCCAAGGTATGTAGGAAGGAAATCGGAATCGTCAGAAGAAATTCTTAGAACATTTACTACATCACCTTTATCGAACATTGCTATATGTGCAGTTCCTTTAAATTTTTCTACCAATCCTTTTACTAGTGGCATAGCCTTATCATAAAATTCCTGTTGGAACATCACACTGTTCGTCCATTCCAACACCTTCCATCCTAGTCGATATTTTCTACTAACATCCCTAATTAAAACCCCTTCTTTACATAACGTTGTTATCAAATGGTGTGTAGTACTTCTACTTAAACCTACTTTGTCTGCAATTTCAGCATTTCCTAGAACTGGCTCATCAGGCGAAAAACAATTTAATATTTGACAAACCCTACTAGCTGATGTAATCATAATAGACCCCACACTCCTATTCATAAACTTAGCCAATATCTTTATTTGTTTATCATTAAGATAATACACAATATTCTGAATTTTTTCAACTTTTTAATATAAAAACTTTATAAATCATTTTTATAAATATGAAAAACAAGCAAATTTCACTATTTGAAACCCAGACGTTTAAACTTTCACAGATTTCAATTAATATACTTAAACAATAGGAAAAAAGACAAATATTCAAATATTAAATGCAGGAGGCAACAATGGATCTATTAACTTTGTCAGAATCATTTATTACCAAAAAATTATCTCCAAAGGAAAGTGTTGAGCAATGTTTGCGAAACATAAAAGACAATTCAACGTATAATGCCTTTGTCACTATTTGTGAAGAAGAGGCTTTAGAAAATGCACGCCTTGCAGAGGAGGAAATTAGCAAGGGAAATATAAAAGGATCATTGCATGGGGTTCCAGTCGCTATTAAAGATGTGATATTTACAGATGGAATACGTACAACTATGGGGTCAAGGTTATTTGAAGACTTCGTTCCAAACTTCAATGCAACAGTAGTGCAAAAGTTAAAGGATGCTGGAGCTATTATTATCGGAAAAGCGAACACTCACGAATTTGCTTATGGGCCAACAGGTGATCGGTCTTTAATTGGTCCATGCCGCAATCCTTATAATCCTAATAAAATGACAGGGGGCTCAAGTAGTGGATCTGCCGTTGCTATTTCAAAAGATATGGCTTATGCTGCACTAGGAACTGATACAGGTGGATCAATCAGAATTCCTGCAGCTGCCTGTGGCGTTGTAGGTATGAAACCAACATTTGGGCTAGTTAGTAAATATGGAGTGTATAACACAGCCTATACTTTGGATCATGTCGGACCAATGACGAAAAAAGTGAAAGATAACGCCACCATGTTGAATATTCTTGTTGGTTACGATGAAAAAGATCCTCATTCGCTTCATAAAGCTAAAGAAGATTATACTCGTCTTATCGGCCAAAGCATCGTAGGCAAAAAGATTGCACTTCCTTCTTATTACTTTAAAAACATCGACCCAGAAGTGTCTAAAGCTATTGAAAACGTAATACAGCTATACCAAGACCTAGGTGCTATGATTGAAGAGGTAGAGATTCAGGGAATTGAGGATATCGCTAAGTACCAAGTAATAACCATTCAGGCTGAAGCTTACGCAGTTCATGAAACAAATATACGACAGCGCGGATATCTGTATGATGAAGAGCTTTATGAACGTTTACAATCAAGTCAAAACCTTCCAGCCTATCAATATGTTTTAGCACAGCAACAAAGAATGGAGTTAACGAATAAATTTAATCAAGTATTTAATAACGTGGACATCCTATTAACACCGAGCCTCCCTATCCTTCCAACTGATATTAACCAAAGAGAAGTCATGATAGGAGATCATTCCGAGTCTGTTAGAAGTGCAGTATTAAGACTAACAGCACCAACTAACTATACAGGCAACCCTAGTTTATCTATACCTTGTGGATTATCAAAATCAGGACTTCCGATTGCTTTCCAATTAATAGGAAAACACGGATCAGAGGCTACACTTTATCAATTTGGAGATGCATTTGAACAAGTAACAAAAAACTAGATTAGTAATAGAGGTGGGAGCATTGCTCCCACCTCTATTTTTCTCATTGTTTACGAATAAAATTCTTAAGTTATTGCTTTATTATAAGGGGTGCTTTTATTACATCCTTGATCTTCGCTGCAGGAAGACCGTTTTCTATTAGTTGTACCATTACTTTCATATAACGGTGAATATGATTGAAATATTTCTTATACCCTGAACACAGATAATTTAATCCAGATTCTCCATCCAGTGTCATTAAAAACCGGTGTTTTGGACATTCGCCATTGCATGCGAATTTAACTTCGCAGTCTTGACACATCTTTGGCAATGTTTTTTCTTTATTCACCCCAAACTCAATTTGCTTTTTTGAATTTAACATTTCCTGCGGTG
>JAENZK010000182.1 GCA_016841285.1 Guptibacillus hwajinpoensis | reverse complement strand
AGTGAATAATCTACACTTGGGACGTGGGAAAAGTCGCGTTAGCGATTTTGTTCTTTTCTGGACAAAATAATAGAATAAACAATTTAATGTTGTGGCGGGTGAATATTTTGGTGGAAAGAAAACTATGTTTTAAAGCGCTGGTTGGCAGCCATAATTATAATTTGAATAATGAATTTTCGGATAAGGATTACAAAATATTTTTCTATCCTGATTTTGATGATCTTTACAAGGGTGGACAGTATTCCAAAGCCTTTGTTAGTGAAGATGAAGATGTCGAATACCACGATATCCGGAAGCTCCCAAATTTATTATTTAAATCAAACGTGAATTTCATGGAAGTTCTTTTTTCAGAGGAATATGAAGTCTACGATCAGGAGCTATATTCTAAAATTATAGCATTACGTGACGACCTTTCTAAAATGAATACACCCTACCTTTATGATGCCTGTTTTGGTATGTATATACAAAAAATGAAAGAATTCAATCGTGATAAAGTGAAGGATATTGCTTTTGCTAGTAAAACGTTTAAACATGCGATGAGCTCTTATCGGATCCTTGATTTCTTAGATCGTTACCAAAAATCTTCATTTACCTCATTTAAACAAGCGATGCAGTATGATGCAAAAGACCCGGTGCGGACTTTACTATTAAATATCCGTTCAGGTGAATATTGCTTCGATCAACTTGAGGAATTGATAGGTGAAAAAGAAAAAGAAATTAGGCTGATCGAAATTAAATATAAATCGGTTGAGGTTAATGCTGTATTAAAAGAAAAGTTTGAGGAATTGATTAAGGAAAGTGTGAAGGCTACACTGATTGAATCACTTAATGGGGGCTGTTTTTATTGAAAACATGTCTGCCCCCTTATTATCTTCAATGAGGGGGTGATGAAGACCAATACTAGCTCTAGTAAACTAAAAAACGTCTTCATAAGGTGGATGAAGACGAAAAGCAGCATCAGTAAGCTAGAAAACTGTCTTCATAAAGTGGATGAAGACGAAAAGCAGCGTCAGTAAGCTAGAAAACTGTCTTCATAAGGTGGATGAAGGCGAAAGTCATCGTTAGTAAACTAAAAAACTGTCTTCATAAGGTGGATAAAGACGAAAAGCAGCTCTAGTAAACTAAAAAACGTCTTCATAAAGTGGATGAAGACCAAATCTGTTTTTTCAAAGTGAAATACCTGTCTTCATCAAAAACATTTAGACCCATCCTCTTCTCGATCATATCCCCAGTTCTCCAAAATACCTGTACAACGAGCGCGACTACACACTTTATTCACAATTCCAATGCAATTTCAACACAGATTAATCAATATTTCCACACGATTTCGACAAAAACTAGACAAATTAAACATAGATTATCGTGATGTGAATCACGGTTGTGATATACACCTGCTGGTATTGTTAAATATGCAGAAATTGTGCAGAAACTGTGCAAAAACTTTTAAGTGCAAATCTGCAAAACTGCATTAATATCTTTTTGTTTTATATTTACCGAGGTTAATGGGAGAAGGAGGGGAGATTTGTGAATAAGGTTTTTCGGTGGACACTCTTTTTAGTGGTTGGAGTTGTGGTAGGATTTATGGCTTCTCTTTTATTTAATAATGATAAGCAGGTTGCATCAACGGAACCGCCACCACAAACAGAGACTGCAGCTTCTACAGAACAGGCTGATACAACAGAGTCTGAAGGACAAACCCAAACTACTGAAACGGCACAACCAAACTTAGCAGAGCATACGGATAATATCTTGGTTCAAAAAGGATGTATTGCCTGCCATGCTGTGAGCCCGATCGGCGCTAAAGGAAATGGAACGGCTCCAGATTTAGCGATTGCGTATGATGATGTGAACAAGCGGTTTGGTAAATCATTAGAGGAATTTTTAAATGAACCAGAAGGAACGATGTCAGCAGTTTTTGGTTCTTCACCGCTAAGTGATGACGAAAAAGCAAAAGTAATCGCTGTATTAAAAGAATACAACGGCCAATAAAGATAATGGAGGAGGAATAAAGAATATGAAATTTGGCAAATGGTATGTCCCTATGGTTATTGGGATTATTGCAGGTATGGTTGCCGGAAATGTTGTGATACAACCAGATGGTCCGGCTCCATCAATCAGCAGTTCCCAAATTGCTTCTGCTCAAAATAAAGCATTTGTGCCACCAGGGCAGCACGATGAGTATTATATGTTTGCTTCAGGCGGTCACTCTGGACAAATGTTTGTCGTTGGAGTGCCATCATTACGAAGAATTCGTACCATTCCGGTATTTTCGCCAGACTCTGCAACAGGGTATGGTTATGATGAACGGACAAAAGAAATGATGGGCGGTTTTTCTTGGGGAGATGCTCACCATCCATCATTAAGTGAGACAAATGGTGATTATGACGGTAGATTCGTTTTTATTAATGATAATGCAAACAATCGTGCAGCTATGATTAACTTAAAAACGTTCCATACAGAACAAATTATTGGTCCTATTCCGAATATCATGGGCCCACACTCAGCGGTATTTGTAACTCCAAATACTGAATATTTTATGATGGGTACAAGATTCTCTGTCCCAATGGACGGTTCTTATAAAGAACTTGAACAGTATAGTGAAACATATAATGGAGCACTACAAGCCATTAGTGTGGATCAAGAAACTGGTCATATGACACCAGCATGGCAATTAAAGCTTCCACCATGGAACTTTGACCTGTCTGATGCAGGTAAAGGTCCTTCAGATGGATGGGCATTTTTAACTACCTATAACACTGAGGAAGCAACACACTTACTAGAAGTGAATGCTTCAAAAAACGAGACAGATTATATTCTTGCTATCAATTGGAAAGCGGCTGAGCAAGCTGTTAAAGATGGAAAATTCGACGAAGTTAATGGTCAAAAAGTGCTTGACCCCGAGAAAGTTCCAGGAATTGTTTATGCAGTAGCTGCTGCAAAAAGCCCACATGGTGTTGATGTTACACCAGATGGAAAATATTTCATAGGAAATGGAAAACTATCACCTATTGTAACAGCTTATGATTTTGAAAAGTTTAAGACAGCGGTCGAAAATAAAGATTTCACAGATGAAGTTAGAGGAATTCCAGTTGTTAACTTTGATTCTGTTAAAGCTGCCGAAGTTGAGGTAGGTCTTGGCCCATTACATACTCAATTTGGAACTGATGGCTTTGCCTATACTACAAACTTTGTTGAAAGTTCAATTGCAAAATGGAAAATTGGAGAATGGAAAGTCCTTGATAAAGAAACAGTTCACTACAGTCCTGGTCATGGATCAGCAGCTGAAGGTGACACGGTAAGCCCAGATGGAAAATACTTTGTGGCATTGAATAAATTAGCCAAAGACCGCCACTTACCAGTCGGACCATCACATCCTGAAAATATGCAGTTAATTGATATTTCAGGGGATAATATGGAAATTATCAACGAAGCACCAATTGATCCAGAACCGCACTATGCACAAATTATTAAAGCTGACAAAATTAATCCGATCAAGATTTATGAAAAAGATGAAAATAATCCGGATGCCATTTGGTCAGAAGAAGATGCAAGAGTTGAAAGAGATGGAAATAAAGTGACTGTATATGGAATTGCTGTACGCTCACGTTTCTATCCTGATGAGATTAAAGTGAATGAAGGCGATGAAGTTACGATTCACTTAACTAACATTGACCTTGACCAAGACATCACACATGGATTTGGTATTAACCTATATGACATTAACTTTGAGGTTCAGCCGGGACAAACCAATACTATTAAGTTTAAGGCGGACAAGCCAGGGGTATTCCCGTTCTATTGTACAAACTTCTGTTCAGCGCTTCACCAAGAAATGCAAGGTTATCTGTTAGTAAAACCAAAAGAATAGTAGAAAAGCGTAAGCGCCCGTTGAGCGCCGTATAAACTGGAGCTCATCGACTGAGATAAAGGAAACGCGACGAACAAAGAGAGTCGATGTTGACTTATCGTAGGGAGATGGGCGAAGTTTACGAGTCGCTGGGCGCTGGAGTTAGACAATATTTGGGAGGAGACATCCTCCCTTTTATCGATATCTGGAGGAGTTAAAATGAAAACTTCAAAAAAATTATCAAGCATAAGCCGAGTGTTAATTTTAGCTGGAGCAGTCTTTTTAGGTATTTCATCCTTATTGCCATGGTGGGGATTAGATTTAGAAGCGCCCCAATATCCGGAAGGTCTTGCGATCATTGTTCATCCTTCTAAACTTTCTGGTGAAATTGATATTCTTAATAACTTAAATCATTATATTGGCATGGCAGTAATCAGTGAAGAAGGATTTCCTGAATTGCAATATATTCCTTTTATAATATGGGGAATTGTCATTTTAACAGCGTTAACAGCTATTTTGGGATATAAAAAGCTGGCATACCTTGTTTGTCTTCTATTTATAGTAGGCGGTGCGTTAGGAGTATATGATATGTATCATTGGCTTAATACATTCGGAACAAATTTATCTCCAGATGCCCCAATTAAAGTAGACCCATTTGTACCACCGGTAGTTGGTGAAAATACACTTGCCAACTTTACAACTTACAGTTCATTTCGTAGTGGCTTTTACTTTCTTGTGTTAAGTGCCATTGGTGTGTTCTTTGGTACATGGGGTGAGAAATTATGGGTAAAAAAATCAGCCTGATTTCTGCAATGTTTTCAATTGTCCTTTTTTTGTTCATGAATCGCCCAAGTTATGCAGCAGAACTTGAAGTAGGAAAAAATAAGCCTTACGAAACAATTACGTCAGCAATTGAACAAGCTGAAAATGGAGATATAATTAAAGTTTACCCTGGAACCTATCAAGAAAAACTGGAAATAACAAAGTCTATAACATTTGAATCAATTGAAAAACATAAAGCGATTATTGAGGGCGACAATCAAAAGCATGTCATTACAATCAAAAGTCCGAGTGTTGTCTTCAATGGTTTTACCATCAGGGGCAGCGGTGAAAATTTCCTTGATAATGATGCTGGAATTTTAATTGATCAAAAGAATGATACAAAAATCATGAATAATGTATTTGAAAATGTATTATTCGGCATCTATGTTGATAGTTCAGAAGGTAATTTAATTAAAGACAATGAAATTCATGGTTTTAAAGATAAAAAGTTTTCAGAACGTGGGAATGGATTTCATTTTTTTAATTCAAAACATAATACTATTGATGGAAATATTATTTCAGATGTTCGAGATGGTATGTATTTTGACCATTCGGATAAGACAACCGTCACTAATAATAAAATAAGCGGCATCCGTTATGGAATTCACTATATGTGGTCCAATGATAACAGCTTTAAAAACAATTATTTTAGTAACAATGTGTCCGGTGCCGCTATTATGTTTTCAAAAAGAATTCATCTTGAACAAAATATTTTTGAGAACAATCGTGGCTATCGTGCATTCGGCATGTTTTTTCAAACAGTAGAGGATAGTGTTGTTGAAAATAATTTATTTTTCAATAACTCGATTGGTATTAATTCAGATTTGTCGAGAGGCAACATTTTTAGAAAAAATACCATTGTCCAAAATGATATCGGGATGGAGATACTCGGTAGTAACTGGGATGATGTTATTTATGAAAATAGTTTTGTTGATAATCTTCAGCAGGCTTTAGTGAATGAAATTAAAATAAATGATCAATGGTATTACGAAAATAAAGGTAATTATTGGAGCAGTTATTCAGGAATTGATCTTGAAAAGGATGGTATTGGCGATAACGCCCATCATTCAGGATCGGCTTTTGAATTTTTTATGTATAAATACCCTCATTTTCGATTGTTTGTTGAAAGTCCAACTGCCAAAATGCTGCAGACGGTGGATAAAATGTTTCCGGTCATTGAACGTGCTGAAGTTGTTGATCCTTTCCCGCTTATAGAGGATCTAAATTCTAGAGGATTTTTAAATGATATGGAAACCAAAACTAGTAAAACGGTAGGAATTATTACCTTTTTCGTTTCACTTGTAGTCGTTGCCCTTAGCATTGGTTTATTAGTTCGGATATCAATTCGTTTTGGCAGATGATTTTGATTGGGGTGAATCATATGATTAAACACTACTTAAGAAATTTTCTTTCCCTTTCTATACTTGTAATGCTGCTTGCTTCTTGTGGAAAGGCCGGGATAATCTTGCCTCAAGCAATAGATGAAGAGGTAGATATTTGTGAGGCTTGTACAATGATGGTGCAAGATAACCAGTTTAGTGCCCAAATTGTCTCGCCAAGTGGACAAATTTTCAAATTCGATGATATTGGCTGTATGGCCATGTATATAAATGATAACTTGCCTGTGGGACAACCCTATGTTAGAGATTTTTATAGCAGCGAATGGGTGGAAGTTGAGAAGGCTTCGTTTGTCTATACAGACGAGGTCGAAACGCCGATGAATTATGGATTCTTGGCTTTTACAGATAAAACTAATTCAGATAAATTTTTGACGGAATCCAGTGGTGAAGATATGATGTGGAATCAAGTGAAAGAGAAAATGAAAGAGCGGAGCAGTCATGATGAAAATGAACCTACACACAATTAAAGTGCTCATTGAAAAGGAATTGCTTGATTCTATTCGTAATCGCTGGTTTTATACATTTTTAGTAATTTTTATGGCACTATCTTTTTCTATCATTTACATGGGGATTATAAAAAGTAGCGGATTGGGTTTTGAAAGCTTTAATAAGACAACGGCTAGTTTACTCAACTTAATTCTTTTTTTAATTCCGATGATTACACTCTTGTTAGGCAGTACATCAATAAGCGGGGAGCGGGAACACGGCACGATGAACTTAATGCTGTCGAAACCGATCAGTGCTCTTGAATTCATAGTTGGGAAATATTGTGGAATGGCTGCTGCTTTAATTCTTACCATTACTGTGGGTTTTGGCCTTATGGGGATGGTTGTTGCTTTTAAAGTATCGATTGCAGATGCAAAGTCTTATTTAATTTTCGTCATGTTATCGATCCTTCTTGTTCTTTCGTTTTTGAGCATTTCAATGCTCATTTCTGTCCTTGCAAAGAAAAGAATAACAGCCATCATTGCTAGTACCATTATATGGTTTTTCCTTATTCTTATTTATGATTTAATAGTCATGGCGGCTGCTAACCTGTTTGAAGGTACATCTATGGCCATGTTTCTCTTAATCTCAATTCTATTAAATCCTACTGATTCAGTAAGAACGTTAGCGATCGTAAATTTAGGAGGAGAAACGATCTTTGGCCCAAGTCTTGTTGAATTAACAAGAATGATTACCAATGTCTCAAGTGAAATACTGCTTATTGGTGGAATATTCGCATGGATCATCATTCCGCTTCTACTAACAGTATTTTTCTTTAAAAGGAGTGTGCTGAAATGACCAACCCTATCGTTAGTATTGCTAATGTAAAGAAGATTTATGGTAAAAAAGAAGTAGTTAAAAATATTAGTTTAGAAATTAATCAAGGGGAAATTTTTGCATTATTAGGTCATAACGGTGCGGGGAAAAGTACACTGATTAAAATGCTGACTGGTTTAATACAAAAAAGCTCGGGTCAAATTAGTATTAACGGGACTCTCGTTGCTCCCTTTCAAAAAAAAGCAAAACAACAATTTTCTTATTTACCGGAAATTATGGCCTTGTACCCACATCTTACAGCAAAAGAAACGCTTCATTTTTTTGCAGAACTTCAAAACATACCTGAGAAAAATGAGGATGAGGTGCTGGAAATAGTCGGTTTAAGAGAATATAGAAATCAGAGGATTGGCGACTTTTCAAAAGGGATGACCCAAAGGATTGGATTTGCAATTGCACTGCTGCCAAAATCACCTTTGTTAATTTTAGACGAACCCACATCGGGATTAGACCCTTATTGGGCTATTCAATTTAAAAAAGTTTTAAAGCATATTAATGAAGAAGGAACAACGATTATTTTCGCATCGCATATTTTAAGTGAAGTAGAGGATTTAGCTGACCGGGTAGGTATTATGAGTGATGGGGAACTTGTCGCACTTGGAAGTATTCAAGATTTAAAAAGAAATGCTAAAGATGAAGTGAAAATAAAGGTTTCATTTAATGGAAACCAGGATTTCTCAGAACTTACAAGTAAATTAAGTTGTCCAATTGATGTGCAAAAGGATTCCTATATTTTGTCATGCCCCTATAATGGAAAATTAGAAGCATTGAAAGCTTTACATGAGTTCGAAAATATAAAGGACATCGAAATAAAAGAAATAACATTAGAGGATATATATCAAGAGATTTTAACTAAAAGATATGCTATGAATGCATAAAATGAAGGTGAAAATAATGAAAATATTAAAATATATTGTTTTATTAATTTTTCTAGCAGTCGTGGCTGGCTGTAATAATCAGGATGTTACGACAGCAACAACTGAACAAAACAAGAGCACAAGCGATGAAGTAGGTGTAAAAGCAGAAACCCAAGTGGAGATTCAAAACAAAAGTGATGAGATTTATGCAAGTGTAGGTGGAAAGAAAATAGCCCAAGAAGAAATGGATTATGAGTGTTTTCGAGCGCAACTACAGAATGCATTATCAAATAAGCCAAAGGACAACACATGTCCACCTGAAAAAAATCTTATTTCACAAATTGTAGAGTTAAGAGCAGTTGATTATTTGGCAGATTTAAAAGGAGTTACTGCAACGGAAGAAGAAGTACAGCAAAGAATGGAAGCAATTAAGCAGGAACTTTCTTCATCTGAAACATTCAAAGAAATGATTACTTCCTTTGGAGAAGAGAAATTTTGGAATTATGAAAAACAACGTTATTTTACAATTATAAATTCTGAAAAAGTAAAACAAAAATTAATAGCAGAAGAGAAAGAAAAATATGATGACCAAAAAGATGATGAAACGTTAAAATATAATGCAAAAAAAGAATTTGATGATTTACTAGTCGAAGCTGTTGGGATGATTGATACGACGATCTTTTATGAGTAAATCTTAATAATTCCTTAACAATTTCCTGACGTTCCCCAGAAATTGTTTTTCTATAATAAAAGTAGAGATAGAATAACTGAATTATAGAAGGGTGGAACTTAGGATGAAAGGAATTAAGGTATTATTAGGTGTAGCAATGGTTGGTACATTAGCATTTGGTATGACAAATCCAACACCAGGTGAAGCTGCGAATGCTCCGGCAAAAGTTCAACCAAATAATAATGTTTCAGTCTACGGCGGAATGGGAATGTACATGGGCTCTTATTTCCAAGGATCTATGCACGAAGTCATTGCTGAAAAGCTAGGAATGACTAGCGAAGAGCTTTATAAAGCTCGTTTGGATGGCAAATCAATTGCAGACCTTTTGAAGGAGAAGGACATTAGTGTTGCTGACGTTGTAAAAGCAGTGATCGCTGAAAGAGAGGCCGCGCTCGATGACCTAGTAAAAGCGAAATCAATTACTGAGGATCAAAAGGATCTAATGCTTAATAA
>JAENZK010000181.1 GCA_016841285.1 Guptibacillus hwajinpoensis | reverse complement strand
GGCATCTGAGTTAAATGGTGTTTGTTTCTGCTTTTTTGCTTCTTCTAAAACTAACCGTGCTGCTGCTGTCTTCCCAACTCCTGGGGGTCCATAAATAATAACATGCTGCGGATTTGGACCACAAATAGCGGCACGCAATGCCCTGATTCCATCTTCCTGTCCAACAACATCCTTAAACGATGCTGGTCTAACCTTTTCAGCAAGTGGCTCAGACAATGATATAGAGCGCATTTTCTGAAGTTCTTCCATTTCTTTCTTCGATTCTCTATCGATTGATACCTTTTGTGTCCTTTGATTACGTAAGAGGTTCCAGAAATATAGTCCGATTATGATCCCAAAGAAAAGTTGAACGAACAATGCAATTGATGTCCAATCCATATTTTACCTCCTGCACATGATGTAATATGTATTTTTGATACTTAATTGCTAGTATTTCCGTGCAATGGGTTCAATAAACAACTTTTTATTGAAAGCGCACTAAAAAAGAGGCTGTCAAATTTAGACAACCTCTTTGTGTTCTTCAATCATTATGCTGTTTCACGTGGAGTTTCTTTTTTATTTTCGAATTCAACGACCTTGCCATCTTTCAGATGAAGTCGAGCGCCTTCCTCTTCACGAACAGTTGCAGCCGTTATTGTACACTTATCGATATCCTCTCTTGATGGAAGATCATACATGACATCAAGCATAATTCCTTCGATAATAGAGCGTAGTCCGCGTGCCCCAGTTTTTCTTTCAATAGCACGTTTCGCAATTTCAACTAATGCCTCAGTTTCAAATTCAAGCTCTACATTATCTAATTCAAGCATTTTTTGATATTGCTTAATTAGTGCATTTTTAGGCTTTGTTAAAATTTCAACTAAAGCATCTTCATCTAATTGCTCTAATGTCGCAATAACTGGTAAACGGCCAATAAATTCCGGGATTAATCCGAAGCGAAGCAAGTCTTCAGGTAATACTTTTGTTAAAAGATCCTTTTGCGGAAGATCTTCCTGTTTTGCATCAGTTCCAAAACCAATAACCTTTTTACCAAGACGTCTTTTAATAATAGACTCAATACCATCAAATGCTCCACCGCAAATAAATAAAATATTCGTTGTATCGATTTGAATAAATTCTTGATGTGGATGTTTGCGTCCACCTTGTGGGGGAACGCTTGCAACAGTGCCTTCTAATATTTTTAAAAGCGCTTGCTGTACACCTTCACCAGACACATCGCGGGTAATCGATGGATTTTCTGATTTACGTGCCACTTTATCAATTTCATCAATATAAATGATGCCTTTTTCAGCTTTTTCAACATCGTAGTCAGCCGCTTGAATTAATTTCAGCAAAATGTTTTCAACATCTTCACCAACGTAACCAGCTTCTGTTAATGACGTTGCATCTGCAATTGCAAATGGTACATTTAAGATTCTCGCTAATGTTTGAGCTAGTAATGTTTTACCACTACCTGTTGGTCCAATCATGACGATATTACTTTTAGAAAGTTCAACATCATCAATTTTACTATTTGAGTTTATTCGCTTGTAATGATTATATACTGCTACAGATAATGATTTTTTAGCAGCTTCCTGACCAATAACATAATCATTTAGAATTTCACGAATTTCCTTTGGCTTTGGCACATCTTTAAATTCAACTTCTTCTTCTGTTCCAAGCTCTTCCTCAACAATCTCTGTACATAATTCAATACACTCATCGCATATATATACTCCTGGGCCAGCCACGAGTTTTCGAACTTGATCCTGCGTTTTTCCACAGAATGAGCACTTTAATTGCCCTTTTTCATCATTAAATTTAAACATATACTCACCCCTTGCTTTATTTCATAACCGATCAGTCTAAGTTGTTATTTTTTTATGTCTTTTTCCAATTAATTATGTACTGAGATTTTATCACATGTTCATCTAAAACTGGTAATAAAATACCTCAGAAAAATATGTATGGTCTTTCTTATGTATATGTATCTTTCTAAAAAATTGACCAATTACTACCTCTTGTTTACTCCCTCCCTTTTATTTTATTTCACATTATTATAACCAATTTACCCGATTGGTATGAATAGTGTAAAACAAGGCACGAACATCTCGCGCCTTGTTTTATCTTATATTAACTTATATTATGCACTAACTTTGCTATTCTCGACAAGGAAATCGATTGCTTTTCTCATTTTTAAATCTTCTGCAACGTAATTATTACTGCCTAACATCTTTTTAACTTCTTCTGCAGGCATATTGTACATCTTTCCGATGTTCTCATATTCAGCTTCGATATCTGCATCAGTAACCTCAATATTCTCTGCAGCAACGATTGCTTCTAATACTAAGTTCGTTTTCACACGACCTTGTGCATCAGTTTTCATTTGCTCACGAAGAGCATTTTCATCTTGACCTGAGAATTGGAAGTAAAGTTCAAGATTTAATCCTTGCATTTGTAAACGTTGTTCGAATTCTTTCATCATACGGTCAGTTTCTGATTTAATCATAGCTTCCGGGATGTCAACAGTTGCGTTTTCAACTGCTTTACCAATAACTGCATCTTCTTTTGCATGTTTTGCTTGGTGCTCTTTATCGCCTTGAAGTTTTTCTTTAAGCTTTGCTTTTAGCTCATCTAAAGTTTCAACTTCATCATCAACATCTTTTGCAAACTCATCATCTAATTCAGGAAGTTCTTTATATTTAATTTCATGTAAATTCACTTTAAATACGGCAGGCTTTCCTGCTAATTCAGGTGCATGGTATTCTTCAGGGAATGAAACATTTACATCCTTCTCTTCGCCAGCTTTCATTCCAACGATTTGCTCTTCAAATCCTGGAATAAATTGGCCAGAACCGATTACAAGGCTATAGTTATCAGCTTGTCCACCATCGAATGCTTCTCCGTCTACAAAGCCTTCAAAGTCGATAACAACTGTATCGTCGTTTGCAACTTCGCCTTCCTCTTTAACAACTAATTCTGCATTCTTCTCTTGAAGATTCTTTAATTCTGCTTCAACATCTTCATCTGTAACAGTTGTGTCTTGCTCTTCAACTTCAAGACCTTTGTATTCGCCTAATTGTACTTCTGGCTTAACAGTTACTGTAGCTGTAAAAATCATTGTTTTTCCTTTTTCCATTTGTTGAACATCGATTTCCGGATAATCAACAGGCTCAATTCCAGTTTCCTCTAAAGCTTTGCCATATGCTTCTGGAAGCATAACATCTAAAGCATCTTGGTAAAGTGATTCAACACCAAAACGTTGTTCGAACATTTTGCGAGGTACTTTACCTTTACGGAATCCTGGTACATTTACCTTATTTACTACCTTTTTAAACGCTGTGTCTAAAGCTTGATTTACTGTTTCAGCATCTACTTCTATCGTTAAGACGCCTTGATTTCCTTCTAACTTTTCCCATTTTGCTGACATTTATATTTCCCTCCAACATATATAATTCACATTTTAGTTATGTATTAAAAAAGACACTATTACAACCATTACATTATACACATAGAAAAGATAACTTACAATAATTGTGTTTATTCTTTTTTTGGAAAAACTATTAATGTCCTATCATTGATAGTTTTTCCACCTCCATAATTTGCTGACAAGCCTGGTCAATTCTATCTATTTCGATATGATATATAGCTTCAATCTCCTCATCAGCAATGTCGATCCCAAACAATTGATATCCGAATTTATGCAATGCTCCTGCCCATACCGACACATCTAAAGGTTCAGGATGAAACGGAAATAGTACAAATAAAAATCTTTCCCATAACTCTTTAACCGCATCAAATAATGTCGGATTTTCGTGAATTAAAATATCCTCTAATTTATTTAAAACTTGAATTGTAAAGGGGTGCTCGAAAATTTCTATCGCTTCATCCAAATTAAGTTTCATTGTCCAATCAAACTTTTGAATTACAACACTATCATGGATTCCCTTTTCAATCATTAACTGAAGGACCATAGACTGAATGACAGGATGTGTGTTTCTATCCCCTAATACACTTTTAAAAACTTCAGTTAACGCTGAAATGGTAGGTTCATGTTTTAAATTTTGAATGGCTTGAAGCTGTTCAGTTATATTTCCATTTGCAAGAATGTGTCCAAGAGCCTGGATATTTATAGAGGAATCGATTTCATTACTAGGTCGAGTAGGGTGATCACTGCTTTTTCTCGAGAATTCTAATAAATGGAAAAGCTCTTCTGCATGTTCTGCCGGGACTTTTTCCTCTTCGAACAGCGCCTCTAATATGGTGACCACTTTATCATACTCACTTAATTGGATTAAGATTGTAATGTAAATTTGCATTACATTAAAATAATTACCAATATCCTCTTGTAATAGACGTTCGCATTTTTCCTTCGCACCTTCATATAACCCAAGCTCCAACAGACAAACCACAATCCCTACTTGAACCTCGGGATAGCTTTGATTGTAGATTTCAAATTGGTTAAAGAATTGCAATGCTTCTTTATAGCGTTTTTCCTTCAAAGCTTCCATGCCCTCATATAAGAGCCGGTCCTCCAAGTTTGGAAATGGGATAATCTTGCTGTTGTTGCTTTGTTTCTTTTTCTTCATAATCTCGCCCCAATACTTGGGAATTGTATTGTTCATTAGTTTAACAAGTTCTTCGCTCAAATACAAGGGACTGACCTGCAAGATCAGTCCCTTATTTATCACCGATATTTACTTATTTAGCCTCATAAGAAGCAATCGCTTCCTCATATTTTAAGGTTACGTCGATTTCATCCCAGCCGTTAATAAGCATTTCCTTCCAATATGGATCAATTTCAAATGAATATTTGTTTTCTCCATCAACAATGACCTGGTTTTTAAGGTCAACAGTTAATTCAAAATCAGCAGAATTTGACTTCGCTAATAAATCCTTTACGATTGACTCTTCCAGACGAATCGGCAGCATGCCGTTTTTTAAACAGTTATTATAAAAAATATCTGCAAATGAAGGGGCAATAACAACTTGAAAACCGTAATCATTCAATGCCCATGGTGCGTGCTCTCGTGAAGAACCGCAGCCAAAGTTATGACCAGCAACAAGGATGGAAGCTCCTTTATTTTCCGGACGATTTAATTCAAAGCTTTCATTTTCTGTTCCGTCATTATTATAACGCCAGTCATTGAATAAAAATTTTCCAAATCCCGTTCTTTCAATTCGTTTTAAAAACTGCTTCGGGATAATTTGGTCTGTGTCTACATTTACACGATCAAGACCCGCAACTTTTCCTGTGTGAATTACAATTGGTTCCATATTTTATATATCCTCCCTCCGTATTATTTAACTGCTTCCTTCGTGAAAGTACGAACATCGACAAAATGTCCTGCAATGGCAGCAGCTGCAGCCATTTCCGGGCTTACAAGATGTGTTCTTGAACCTTTACCTTGACGACCTTCGAAATTTCTATTTGAAGTTGAAGCACAGCGTTCCTTTTCAGGGACAGTATCAGGATTCATACCTAAACACATACTGCAACCCGCTTCGCGCCACTCGAAACCAGCTTCAATGAAAATTTTATCCAAGCCTTCTTTTTCTGCTTCTAATTTCACTTTATGTGATCCAGGTACAACTAATGCTAGTACATCTTCTGCCACTTTTTGGCCTTTAACAACGCTGGCTGCGGAATGTAAGTCACTAATACGCGAATTCGTACAAGAACCAATGAAAACATGCTGAATAGGAACTTCAGTCATCGGCACACCTGGCTCAAGGCCCATATACTCTAATGCTTGGCGCACCGCTTTTTGGTCTGACTCATTTTCGAAGTCATCCGGTGATGGAACAGGTGCATTTACCGGAATGCCCATAGAAGGATTGGTTCCCCATGTTACTTGAGGCTCAATATCTTCCCCCTTCATTGTAACAACTTGATCATAGGATGCACCTTCATCAGTTGCTAAAGCTAACCATTCCTGTGCTGCCTTTTCAAACTCTTCACCTTGAGGAGAGTATCTTCTGCCTTTTAAATAATTAATAGTTGTTTCGTCTGGGCTAATTAAACCAGCTTTCGCACCAGCTTCAATTGACATGTTACAAACTGTCATTCTTTCTTCCATTGTCATATCACGAATAACATCACCAGTATATTCGATGATATGACCTGTACCAAAGTTAACACCGTATTTAGCAATAAATGCTAAGATTACGTCTTTGGCTGTCACGCCGGGTAAAAGCTTACCTGTCACTTCAACTTTTAATGTTTTCGGTTTTACTTGCCAAAGAGATTGTGTAGCCATAACATGTTCTACTTCACTTGTACCAATACCAAATGCAAGAGCACCAAAGGCACCGTGAGTGGCTGTATGACTATCACCACATACGATTGTTTTTCCTGGCTGTGTTAAGCCGAGCTCTGGTCCGATAACATGGACGATTCCCTGATCAGGACTGTTTAAATCCGCTATTTCAACACCAAATGCTTCACAGTTTTCACTTAGTGTATCAATTTGCTTTTTCGCAATTTCATCAGAAATGGTAAATTTATTTTCAGTTGGCACATTATGATCCATTGTTGCAAATGTTAAGTCAGGGCGTCTTAGCTTGCGGTCTTTTAGACGTAGGCCTTCAAATGCTTGCGGAGATGTTACCTCATGGACTAAGTGCAAATCAATATATAATAATGATGGCTTTCCTTGTTCAGATACAACTTCATGCTTTTCCCAAACTTTTTCAATGATCGTTTTTGGCGTCCCCATGTCTTTTCCTCCCTTTGTAAAAGTAGATGTCAGCCTTTAAGCTTTGGCTGACATCGATTTTGCTTTACTAATTTCTTTTATTTCTTTAATAACCTGCTCAACCATTTCAGTAGTTGAAGTTATTTTTTTGTTTTCTTCATAAATATCCGCTGTTCTATAGCCTTTTTCCAATACACTATTCACTGCTTCTTCGATAACATTTCCTTCTTCTACTAGGTTAAAAGAGTACTTTAGCATCATCGCAGTTGATAGAATTGTTGCCAGTGGATTCGCTTTATTTTGACCAGCAATATCCGGCGCAGATCCATGTGCTGGTTCATATAGACCTGGTCCGTTAGCAGAAAGGCTTGCTGATGATAACATTCCAAGTGAACCAGTTAACATCGATGCTTCATCACTCAAGATATCCCCAAACATGTTTTCAGTAACCATAACATCGAACTGCTTAGGAGCTCTAATTAATTGCATCGCTGCATTATCAACAAGCATATGCTCTAATTCTACTTCAGGGAAATCTTTTGCAACTTCATTAGCAATTTCACGCCATACTCTGCTTGATTCAAGAACATTGGCTTTATCAACAGAAGTTACTCTTTTATTTCGGATCATCGCTAATTCAAAGGCTTTGCGAATAATTCTTTCAATTTCATCATTTGTATAAGAAAGTGTATCGACAACCATCTTTTGGCCGTTTTCTTCTCTGCGCTCCCTTGGAGAACCAAAGTAGATTCCACCTGTTAATTCCCTAACGATCATTAAATCGACACCGTCGATGACTTCTTTTTTCAAGGTTGATGCATCTGTAAGGCTTGAAATAGCTTGGACTGGTCTTAGGTTTGCAAAAAGCTCCAGTTCCTTACGAATGGCTAGTAAACCTGCCTCAGGTCGAAGCGCTGGTGTATTTTGGTCCCATTTAGGTCCTCCAACGGCACCAAGTAGAATTGCATCACTATTTTTACAAAGGTCAATTGTTGCTTGCGGTAGTGGAGTCCCATCTACATCGATTGCTTCACCACCAAGTCTTCCATATTCAAATTCAAATTGGTGGTTAAACTCTTCTGCAACTGCATTTAATACTTCAATTGCACCTGCAACGATTTCTTTTCCAATACCATCTCCGGGTAATACTGCTATCTTTTTTTCCAAAGGTTCTCCCCCTTTCATCACTTAGGCAAGGGGGATTTACTTTTTACGATTCAATCCCCCACTTTAAAATTCGAAAAACTGCTGTTATTTCACAACATTCTGCATTTCTTCACGATATTGTTGCTGTAATAGAATACGGTTAACTGCGTTGATATAAGCCTTCGCAGAAGCTTCTAATACGTCCTGAGCTGAGCCCCTGCCGCTAGAAGTCATACCTTGGAAGTTGATTTTTACAAATACTTCAGCAAGCGCATCTCTACCGCCTGTATTAGCTTGGATTCGATAATCTTCTAAATGGACCTTCGAACCAATAATTCTTTCTAAAGTATTGTAGATTGCTTCTACACTACCAGAACCTGTACATGCTTCATGTATTTCTTCATTTTCCGGAGTTGTCATCGAGATTGTTGCTGTTGTTACTTGATGTGTTACATAATGAACCTGAAGCGTTTTTAACCCGTAGAATTTCACGGAGCTGCCTAATTTTTCTTCAAAGAGTAGGGAAAGTAAATCATCATCTGTGATTTCTTTCTTTTTATCAGCTAATTCTTTAAAAGCAACGAATAAATTATTAATTTCATCCGTTGATAAAGAGTAGCCTAATTCTTCCATACGGTTACGGAATGCATGGCGTCCAGAGTGCTTTCCAAGAACCATGTCATTTGAAGCAACACCAACAAGCTCTGGTGAGATAATTTCGTATGTTGATTTTTCTTTTAAAACACCGTCTTGGTGAATACCTGATTCATGTGCAAAAGCATTCTTACCAATAACGGCTTTATTAGGAGGAACAATGACACCTGTCAACTTACTTACAAGTGTACTTGTCTTCTTGATTTGTTGTAGATTTAGATCTGTTTTAGCCTGATAGAAATCATTACGGATATGGAGAGCAACACCGATTTCCTCTAAAGCAGCATTCCCTGCTCTTTCACCAATCCCGTTGATTGTACATTCAACTTGACCTGCACCATGCTCAACTGCAGATAGTGAATTCGCTACAGCCATCCCTAAATCGTCATGGCAGTGCGTTGAAAGAATCGCTTTCCCAATATTAGGAACATTTTCTTTTAAGTATGTGAAAATTTGTCCGTATTCCTTAGGAGTTGTATAGCCAACCGTATCAGGTATATTAATGACTGTTGCACCTGCATCAATTACCGCTCTGACAACCTGTGCTAAGAATGGTAGATCACTTCGTGTTGCATCCTCTGCTGAGAATTGGATAATCGGGAATTTTTGGGCTGCATATTTTACAGAATCAACAGCTGTTTGCAGGACTTGTTCTGGTGTCATTTTTAACTTATATTGCATATGGATAGGTGAGGTTGCAATAAATAAGTGGAGCCTTGGCTCTGCTCCGCCTTTTAGTGCATCCCATGAAATATCAATATCTTTCACATTAGAACGGGATAGGCCAGTCACAGAACAATTTCTTATTGTATCAGAAATTTCCTTAACTGCACGGAAATCACCATTTGAAGAAGCCGGAAACCCTGCTTCTATTATATCTACTCCTAAACGTTCAAGTTGACGCGCAACTTCTATTTTTTCGGAATGGTTTAAGTTAATCCCAGCTGATTGCTCCCCATCCC
>JAENZK010000180.1 GCA_016841285.1 Guptibacillus hwajinpoensis | reverse complement strand
ATTGGAGCATTAGCTGGTGGTGCACTTTGGTTTAAAGTGATTAAACCGAATGTCATTAAAGAAAAGTTGGCAGCTGCACAATCGATTATTGAAACAGATGCCATCGAAGAAACAATTTAAAAAAACCAAAAAAAAATAGAAAACAAGTTAAAGGAGAAAAATCATGAGTGGTGTATTAGAAGGACTTGAACCAAAAAAAGTAATGAACTATTTTGAAGAAATTAGTAACACCCAGAGAGGTTCTGGATTTGAAAAGCCGATGAGCGATTATCTTGTGGCATTTGCTGAAGAGAGAGGCTTTGAAGTATGGCAGGACGATGTTTATAACATTTGTATGAAAGCGCCTGGTACAGCTGGTGGCGAAAATGCAAAACCCGTTATTCTGCACGGCCACATGGATATGGTTTGGAATGTTGCAGATGGTGTGGAGCATGACTTTTTAAAGGACAAATTGGATCTATATATTGAAGATGGTTGGATCAAAGCTCGTGGGACAACATTGGGTGCTGATAATGGGATCGGTGTTGCATATATGCTTGCCCTAATGGATTCGCCAGATATACCCCATCCCCCATTGGAGTGTGTCATTACAGTTATGGAGGAATTAGGGAAAAAGGGTGCTGATGTTTATGACATGAGCCATTTGACCGGAAAAAGAATGATTGATTTTAACTGGATTGATGATAAACAACTTCTGGTTGGGTGTGCGGGCGATCTATCCGTAAAAATCACAGTTCCACCTAACTGGGAAAGTGCGCCTGCAGGGTTACTTCCGATGACTCTTAAGTTATCTAACATGAAAGGTGGCCACTGTGAATGGGATATCCACCTTGAGCGTGGAAATGCTATTGGTTTGATGGCAAGAGCCTTGAGTGAATTATCAGAAACAGTTGATTACCGTCTTGCAAGTTTTAATGGTGGCGTTCAGAATAATGTAATTCCAGCAGTGGCAGATGCTCAAATCTTAGTTGCCCCTGAAGCTCAGGAAAAAGTCACAGAGGTTGTTAACCAACTTGCTGAAACTTATAAGAGTGAATTTGATGTTGCAGACCCCGACATACTTTTGACAGTTACGTCAGGTGGCAAGTATCCCGAAAATGTGTTCTCTGAATCTACCACAAAGAGTCTTTTGGGTTTGGTGTTTACACTTCCTAACAGTGTGACTACGAAAAACCTGAAGAATCCTGGATATACTGAATGCTCTCTCAATCTGGGCATTCTGCGAACAGAAGAAAGCCAAGTCTGGATGATCACGACAATTACAAGTGCTGTAACTTCTCGTAAACATGCTGTCAGAGATCAGATTTTCACCCTAGTAGATTTCGTGGGTAATGGAGCTAAAGCTGAGCAATTTGGTGTCGATGCGCCAGAATTTGCTCACAATCCCGAATCTGAACTGGCAAAAATTGCTCAAAAAGCATACATTGAAAGCTGGGGAGAGCCGCCAAAATTGGAAAATAACTTCTGTAGTCTACAACTTGGGCTCTTTACTCAGGCGTTGGGTCTCGATTGTGTAGGTGTTGGCACATTGATTAATGATGTACATTCCCCAAAAGAAAGAATGAATGTTGAGTCAGTTGAAAAAGTTTGGAAGATGATTAAGAACTTCATGAAACACCTATGCGAAGAATAACCATCATTACGTTAGTCGAGTAGCTTTTATGTAATAGCGCGACTCAATAAATTGGTACACAATTGATCGCGCTATTACAATAATTAATTAAATTTCATCGACATAAAAAAATATTAAATCAAAATTAGCCGGTTGGAGGACAGAATGAAATTTGAAACATTGACTTTACCCGAAAATGTCAGAGAAGAATACTTGATCGCAACATATTATATGAAATCCGATTCTGAACCAGATCTATTTGATTGGGTCAAACTTGTTGCTGCTGATCAAAGTGCAGGAACTTGGACACATGTCGAAGGAGAGACACCAGAAGTAGTCGAGAAATATGGCGCTAAGGTGATTGGAATTTATTCTATGGCTCAAGAAAGAGCATGCGTGGCACGAATAGCATTTCCTATAGCTAACTTCCCAAAATATTTGCCAATGATCATGAGTACAGTCGCGGGTAATGTGTTAGGTCAGGATGGGATCAGATTATTGGATATTGAATTCCCCGATTCATTGATTGAAGATTTTCCTGGGCCTATTATGGGAATTGAAGGAATACGTGAACTATTGAATGTTCCTGAACGGCCGATAGTAGGTGCAATTTTAAAGCCTTGTATTGGTGTAACACCTGAAGTTAGCGCTGAAGGCGCTGCAAAAGCTGCTTTAGGGGGTGCGGAAATCATTAAAGATGATGAATTACAGAGCGATCCAGATTATTCCCCTATGATAGAACGAGTTCGCACGGTTATGAAATATTTGCGAGAAATTGGGAAGGATAAAAGTGTTTTATATGCTGTGAACATCACAGGCGAACGTGTCCTTGATAGGGCTAAACGAGCTATCGATGCCGGTGCGAATGCAATTATGGTCAACTACCAAACCCTTGGATGGGGGGTTGTCGAGGACATGGTTAGGGCATTAAAGCGCGAAAATGTAACCATTCCAATATTTGGTCATTGTGCAGGTATGGGTGCATATTATAGATCTCCTGTAAATGGAATTTCAACCGCACTTTCTTTAGGAAAACTTCCAAGAATGATTGGAATGGACATGTCACTTGTATATCCTGATAGCGGCCGATTTGGAATCAAAACAAACGAGCTTGTAGAAGTACATAACATGTTAACTTCCCCAATGGGCAATCTTAAACGTTCATTTACTACTATAGCAGGTGGTGTGCACCCCGGTACGATTGAATATTTGATGGATTTACTCGGCAATGAAACCATCCTTATGGCTGGTGGTGGGATTTATGGCCATCCCATGGGGCCAACTGCAGGTGCTCGTGCAATCCTCCAAGCAATTGAGGCAGTTGATGCAGGATTTTCAGTAGAAGAAGCTGCAAAATCAAATAAAGAATTAGATGCTGCACTTAGATACTGGTCGAAATAATTATACAAGAGGAGAAAATTGTTATGGAAAAGCAGACCCTCATTGAAATGTTTCGGATTATGGTCCGAATCAGAGAATTTGAAAGCGAAGCGATTGAATTGGCGAAAAGGAATGAAACCAGGGCTGCTGTACATACTTATATAGGTCAAGAAGCTATTGCAGCTGGTGTATGTGCACATATGTCAAACCAAGATTTAATCACTTCTACTCACAGGGGACATGGACATTGTATTGCTAAAGGCGCGGATTTAGAAAGAATGTTTGGAGAGTTGTTGGGAAGAGATGGTGGATATTGTAAAGGAAAGGGCGGTTCCATGCATATAGCAGACCTTTCTACCGGGAATTTGGGGGCAAATGGCATTGTTGGTGGAGGAATTCCATTGGCAGTTGGAGCAGCGCTTAGTTTGAAAATAAGCAAAAGTAAAAATTACGTTGTTAGCTTTTTTGGAGATGGCGCAACAAATCAAGGTTCGTTCCATGAATCGTTGAACCTTGCATCAATTTGGGCTTTACCGGTCATATTTATCTGTGAGAACAATGAATATGCGATTTCAACCAACGTAAGTAAATCAATAAATATTGAAAATATTTCAGAAAGAGCAACTGCATACGGTATTTTGGGAAAGAGTGTGGATGGTAATAATGTAGTTTCGGTTTATGATGACATGCAAATGGCTGTTGAACATGTGCAATCAGGCAAAGGTCCAGTCCTCCTTGAAATGAAAACGTATCGGATAAAGGGCCATTATTTTGGCGATAATCAAAATTATCGTACCAGGGAAGAAGTTGATTTGTGGAAACAAAAAGATCCCATCAATACATGTGAGACAAAGCTGCAAAACGATTATGGTTTATCTTCTGAAATTATTTCTAAAATCAAAAAAGAAGAAACTAAAAAGGTTCTTGATGCTTCTACAAGAGCAAAATTAATGAGTGAACCTGAAATAGATGATTTAACCGAAGATCTCTATGATCTTAGCTTTCACAACATCAAATGGATAAGTCTTCAAAAATAGTTAGATAAAGGTGATTCTATGAGAAATATATCAATGCGTGAAGCAATAAATGAAGCTTTGCATATAGCATTTAACAGTGACGAAAATATTTTTATGATAGGTGAGGATATAGCAACCTATGGTGGGCAATTAAGATGTAGCTATGGTTTGGTGGAAAGATTTGGACCAGAGCGGGTAAGAGATACGCCTATTTCAGAAATGGCCATTGTAGGTGCAGGTGTTGGTGCTGCTATAGCAGGTAAACGTCCTATTGTTGAGTTATCTTATATTGATTTCTTAGGGTCATGTTTTGATCAGGTTTTAAACCAGGCTGCAAAAATTCGTTATATGTATGGAGGTTATGTAAATGTTCCTCTTGTGATACGCACGCAATGTGGTGCTGGTTTGGGCAATGCAGCACAACATTCACAATCCTTAGAAGCAATTCTTGCTCATATTCCTGGAATCCGAGTTGTAATACCCTCCAATGCTTACGATGCAAAAGGGTTATTATTACATGCGATTCGAGATAATAACCCGGTTGTATTTATTGAACACAAAGCACTTTATAAGAAAAAATGTCACGTTCCTGAGGATCCTTACGAAATCGACTATACCTCAGACATAAAAAGAAAAGGCGATGATGTGACAATAATTACTTATTCGGCTATGGTAGATCGTTCTTTACAAGCGGCAGAGCAACTTAATAGTGAATTTGGCATAGACGCTGAAGTAATAGATGTGCGTGTTCTGGAACCTTTAGATTTACAACCTTTGATCGGGTCAGCACAAAAAACGGGTCGGGTTGTTATTGTACATGAAGCATGTAAAAAGGGAGGTTTTGGAGGTGAGTTAGCAGCCCAGATTCAGGAACATGTGTTTGATAGGCTTAAAGGTCCAATCTTACGTGTAGCGGCGCCAGATGTACCAGTTCCATTTGCAGATAATCTTGAACGGCAATATGTTCCAGATATTTCAAAAATCATTGAAGCAGTTACTGAAGTCATGAATTTTCATAGGAGCGAAGTGTAATTATGAAACTATTAATAACCACATATTTAGATGAACGATATTTGCCAATTTTAAACGAAATGTTTGAAACAATAGAATATGCAGGAATGATGCAAACTGGACGAGTGCTAACAGAGGACGAGCTCATCCAAGCTGGTTCTGATGCAGATTGCATATTATTAGAATTTGATCCATTAACTCGCTATGTACTCCAAAATTGCAAAAATCTAAAACTAATTGCCTCAGTTCGGGGTGGGGCACGGGCTAACATTGATGTGAGGGCAGCGACCGAAATGAGAATTCCTATCATCAATGTTCCTGGCAGAAACAAAGATACTGTTGCTGATTTTACAATGGGCTTATTAATTGCATTAAGTAGAGGAATAGCAAAAGGTCACCATCTGATTATGAACAATGTTATTACTGATAATAAAACCTTTAGCGAAAATGGGTTTTGCGAGACTGATATTAACTGGGTGGGTTCGACGGAAGAAAAGTTTGCATATCTTCAATTCAAAGGGCCTACACTTAATGGGAAGCTATTAGGGCTAATTGGTTATGGTGCTATTGGTCGCGAAACTGCAAAAAGAGCCTTAGCATTTGATATGAAAGTTCTAGCATTTGATCCATATGTTAATCCAGAGACAGTAAACGAAAATGTCACCTTTGTTGATCTTCCCGAATTAATGAAAATCTCCGATTTTATTTCAATTCATGTACCCATTACTAAAAGTACGATAGGATTGGTAAATTCAGAATTACTCTCATTAATGAAGTCTGACGCCTATATCATCAACACTGCCAGAGCAGTTGTTATGGATTATGACAAACTAATTGACATGCTACAGCAAGGGCAAATAGCAGGTGCAGCATTAGATGTATTTCCTGTTGAACCTTTACCAGAAAATCACCCCTTGTTGGAACTCGATAACGTTGTTTTGACTCCCCACATTGGTGGGTGTAGTTTTGATCCATACGAACGATCTTATAGAATGTTGACCGAAGATATGAAGAGATTTATGAATGGAGAACAACCGGAGCATATATACAATCCAGATGCCTTAATTACCAAATAGCTTTGATTAATGTCAGAAAATACTATTAAAAGATTGATTTTTATGAATGCTTTATTCTTAGGAATAGATATTGGAACAACAGAAGTTAAATCGGCTCTGTTTGATGAAATGGGAAGAGAACTTCGTCTTGTTAAGAAGACCATGCAACCCATATATTCACCAAATGGGCGTGCGACACTTAACATGGAAGAATTATGGGATTGTGTAGCACAAATAATTAAGCAAACAATTGAAGGAGCAGAGACGTTTGGCGAGATCAAGGCTATTGGCGTTACTGCTATGGGTGATGGGTTATGGATGCTCGATGAAGACGGAAAACCCATATCAGATGCTACTTTGTGGGTGGATGGTCGGGCAGTTGATTATATTAATCAATGGAAAAATGAAGGCATTATCCAGGATAGTGGTCGGGTTGTATTCGCAGGCTCACCTTTGCCATTGAGTGCATGGTTCTTTGACCACCAATCTGATTTAATGAAGCGGTGTGCTCAAATATTATTCTGTAAAGATTGGATCAAGTATTGTTTAACTGGAATAGCAGCAACTGAACAAACCGACCTTTCTGACGCATCTCTTATTGATGTGTGGAATCGGAAATTTTCAATTGATTTAGTAACAAAGTATGGCGTCCCACAAATTGCAAATCTGCTTCCGCCCATAAAAACCTCCACAACAATAATGGGAGAGGTTACAAAATCAGCATCTCTGAAAACAGGAATACCGGCAGGAATTCCTGTTGTTAATGGGGCTATCGATGTGGTTTCTTCAGCAATTGGTACAGGTGTAATTGATCCCTTGCAAGCATGTACTGTGGTGGGAACCACAGTTTATAATGCAGTCGTGGTTGATTCAATTACAGAAACTGACCTTACCAAAGAGAATTCTCCATCCATAATTTGTCATGCTGATGAAAACTTATGGATGTTAACGATGGGAACTATGTTAGGAACGCCCAATCTTGACTGGTTTATTAAAGAATTTTACTCAACCTCAGGAAATTTATCTTCATTTACTGAATTAGAAAATTCGATGAAGAAAATTGGCCCCGGTGCAGGTGGAATCATTTTTCATCCCTACCTCGGTCAAGGAGGTGAACGAGCACCCTTTGTCAATCCGAGTGCTGCAGCTCAATTCTTTGGAATTAAAAGTCATCATACGAAAAGCCACATGCTCCGTGCTGTTTATGAAGGAATTGGTTATTCCATGAAGGATTGCTATAAACATCTGCCAGTACAACCCAAGAATATCCGTATTGTTGGGGGAGGAAGTGCAAGTGCGTTCTGGTGTGATATTTTTGCCAATTGTATAGGCATGCCTATTCAAGTAACTCATGGCAATCAAATTGGCGCATTGGGTGCTGCAATTCTAGCCGCAGTTGGGGTTAATCATTATTCGAATCTTCATCAAGCGACTGATAATATGGTTCGTATAAAAAACACTTATGAACCAGATTCGGCAAAAATAAAAATTTATGAAGAAAACTATGCTATATATAAGCATTTATATGAAAGTCTGTGGGAAGTTTGGGATGAACATCATAAACTTTGGAGAGGAACAAACGAAAGGATAACAATAGAATGAAAAAAGAAGTGATTATGCCTAAAGTAGGACTTGACATGGAAGAAGGTTCCATCCTGACATGGTGGAAAAAGGTTGGTGACCATGTCGAAAAAAGTGAAGTTCTTATGGAAATTGAGACTGATAAAGCCGTTACTGAAATCGAATCTTCAATTTCTGGTACTTTAGTAGAAATCGTTGTGCCTGAAAATGAACTTGTTGAAATTGGCACTATCGTCGCTTGGATTGAAACAGATGAATGAAAGGGTAATTAAACTTTCAGGCTTACAAAAAGCCATGAGCCGTCAAATGATTTCCAGTTGGACAGAAGTACCACAGTTTCACTTAGAAACAGAGATAAATTGTGCTGGATTTGTAAATTTACGGAAAGAACTTCCATACCACCCGTCCTTTACAGCAATTTTCACAAAAATTATTGGTGACTGTCTTGTGGGTCATCCCTATCTTAATGCATCTTGGGTTGATGATCACATTATCACATATGATTCTGTAAATATTGCAGTTGCTATGGATACACAACGTGGGCTTTTAGCACCTGTAATTTCGGAGGTAGCAAATAAATCTCTCGAGGAAGTAAATTTAGCCATAGAAAGTTACAAGCAAAAATCACATAAAGGCAATTTTACGAGTGAAGAACTCACGGGCGGAACTTTCACTATCAGTAATCTTGGTATGTATCCAATCAGGTCATTTTCTGCAATTATTAATGCGCCTCAAGTTGCTATTCTAGCTGTTCCACAAATGTATAATATTCCTTCAATAATGGAGAACGGAACAATAGGGATTAAGAAGATTATGAGACCTGTCCTATCTTTAGATCATAGAGTTGTTGATGGGGCTACAGGTGCAAAATTTATAAGTGATTTTGTTGAGCTCATTGAAAAACCAGAAAAGATAATTTAATCATCTTATTCAAATTAGCCATTAATCCTGATTAATATATGTGGATATTGACCAGATTCGGTTGCTTTATACGCATACGTTGCTTCTTCCATGGAATAAACATGAGAAATTAGGGGCTCCAATATAAGCTTATCCATAACATTTTGAATACGGGGAAGCATATAAGGAGCCATATGAAATGGAACTAATTTTGCTTCTTTTATAAACAATTCCGAAGTATTAATTGGAAATCGGCGGTTTAGTCCATAAAAACTCGAATAAGCCAATGTGCCCTGTCTGGCAAGTAAAGCAGCAGCGATTGAAAGCATCTCCAGATTTCCACTGGCTTCGTAAATAACATCGTATCCCAATAAATTAGTTGTGTTTAAAGCCATGGATGAAATATTTTCTTGATCAGGATCAATACAGATTTCTGCTCCAAGTTGCATGGCTAACTTCCGATTAGCTTCAACGGGTTCAATTATAGTAATTTGCCTTGCACCGCACATTTTGGCTAATTGTAATAATATGAGTCCAGGAACAGTTCCACCAATAATTAAAACACTATCTCCAAGATGTAAACCAGATCTTTCTATTCCTCGTAATGAATGCCCTATAGGATCGGTTAGGCATGCCTCCTCCATTGAAACGGAATCAGGTATTCTAATCAATTGGCGGGAATGCCAAACAATATATTCAGACATTGTGCTTTGTGTTGGTTTAAGATTTAAACAGTGGCTTTCTCTACCTGTGCGGCAATAAAAACAATGTCCACACTGATTCCAAGCATATCCACTAACACGCCTTCCCTCCTTAAATCCCGATTCTTGGGCAGATTCTCCAAGCTCTACGATCGTTCCAGCCATCTCATGACCATTCCCTGGG
>JAENZK010000179.1 GCA_016841285.1 Guptibacillus hwajinpoensis | reverse complement strand
TTTAACTATTACCCAAATGGGCCATTTTTGGTTGAATAAAATCTCATTCCAATACAAACAATTAATTTGTACAGTTGGACCAAACAAGGAGAGTTTAATGAATTTCACAAACAAAGTGAGGAGTGTCTTTATGGGAATTTTAAGCGGAAATCCAAAGGATGAACCAATGCATTATGGTGAAGTATTTACAACATGGTCATATTTATTAGCGGCAAAACAAGGTATTGCCGGTTACCAGACCAAAATAAACCATACAGGTGACGAAGATTTACGAAGATTGTTGGAGGAATGTATCCAGCAATGCCAACAAGAAGAAAAACAAATTGAGGAGCTTTTAAAGGAAAACGGAGTCGGGCTACCACCAGCCTCACCAGAACGACCAAAGGCTTGTCTTGATGATATTCCAGTTGGGGCAAGATTCCAAGACCCTGAAATTGCGGCCCATGTATCTGTCGCATTGGGTTCAGGATTAGTTGCTTGTAGTGGTGTTATGGCTCAATGTATTCGAGAAGATATTGCGATGATGTTCGGGCAATTCCACACACAAAAGGCAACCCTAGCTGCGAAAGCGTTGAGGTTAAATAAGGAAAAAGGTTGGCTCATCCCTCCACCTTTACACCACAATAAAGCAGAGGATTGTTAAAAAGTAAACCCCTTCCATAATAATGGCAAGGGGTTACTTAATATTCAGTTTTTCTTGTTGTGTTTTTCCATGTAGTAAATGGAAGTCGATAATTTTCAGGGCAAATTTGCTCCATTTTAATTAGCCTATTTTCTTTTGGCCTATTTAATTGCTCGTAAATATGGTGATCATCAAATCCTATTTGGGCTGCGTCTTCCTTTGTACAGGCAAAATAGACCGCTTTAGGTCGTGCCCAATAAATGGCGCCAAAACACATGGGACAAGGTTCACAGCTCGTATAAATCTCACATTCTGATAGCTGAAAGCTATTTAAAACCTGACAAGCAGCACGTATTGCTTGGATCTCAGCATGGGCTGTCGGGTCATTCAGCTTAGTTACTTCATTACATCCACTAGCAATTACCTTTCCGTCTTTTACAACAATTGCTCCAAATGGGCCACCATTGCTTGTTAAAACATTTTGGTAAGCGATATCAATAGCTTGTGCCATCAATTTTTCATTTTCCATAGTCCACCTCCACTTCAGTAAAGAAAAAGCGGGTGCATCGGTAAATTATATTCAAGCAAACCAGCTATTAGAAATCATTTTTTTATTTGTAATGAATTAGGTTGTCCATTCATCATGAATGATTCCAACTAAAAACCAATTTTCTTCAACCTTTTCCATCACCAACCGCAAACTTCTCCAATCCATGCCCTCATATTTTTCTTCAAATCCTGGGAAATGGAATTCAACTACAGTTCCCTCAGGATAAACTTCTTTATTGTTATCAAGGCTGTTTCCTTGACCAATCCGCTCGTTAACTGCTACTTTTTCAGCATTAAGATAATCTTCATCATACACAAAACGGTTAAAATACTCCTCAAAAGTCAGATTTATTGGTTCTCCACTGCCGTCAAAATATCCCCATAGATAGGTTGTTTGATCTTCCATTGCACCTACAATTTGTTGGGAATTCATGATGCGGTCCTGTTCTACATTGATATATCCATATGGAGAAAATCGAACACCCTTCGAAGGGTGAATATAATTAGCTAAAGACTCCATATTTTTATCTTTTAACAGCTGAACGATCTCCTTTGCAGCAGCATCAGGTCTTTGGTTATTATTTTGTTTAGAATTTGGCAGGTTAGGATCTGAGTTTGAGCATCCTGAAAGAAAAGTTGATAGTGCAAGAAAAAGTATAAGTATAATAGTTCTCATTTTTTTTTACTCCTTCCGTACCAATTAATTAAGAAAAAATATAAAAAGAGGGCTCTTCATAAAAGACCCTCTAATTGCTATCTGAAATTATAATTAATCTTCAATATCTTCTTCTTCAAAAACTTCTTCAAAGGCTGCTGAAACCTTGTCAAATTCCTCATCACTTTCAAGGGCTGACAGGTCACCATCTTCATCAACCTTTAAGAAGAAAATATCGATATCATCTTCGCTGTCTTCTTGTACGTCATCAACAAAACATACTGCGATATATTCAGTACCATCCATATCCACTGTTGCTAGTACTTCAACTTCCTCTTCTTGATCATTTTCATCGCTAATCGTAAAGATTTCGCCTACTTCGATTTTTTCCATCGCTCATTCTCCTCGCTTTTCTATTATGATCACTATTTAATAGGTATTTCCAACTTTACCGTAATTAGTCATAATGACATGCAAATCGTACCATAATTTGTAGATAAAAGCGAGTATTCATCTCGAGTGAAGCTTTAATTCTGTAGATTAAAGATCTCTCTTTCAAGTCGTCTTCCCGTTGGAGTTGCAGCTAATCCACCTTCTGCTGTTTCCCTTAAAGAGCTAGGCATTGTTTGCCCAATTAAATACATTGCATTAATGACCTCATCACACGGAATTTTACTCTTGATTCCTGCTAACGCCATATCTGCTGCTGTCATAGCATTAGAAGCTCCCATTGCATTCCGTTTCACACATGGTACCTCTACTAGACCTGCCACTGGGTCACAAACTAATCCAAGCATATTTTTTAATGTAATTGCCATTGCTTCTGCTGCTTGTGAAGGAGTTCCTCCAGCAAGCTCCACAATTGAGGCCGCAGCCATTCCACTTGCAGAACCAACCTCTGCCTGGCATCCCCCAGCCGCACCTGAGATCGAAGCATTGTTAGCTACAACAAAACCAAATGCCGCTGCTGTAAATAAGAATTCAATCATTTCATAACGGCTTGGTTGGAGTTTTTCTTTTACCGCAAATAACGTTCCCGGTACTACTCCTGCTGAACCCGCAGTTGGGGTAGCACAAATCATCCCCATTGCCGCATTCACTTCATTCGTGGCAACAGCCTTACTAACAGCATCTAACAAAATGGTGCCAGATAATGCTTTCCCGCTTTTTATATAATTTTGAAGAAGGACCGCATCTCCTCCAGTTAGCCCTGAAAAAGAAGTCACTCCTTGTAACCCACGCTCGACAGCCTGTTCCATTACAATAAGGTTTTGATCCATTTTATTAATGACATCTCCCCTTGAAAGGCCTGAAACTTCTACTTCTTGCCGGATCATAATTTCTGCGATTTTCACTCCATTGCTTTCAGCAAGTTCGACAAGTTCTTTAACACTTCTGAACATGTTCATGCCCCCAATAATATCAACTTCACGTTAATCAACCATTTTAATTACTTGTGTAACGTTTGGTAGATTCTCTATTTCCTTGATTACTTGTTCATCAATTTTCTGGTCAACCTCAATCACCATCATTGCCATTTTACCAACGTCTCTTCGGGTAACTTCCATATGTCCAACATTCAATTGAAAATCCGCAAGTACACGTGTAACGGCCGTAATTACACCAAATTGATCCTGGTGAACGACTAGAATTGCCGGGCATTCGCCTGTTAATTTAAGTTTAAAAGAGTTAAGTTCAATAATTTCAATGGCACCACCACCAATTGAAATCCCAACAAGTTCAAGTTCTTTATCATCACTCTCTAAACAAATCTTCACAGTATTTGGGTGGTCTGTAATGATGGTATTCTCAATAATAAATTCAATATCGATACCGTCTATTTTGGCAATCGTTAAAGAATGGGGAATCCGTTCATCATTTGTGTCAAAATCAAGCAGACCTCCAACAATCGCCACATCGGTCCCATGACCTTTGTAAGTCTTCGCAAAAGACCCATAAAAATAAATCATTGCTTTCTTTGGTTTTCTACCAAATAATGTCCTTGCTACCCGCCCAATCCGGGCAGCCCCTGCTGTATGAGAACTTGAAGGCCCAATCATGATTGGGCCGATAATATCAAACGCTGATCTATATTTCATTAGTATCATCCTTACTCAGTGGCTTTTCTAAAGATGTTATTCTCTGTAAGTAATTATACATGATATTAATATAATTTTGTTAAAAAATTTTGCTATGTATAATTTATGCAAAATTAGAAAAGACTGACCCATTTAATTTGAGTCAGCCTTGTTTCGGAAATCATTCAAATATTTATTTTACCTATGCCAAAATTCGCTTTTCCCCATTGATCGCCTGAATTGGATCAATATTTTGCGTAAATTCTAACGTTCCAACATACTCCCCGTTTTCATCACGAACAGCGAAGTAACGAATGTATACATATTTGTCGCGGAATTTTATATAGAAATCTTCAACGTCTTTCCTGCCGGCTTTGAAGTCTGCCAGTAATTCTTCAACTACATGAACACTTCTTGGTGGATGGCAGTTTTGAACAGTCCGGCCGATTACGGCTTTAGTACGTACGAAAATTCTTTCCGTTCCTTGTGAGAAATAGCGAACGACGTCATCCTGATCGATGAAAGTAATATCTACTGGTAAAGTGTTTAAAAGTAGTTCTAGCTGTTTTAAAGATAAAATCCCAGTCTCCAATTTAATGAAACCTTCAGACATCGTTTTTTCGCTGATTTCATTTCTTTCCGGTTTCCACACGGCAGCAGGCTCTGTTAAACAAAATCCTACCTCATCACTTTCACGAGCAATCTTCACCCATTGGTCTTCTGTAAAATTCATTAATGCCATCGGGAAAAGAATATTTTCTTCTCTATAAATCATATCGCTGACTTCTCGTAAACAATACTGTACAATATCAATCACTTCTTGCTTGTCACCGTTATAACTCATTAATTTTTGTCTTGCATCCTTTATTGCATCACGAATAAAGTCATCGATTCTCCACATATTTGTGCTTGGACCCATTATTCCGTATGTCTCTAAATAGGGGAAAATTAAATTCTCTTTTCGGCTGTAATGCTTATCGATATCAAGTAATAAATTACAATCTTCTAATAGCTTATAAACATTTTCTTCAGAATCTTCTTTAGCAAATTCGACAAGATGGACATGAAGTTTGGTTTCTAAAAGCTTTGCAATTTCTCTATTCTCTAGTTTAAAGGTATGAACGGGATGCCCTGGCTCATCTTCAGGATTTTTAGAAAACTCAATTTCTTCAACAGATCCTTTTAAAATTTCTGTATGCAGGGTATAAATTCGCTTAACCTCTTCTAATGACATTTCTCCATTTTCATTGAAGTCATGTTGAAGTTTTGACATCTCTTCAATTGAAACTTTTCCGATTTCTTTATCAAAACGTGCTTTTACTTCCTCTACATTTTCTCCACTTTGTAGGTCTTTAAAAATTTGTTTTAATTTTTCTAAACGTTCACTACTATATTCAGTCGTATGTTGTTCGCGGTTATTTATCATTTCACTCATCATTATGTCTCCTTTATTTAGGCATTTTACCTATTTTTACAGTGAGAACATTTCTCATAATAGTAATGTACCATTAATAAAAGTTTCTGTTTGTGATAGATATCACTTAAACAAAAAAAGAAAAGACCGTAATCTTTTCTTTCAAGGTTTCACAATATTAAATTTGTTGAGTCCCAACCATTGGGCGATCCGTGATCGTTTTATGCAGTTGATCAATGATTTCCATATGTTTTTTAATCGGTAAACCGTCAACTGACATCACTTTCATATTTGTCTTTCCATCAACTGCACCCGCATCTAAAACAACTTGTAAAAGTCTTTTTTCATCTTGTGGATCATGTAATAATGGTTGTCCCACTAAATAGGACAAGCTTGCCATTAATCCATATCCTCCCCAATTTGAGACCCCAGCTGTAATTAAGTAGTCAACTGGTGTAATGTTTAATATCCAGTTTTTATCGATTTTGGAGAAAAGGTAAGAGTATAAGCTGCCCATTCCAATTTCGTTTCCTCCATCTCCAATAGCAATCGTAGTAATTCCTTTTTCACGTGCTTGAACAAATAGTGAATCAAAACGAGCAACTGGAATAGAGATCTTCATGCCAGCCATGTTGTAATAGTTCCCGTCAAGGGCTGTACCCATCTGCTCGAGTGCAATTAAATGAGTAATAGATGGATTTGATAGTATTTGCGGAAATATCTCCAACTCCTCACCTGCCTCGACAATCAATAATTCAGCACTCAATTGTAATTCGGCAATCGCTGCCTCCATAATCTGCGCGTTAAACGGGCTTGTCAAAATTGTTACTTTATTTGATAGCTTCTCAAGTGCTTGAGCAAGAAAAGCAGCACCTAATGGGCCGTCTGTTTCACCGGTTTTCATCCTTTCAATATAGAAACCAGTCACGATAACAATTTCTTTTGCATCCAGTAATGATTTGGCTGCATCGTATAGCGTATTTCGTCTTGTAATAGGAATAACATTCCGGTTCCCGGCATCTTCCTTGATGATTTCGTCGATTTTGCTGTAAATTTTCATAATCCATTACCCCTATCTTCCCAAACTTGTGATATTCTGAAATAATAGTTTCCATACATATAATTAATTGGAGGATGTATTCATGAACATCGACCATATCGAAGCATTTGTTTATGTTTTTTTACTTGGAAGTATTAATCGTGCATCTGAAGCACTATATCTTACGCAACCGTCTGTATCGGCAAGAATTCAAACACTTGAGCGTGAATTAAACACCAAATTATTTAACCGAGAAGGGAAGCAACTTTCCTTATCCGATAAAGGAAAGCAATTTCTTCCTTATGCTCAAAAAATTCTGCAAACTTATCAGGAAGCTAAAATCCATTTACAAAAAAACACGATTGTACATACCGAATTGAATGTGGCTTGTGCACCCTCTGTTGCGGCCCATCTAGTTCCTGACATGCTTGTTCAATTTCGAAATGAATTTCCAGATGTATCTGTACGGATTTTGACCGGACATTCAAGTGACGTCCTTGAAAAAGTCGTAAATAAAGAAGTTGAGTTTGGTATAGCCCGTAGTGTTACCCATCCCAAAATTGAATCAGTCTTATTTCATGCCGACCCCATCGAACTGTTTGTAAATCCAGGTCACCATCTAATCGGTAAAGAAAAGGTTAAACTTGAGGATGTAGACTCTGAACCGCTTATCTTTTTTGAACATGGGTCGATTGATTGGCTGATGATCTATGGTTTGTTTAAAAGCAAACACCTTAACCCAAATATAATCTTAGAGGTTGATAGTATGGAAACAGCTAAGCAAATGGTCTTGGCCGGTATTGGTATCAGCTTTCTTCCAGAATCATGTGCTCTAGAAGAATTAAAACAACATAAGCTTTACAAACTTGCAATTACTGATAAACCACCGCTTGCTCGAGATATTGAGTTGATATATTTAAAGGGCGAAGAACGGAGCCCCTTTCTCGACTTTTTTATTAATTACGACCCTATATCAGGCACTAAGTGATTGTTATAAATTCGACAATATTATGATATAAACAAATATATCACCGAATTTTGTTCCAAACTAATTAGTATTTTTAATAGGTATATAGGAAATTCCTATAAGCGATTTTATCAAATTAAAAAACGCACTACCATTTTTGGTAGTGCGTTACACTAGATTTATCATCCGATTCTTTTAAATAGTTTTTGTTTTTAGGTCTCCTGACTTAAACAAAAGGTGATCTAGGGCAAATAGTTTACTCCCATTAATAGTAATTAAAATAGCGATGATTAGGTAAGCAATATCTAACTCATAACCGCCTAAGAAACCTGCGGATAGTTTCACAGTCAATATGGCCCCAATCATTATAATTCCGAATAGGATGGATACAATTCTACTGCCAAGGCCAAATACTAAAGCAATCCCACCGAAAAGTTCAATGTAGGCTACGGCAAAAGCTAAGGATTCAGGCAGCCCCAAACTTCCAAAATGTTCAGCTGTATAGGCAAGACCTTTCTTAAATTTTGCTAATCCATGAATGTAGAAGCTTACTCCTAGGAAAACTCGTAAAAGTAAAATACTAATTTCATTCCGATTCACTTCTTTAGCACCTCCAATTAATCAAGAACGATTTGTCCTTGATTAATTGTATGCTTGTTTCTTATCCAAATTGCCAAACACTATGGCTAAGATTTCCGTACTTAAAGCTGCGGTGTATTAATTTTGCCTTTTTCTCATTATCCGCAGCTCCCATTGCGTAAAAAATTGGAACAAAATGTTCGTTTCCATAAGGCGGTACAGCTAACCCCGCATTAGGAGCTAACGCATCATATTTAAATAGTGAATCGAGATCCCACTCATTTATATGGTCTCTAATCCAATCTTCAAATTCAACGGCCCACTGATCAGCCTCACCACTTTGTTTATTCCAATTTAAAGCTCTTAGGTTATGGACGGTTCCACCACTTCCAATAATTAAAACATCTTTTTCCCTTAATTTAGATAACGACGCACCAATTTTATATTGTTCTTCAGGTGAAAGGTTTGGATTAACCGACATTGAAATTACAGGAACATCGGCATTTGGATAAAGCAATCGTAGGACAACCCATGCCCCATGATCTAGCCCACGGGTTTCATCAACCCTAAATGAAATTCCGTGCTCCTTAAATAAATCAACAATCTCGATTGATACATCCTTGTGACCTTTTGCAGGATAAACGATACTATACATTTCTTCAGGAAAACCGCCAAAATCATAAATCATTTGAAATTCGTCAACATTACTAACCTTTTGGACAGGTGACACCCAATGAGCCGAAAACAATACAATAGCTTTTGGTTTTGGTATTGTTTTTCCCAATGTATTTAAATACTGTGTATATTCATTATTTTCGATTGCAAGTGTTGGTGATCCGTGTGCGATAAACAAAGATGGCATCATATAGATTTCCCCCTAAATTATTAAATTGTCTTACTTACTAAGATCATTAAGTAACCAGTTTGTAAAATCTTGTTGATTTTCTATTGAGACAGAGTGGCCTTCTTGATAAGTTTTGAAGGTTACGGTAGCACCAAGTTCACTGAAAAGTTCATTACTTGCTACTCCCCACTCATAAGGAAGAACATTGTCAAATTGACCATGGGATATGAAAACAGAAACATTATTTATTGGTTTAATATCATATTCTTCTTTAACGAACTTTGGAATGTACCCACTAAGGGCGATAATACCTTTAATTCGACTTCCTAGCACAAGACAAAGTGTTTTTGCAAGAATGGCTCCCTGGCTAAAGCCAAGTAAATACAAGTGCTGAGTATCTAAATTGTATTGTTCAGTTGCATAATCGATAAAATTTGTAAGGTTCTCAATTCCTTGATCAAAAACGTTGCGATGAGGTTTTCCATATGCCTCAATTGTAAAAAATGAATAACCTGGTGCTTGTTGAAGATGTCCACGAATACTAAAAATGAAAAACTGATCTTCTAAATCAGATGTTAATGAAAACATATTTTTTTCATTACTTCCAATTCCATGCATCATAAATATGGCTGGATATTTTTTATTTGGATCGACATTGGCTGGTCGATGTAGTTCATATATCATTGGTGCATTCATTTCTATCATCCCTTTTTCATTGGCTTTTTAAAATAATGTATTCT
>JAENZK010000178.1 GCA_016841285.1 Guptibacillus hwajinpoensis | reverse complement strand
TAAAATTGTATTTTCACAGGGCACGACCAGATTTACATCGACTCATTGAGGTTAGCGGTTACAGCTTTCCTAGTGGTCATGCAACCAATGCATGTACATTGTACGGCATTCTTGCTTTTCTACTATGGAAGCATATTCGGACCCGATTGGGACGTGCAATATTAATTATTCTGAGTGTCATAATGATTATTGCAATTGGAATAAGTCGTATATATCTTGGAGTTCATTATCCAAGCGATATATTAGCAGGGTACTTCCTCAGTGTATTATGGTTAACGACTGCGATATGGTTTTATCAGAAGTACCAGGAAAAGCGTATTAATAATAAAACTGCAAATAATAGTTAAAATTAGTAAGAAAACTATTAGGAGGAGTTCCTTTGTTTAGTCAAGTCGCAAAAGCAATACCTAATTTATTTACAATGGGGAATTTATTGTGCGGTGTTCTGTCAATTACCTGTAATATGAGTGGCTTTTTAGAGGTAGCATGCATCCTAATTTTCTTTTCAGCTATTTTTGATCTTCTAGACGGAAGAATTGCTAGAGGATTAAAAGTTAACAGTGAATTAGGTGTTCAATTGGACTCTTTGGCGGATATTGTTAGTTTTGGAGTTGCTCCTGCACTTGTATTTCATACAATTGCAGAACCATCTATTCTAACTTCCTTGGCATTTATCCTTTTTCCAATAATGGGGGCATTAAGGTTAGCAAAGTTTAATGTTAAACCAACAATTGGGTACTTTAGAGGATTGCCTATTCCTGCTGCAGGATTGCCACTCGCTACAATGGGATTCTTTTCTTACAGCAATGCATGGATTACCTTAGTCCTTGCTGTTTTGATGGTAAGTCCCATTAAAGTCAAAAAACTTTAACTAAGCTCGAAAAATCTGGGTGAAAATACGCCAAGGCGCATTTGATTTTGTTAGGTGGGAAATAATGATGCAACATATAGATTTCTTAATTCAGCATTTAGGATATTTAGGAATCATTGTAGTGTTAATTGGCGGTATTGTAGGTCTCCCGATACCTGATGAGGTTCTATTAACATATGTTGGCTATAATGTCTTTCAGGGTAATTTAAAATTTTTCCTGTCTTTGTTAAGTGCGTTTTCAGGTGCTGCAGGAGGAATTTCACTTAGTTACTATATTGGTTATAGGTTTGGATTACCTTTGTTGAAGAAGTACGGCTCAAAATTTCATATCACAGAATCCAAAATCAATTTGACAAAGAAATTATTTCAGAAAATCGGGCCTACAGTTTTATTCATTGGCTATTTTATTCCTGGAGTTCGGCATCTTGCGGCATATATTGCAGCAATAAATAACTATCCTTTTAGAAAATTTATTGTATATGCCTATAGTGGGGCATTCGTATGGACGTTTACCTTTATTACTTTAGGAAGAAAACTAGGGGAAAATTGGGGACAAGTAGAAACATATGTAACTAAATACAGTCTTTATTTAATTTTGTTCATGGTACTATTACTTATTTTCTATTATTTGTGGAAGAAAAAATCTAAAAAAGTTAGCTTTGGTACAAAACACTGACTCGAAAAATGTCAGTGTTTTGTCATGTCTATTTATCTAATGAATTTGTATTGCCTGTAGTTTCTATGTTTTTCGGAACAAATGGGATCCTATTATAAAGATTGATAATTGTATTTGCAATGGGTTCAAGGAACGGACTCAGTTTGTAAACAATGATGCTAATGAAGAACGATATGACTATACTTCCTAAAATATCCAATGGGTAATGATGCCCTACATAGATACGAGAAAATCCTGTTAAGAAGGCAAACAAAAGCATACCTAACCCAATTTTACGATGAACAAATAGAACTGCGAGTGCTAAAGCAAAGGCACCGGTCGTATGGTCACTTGGAAACGAAGCGTCTGCCGTATGGGTCAATAGTAGATTGACCTTATGTGCGACAAAAGGGCGAGATTCAAAATAAATATGTCCAATGACGAAGTTAATGAATAATCCAAGAGCACCGGTAATCGTAGCGTAAACGACTGTTTGTTTATAATAATTTTTTCCGAAAAGCCAAATGAGTAGTAATACAATGGCATAGATAATTAATGCATTGTTCGTAACAACCACCATTAGTCCATCCAGAAGAGGATGATGCCCTGCCAATTGATTAATAGATTTAAATAGATTGTAGTTCATTTCAGACTCCTTTTATTTTTGAAAGTTAGCCCAAAGTGGGTATTTTAACTATAAAGAAGGAACCTGAACAGGATATGAAAAAAACATTAATAATCGATTAAAAAACGAAAATTGCTGATTAAAGTGGTACATTAAAGTTATAGGATGTTAGGGGGAATAGAATATGAAAACTCATATTTTAGTTCTAGAAGATGAAATTCAAATTGCCCGTGTTTTAAAGATGGAGCTTGAATATGAGGGCTACATGGTGACAGTAGAATATGATGGGAAAACTGGACTGGAAACAGCCTTGCATAGTGAAATCGATTTAATCCTGTTAGATGTGATGCTACCTAAATTAAATGGAATCGAGGTGCTAAGGAGACTAAGGAAAGAAAAAAAGGATCTTCCTGTTATTCTTTTAACCGCGCGCAATACCACATTTGATAAGGTAGCGGGACTTGATCAAGGTGCCAACGATTACGTGACAAAGCCATTTGAAATCGAAGAATTATTAGCAAGAATTCGTTCCTGTCTTCGCCATTATTCGAAAAATGGTCTTAAGGAGGATGACTCCATTCTTTCTGTAAAGGATTTAGAGATCAATACTGATACAAGAGAAGTTACAAGGGCAGGCACTTCCATTGTTTTAACTCCAAAAGAATATGACTTGCTCGTGTATTTAATTATAAACAAAAATAAAGTAGTTACTCGGGAAAACATCCTTCTGAATGTTTGGGGTTATGATTACGAGGGGGAAACGAACGTGATTGATGTGTTCATCCGCCATTTGCGAAAAAAAATAGAAGATGGTTTTTCCACACCTCTTATTACAACAATTAGAGGTATCGGCTATACGATAAAGGAGAACGCAGATGAGGATCACATTAAAAATTAATCTATTAACAACAGCTTGGATGCTCCTTATCTTAATTTTGATTAATGTTGTTGTTTTCATTTTATTTATGAATACGACACTTAATATGGAAGAGGATGTGGGATCACAAAAAGCAAGGGAGATTGTAAAAAGTATTCATGCCAATAACACATCTAGCAGTATCCAAAGTGAACTAAAGAATTATTTAACCGACAATTCTTATATTCGAATCTTGGGGCCAAAGGGACAGATCCTTTACGAAGTAACGAATGAAGAAGCGCTTGCTAAAAAAGTAAAAGGAAAATCTGTAAACACTCAAGAAATTGAGAGACTAGGAATCAAGTTAAAGGGTGAGGAAAAGCAGGTATTAATCGTTCGTGTTCCTCTAGAGGATACAGGTTTTCATAATGCAAGTCTAGAAATTGGTGAAGAACTGGCGGGTCTGGAAACAAGGAAAGATATCCTTTTATGGATTCTTGGAGTCAGTACCGTGTTAGCTGTTTTCTTATCATTGCTTAGCGGAAAATGGTTGTCAAATATCATTATGAGGCCGATTTCAAATATGATTAATACAATGGAAGATATTGAACGAAGTGGTGTTCCGAAGAAAATAATGATTCATAACGATACAAAGGATGAACTTCAAACATTAGCAAATACGTTCAACCGGATGATTGACAGGCTGGAGGAAAATTTCGAAAAGCAGTCCCAGTTTGTTTCAGATGCATCTCATGAGTTGAAGACTCCGTTAACCGTTATTAAAAGTTATGCCAATTTACTAAGACGGCATGGATTAGAAGATCAAGAATTGGCTGAAGAAGCAATCCAAGCTATTCACTCTGAAGCAAACAGAATTCAAAAAATGACGGAGACATTCCTGGATGTAGCTTCGATAGAAAAAGAAATAGCACTTGAAATGAGTGTTGTCAATCTAATACCGTTTTGCCAAACGATTTTGAAACAAATGAAACAAGCATATAAGCGAGAAATTAATTTACATTATGAAGAATCACCAATGCTAATTTTAGCAGATGAATTAAAACTCAAGCAGGTTATCATCATTTTGCTCGATAATGCTATAAAATATAGTCATGATAAAATTGATGTATTTTTAGATAAAAATGGAGATAATATCGTTGTCCGCATAAAGGATTATGGGATGGGTATTCCACAGGAGGAAATTAAGAATATTTTTGAACGCTTTTACCGGGTAGATAAAGCACGGAGCCGAGAAACTGGAGGTTCCGGATTAGGACTGTATATAGCGAAAAGTATCATGAAATTGCATAAAGGTGAAATAAAAATTAAAAGTAAAGAGGGAGAAGGAACGGAGGTAAAATTGATTTTATCTGCGAGTATAGAGTTATGATTAAAAGAGACCAAGAATATTAAAGGATGATAAGCGGTGGGTAGTATTACATCATATATTGACCAATATGGATATGTGGTATTATTTCTAGCATTGCTATTAGAATTGATCGCACTTCCATTTCCAGGTGAGGTCCTTATGAGTTATACAGGATTCCTCGTTTTTCAAGGACGTTTAAATTGGATACTAAGTATTTTAATAGCTGGTATTGGAGCTTGTATTGGTATGACCATTTCTTATTGGATAGGTTATAAGGTAGGACAACCGTTCTTCGAAAAATATGGCTCCCGTTTTCATATGGGTCCTGAACGGCTTGAAAAATTTTCTTACTGGTTTAGTAGGTACGGGAATAAGCTGTTGCTGATTGCTTATTTTATCCCTGGAATTAGACATATTACAGGGTACTTTTCAGGAACTACCCGGCTGCCATTTCGGATATATGCTATTTTTGCTTATATTGGAGCATTCCTGTGGGTGACGGTATTTATTACACTCGGTAAATTATTAGGCCCACAATGGGAGGCGTTTCACAGTTCAATTAAAAAATACCTCCTTATCGGGGGGATAGCAGCTGCCGTCATTTTTATTGTAATCTACATCTACAAAAAATATAAAGTGGAGATAAAAGAGACAGTCATTCGATTATTAAATCTAACTTTGACCATTTTTCATACGAGAAGACGAGTTGGATTTCTATTGGCTGCGACTTCCATCCTGACGTTGGCCCTTATGATCCTCATGTTTGGTATGATACAGGATTTTCTTGGAAATGAATTTACCAATTTTAATAATATTATGGTCATCTTGATTTCCTCAGTTTTCAATAGGGATTGGACAGAGGCAATGCAATCTTTTTCAATACTGGGTTCAAGGCAAGCCCAACTTTTACTACTTATCTTTACATTCATTTGGATTTTACTGAAAGGTGAGAATAAATTAATTGAATTAGGTTCTCTTTTGTTTGTTATTTTGGGTGGAGAACTCTTTGAAGAAAGTTTAAGGAGAATTTTTCAAAGCCTTTCCCCTGTTCCATATTCGTTCACAGATCATATTTTTCGTAATTTTCCAAGTGAGCAATCTTTAATGAATGTTGTTATTTACGGTTTTACGGTATTTGTATTTATACGCTTTGTAAAAAATGTTTGGATTCATACTCTTGTTCCAGTGGCTGGACTAGTAGTATTAATTCTTATTGCCACAAGTCGATTGTTCTTTAATGTCGAACTTCCAAGTGAAATTGCTGCTGGCTATGTTTTTGGGGGAGTCTGGTTGGGCTTAAATATTCTTTTACTGGAAATATCCCGTTTACTTAAGAGAATAGATACAGTTCGAATACAATAAATAGTATGTTTAAGAGGAATTATGAATATTGAAACCCTTATAAATTATCTTAATATGTATGGCTATATGATTATTTTTATTTTTTTATACTTTGGTATTGTTGGGATTCCCGCTCCAGAAGAGTCGCTGTTATTTTTAATCGGCGTGCTAATTGATCAACATAGCTTAGCCTTCATACCTGCTGGCTTGTCAGCCTTTTTTGGAGCTTTTTCTGGGATGGTTTCTGCCTACGCTGTTGGAAAATTTATAGGTAGCCCTTTTATCCATAAATATGGGAAGTACGTTGGGGTAACAGAAGAACGCTGGGCTAAAGTGAAAAATAAATATAGGAAAAATATTCGTAAGACGATTATATTTGGATTCTATATGCCTGGCATCCGACAAATTAGCCCGTATTTTGCTGGGATGAACAAAATTTCCTTTTTGGATTTTCTTCTTACGTCCTTTTTAGGAACTGTTTTGTGGATATTCCCATTTATTTTAATCGGCTATTATACTTCAAGTGTTTTTAATATTAATCCGGAGTATGTTCCATATTTAGGACTGGTGCTTTTAGTGATATTTTTGCTTTTTGTTTTTGTAAGCTATATTAAAAAAAGAAATACTTGACGTTCCCAAGGTGTCTCTGACATCTTTTTTGTTTGAATTTAAATATTTCCTTTCCATTTCATTAAAAATTGATGAAAAAGCAAGATTTTAAAAAGTTTGATGTTAGATTAAAAGGGTAGAAATCATCTTTAATATCCTGCTGAATAGGAGATGAAATGGATATGAAAAAGATTTTATTTTTACCTTTTTTACAAATGCGGTCAGGGCATCATCAAGTTGCAGAAGCATTAATGGATATAGTTAAAAAACAAACAGAAGGAATTATTGTAAAGAAAGTAGACCTAATAAGCTATGCAAACCCAACTCTAGAGAAAATGATAACGAGCTGGTATTTAAAATGGATTCGTTATGCACCTGAAACTTATGATCTTGTTTACAAAAAGTTTTTCTACTCATCGTCACCAACGGATCATTCATTTAAATGGTATTATTATTTCTTTTTTAAAAAAATGGAGCAGCTGCTAATGGAGGAGAAGCCTGATTTAATCGTTTGTACGCACGGTTTCCCATCCTATCTTCTAAGTCAGTTGAAAAGAAGGAGAAAATGTGATGTTCCGGTCTTAAATGTTTATACAGATTTTTTTATCAATAGTGTTTGGGGACGAGAGGAAATCGATTATCATTTCCTCCCTAGCAAAGATGTAAAAGATGAATTTAGTAAAAAGTATCAAATGCTGGAACAAAGGATGGTTGTTACGGGTATTCCGGTCCATCAGGAAATTAGCAAAAACACAAAGGCTGGAAAATCAGGAGATAGACCCAAAATCTTAATTTCTGGAGGAAATAATGGATTAGGTGGGATTGTGAAATTATTGGGTGAGTCAAAGCAAACCTCCCAGTGCGATTTCTATGTGCTATGTGGTAAAAATCATAAATTGTTCAATGAAATCCTTTCATGGCAAGTGGATCATATCACACCACTTCCTTATATTTCATCAAGAGTAGAAATGAACAAATTGTATGAAGAAATGGATGCAATCGTCACAAAACCAGGCGGCGTCACCATTAGTGAGGCTTTGCAAAAAAGGCTACCAGTTTTTGTTCAATCTGCACTTCCAGGTCAGGAAGAAATCAATCTACAGTATTTAACGAAAAAAGGGCTGGTTTTTAAACTTAAGCAGAATAAATCGTTTGAACTGGAACTGCTAGACATCTTAAAGGATGAAATTCAAATGAGTATATGGGAACAATCCGTTCAATCTTTTCAAAACGGAATGGAGATGGAGGAAGCTGCGAAAACTGCGGAATTCTTGAGTGGTATTCTTGAACAAAAATCACGTAAGCATTCAGACCAGGTTGAACAATCAAAGCTTTATCGTTTAGCAAGAGTATAGATTATTAAAAAGTGAGAAGAAATGGAGGTAACAATCTAACATGGTATATATTACTCTAGTTATCATTTTTTTTATTATATTATACACCGTTATCCCATATATTCTATCACGTGGTTTAGGGCTAAAAGTATTTAAGAGAGGGAACGAGCTATCAAAGATTGCTTTTACGTTTGATGATGGACCGGATCCGATATATACCCCGATCCTTCTTGATTTATTAAAGAAAAATGAAGTGAAAGCAACCTTCTTTGTGGTCGGTTCAAAAGCGGAACAGCACCCTGAGTTAATTCAGCGAATGCATCAGGAAGGCCATTTAATCGGGATCCATAATTATGTTCACCAATCGAACTGGTTCATGTCTCCTTGGAAAGTCCGCAAAGGGGTGGAGGATACTGCGAACATTATTGAAAATATTACTGGGGTAAGACCTGTTTATTATCGTCCACCATGGGGGATGCTCAATCTTTTTGACTTTGTCAAAAGTGGTAAATACATGTTTATTCTTTGGTCTATCATGGCGGAAGATTGGCGGACCTCTGGAGGTAGTGAAAAGATCAAACATCGTTTATCAAGCATAAAAGGCGGCGATATCATTCTGCTACATGACTGTGGGGATTCACCCGGTGCAGAGATGGATGCTCCAAGGAATACCATTAATGCGTTAAAGGATGTATTAAAAACAGTGAAAACAAAAGGTTTTACTTGTGTGCGAGTAGATGAATTGTTAAATAAGGAAGGTTATCCTCGAAATAATTAAGACAGGATAACCTTATTTTTTTCATTCTTTAACCCTCAACAACCTTAAACTGTTTAAAGTAACCAATAAAGTTGCTCCCATATCTGCAAATATGGCGATCCAAAGTGTTAACCAACCAGGAATAACTAAGAGTAAAGCTATTGCTTTGACAACAAGAGAAAAAGTAATGTTTTGTTTAATTGTTCCTAAAGCTTTTCTGCTTAATTTGATTGTAAATGGCAATTTACTAAGGTCATCGGACATTAACGCAACATCTGCTGTTTCAAGAGCAGTATCCGTTCCTGCTCCACCCATTGCCACCCCGACAGTTGATGCTGCAAGAGCTGGGGCATCGTTCACGCCATCACCTACCATGGCTACGCTATGATATTTTTCTCGTAGTTCCTTAATAAAGCTTAATTTATCTTCTGGAAGCAAATCAGCTTTGAATTCAGAAACCCCAATTTCATTTCCAATTGCTAGTGCGGTTCTATGGTTATCACCGGTAAGCATAACGGTTTTTTCAATTCCAAGCTGATGAAGTTTTTGAATTACCTCTTTGGATGTTTTTCTCATTTGGTCTGCCACAGCGATTAAACAAAGAATACTATTGGCCGTTCCAAGTATCATGACGGTTTTCCCTTGAGATTGAAGGGTTGAAATTTTTTCTGTAATGGTATTTTCAATTCCATTCGAAAGGGTTTCCTCAAACAAGTTTGGGCTCCCTACATAGTACATATCATTCTTGACCCTAGCCTTTACACCTTTACCTGTAATGGATTGAAATTCTTCAACAGATACTCCATTAATATTTAGACCGTTACTTTCTGCTTTTTTTATAATTGCTGAAGCAAGGGGGTGCTGGGATCCTTTTTCGATCGCTGCAGTAATGGCTAATAATTCATTTTCATTCCCGCCAAGCGTGACGATATCTGTCACTACAGGAACTCCTTCTGTAAGTGTTCCTGTTTTATCAAAAGCAATAACTTTTAACGAACCTGCTTCTTCTAAATAGATACCGCCTTTAATCAAAACTCCATTTCTTGCAGCATTGCCAATTGCTGTTACAACGGAAACGGGAGTGGAAATAATTAGGGCACAAGGGCAACCAACAACGAGTACAGATAAACCTTGGTAAA
>JAENZK010000177.1 GCA_016841285.1 Guptibacillus hwajinpoensis | reverse complement strand
ATAGGCATTTTTGCGCAGATTTCAGGATTCTTGTTGTTAGGTATTGTCTGTATGGCAGCTGCCGTTCTTTTCCAAATTGTAACATTACCGGTTGAATTCAATGCATCAAGCCGGGCAATGGATGAAATTGTTTCGGCAGGTGTAATTCGCAATGATGAAGAAAGAGAAACAAGGAAGGTATTGAATGCGGCGGCATTGACTTATGTAGCAGCTGCGCTTGTAGCAGTCCTAGAACTTGTTCGTCTATTGTTAATCTATACAGGTATGGCTGGAAATGAGGATTAAGATTTAAGGAGAGGCTGAATTGTTCAGCCTCTTTTCTGTCTAGCTTCAGCACCCAGCGACTAGTAAACTTGCCCACCTCCCTACGATAAGTCAACAGTAGAGGAACGCTTCTCACATCGCCGGATATCCTTTATCTCAGTCGATGGGCTCCAGTTTATACGTCGCTAAACGGGTGCTTCCGCTTTTCTATCGTTCTATGGGCTTTTTGTTTTCATCTAGCGTGAAACCTTCTCCCAACACATCATGTACATCAGTGACAGTAACAAAGGCATGAGGGTCAACGGAATTTATGAGGATTTTTAGTTTAACAATTTCATTGCGTCCAACAACACAATACAACACATTTCGTTCTTGACCGGTAAAACTCCCCATTCCTTTTAAGATCGTGACACCTCGATCCATGTCATCCATAATTTTTTTAGCAATTTCACTGCTTTTCTCAGATATAATAGTAGCACCTCTGGCAGAATAAGCGCCCTCCTGCATGAAATCTATAACCCTGGCACCAACAAAAACGAGAACAAGTGTGTACATTGCTTCGCGATATGATAAATAGAAGATTAGTGAAGCGGTTATAACACAAGCATCAAACAAAAACATTGTCCTTCCCATGCTCCAGCCAATATATTTATTAACCAATCTTGCAATGATATCGACGCCGCCTGTTGTACCACCATACCGAAAAATGATGCCCAATCCAACCCCAATAAACACGCCAGCAAATAACGCCGCAAGAAGTAAATCCTCATGGAGTGGAATATGAAAAGGGCTATGACGTTGGAATACCCATAAAAATATTGACACAGCAACCGTTACAATAACGGTGTAGGCAAAGGTTGTACGTCCTAAATATTTCCATCCAACAAAAAATAGTGGAACGTTAAGGACTAGATTAGTGATGGAAGGATCAAGATCAAATAAGAAATATAAAAGCAGGGTTATACCGGTAAATCCACCTTCTGCTAAATTATTTTCCATATTAAAGTGAACTAAACCAAAGGAAAGAATGGCAGCCCCCAATAGAATAAAGAAAATATTTGGAAGTTTTAAATCTATCTTCATAACGAAGCCTCCTAAGTAGAAAAACAATATCATTATAATTTAGTTTGGAAAAAATGTGAAGAATTAGTCAAAAAAGATAAGGAATGGTTTGTCAAAAGCCCTAAATTTAGCTAACATTAATATCAATAGATATAATAGAGGTGAAGAATTAATTGAGCGAAAAAACGATGGATGAGATGCAAAAAGAAGTTCATGAATACATAAATCAATTTAAAGAAGGTTATTTCAGTCCATTAGCCATGTTAGCCAGAATGACCGAAGAGCTTGGTGAACTTGCTAGAGAAATCAATCATTTTTACGGAGAAAAACCGAAAAAAAATGATGAAGAAGAAAAAACGGTGGAACAAGAGCTAGGGGATCTTCTTTTTGTGTTAATATGCTTTGCAAATTCATTAAATATTAGCTTAGAGGAATCGTTTAATTTAGTTATGAACAAATTTAATACTAGGGATAAGGACCGATGGACAAGGAAGGAGTAGGAGGAGAACAATGGAGAAAATTAGAATTATTTTAGCAGGACCACGTGGAAAGATGGGAATGGAGGCTTTAAAGCTCATTCAAGATACAGAACATTTTGAACTGGTTGCAGCTATTGACCGGAAAAATGGAGGTAAACTTATTTCTAATATTGAGGGTTTACCGGCCTTGGATGCACCAATATTTGAAAATGCTGAGCAATGCTTCGGAGAAATCAAAGCAGATGTACTATTAGACTTAACAACTCCGGAAATTGGCAGAAAGCATACAGAAGCAGCCTTAAGGCACGGAATTCGACCAGTAGTGGGGACAACAGGTTTTAATGAGCAGGAATTACAGGATTTAGCGAAAACAGCCGAGGAAAAAGGAATAGGGGTTATAATCGCACCAAACTTTGCGGTCGGTGCTGTGTTAATGATGAAATTTGCACAGATGGCGGCAAAGTATTTTCCTGATGTTGAAATTATTGAACAGCACCATGATCAAAAGCTCGATGCACCTTCAGGAACAGCAATTAAAACAGCAGAATTAATTTCAAAGAGCCGTGAAGAAAAGCAGCAAGGCCATCCAAATGAGAAAGAAACACTACAAGGTGCTAGAGGAGCGAATATGAACGGAATGCGTGTTCATAGTGTTCGGCTTCCAGGCTTAGTTGCTCATCAAGAAGTTCTCTTTGGAGGAAATGGGCAAATATTAACGATTAGACATGATTCTTTGCACCGCTCTTCCTTTATGTCAGGCGTAAAACTAGCTATTGATACAGTAATGAAAATTGATGTTTTAGTTTACGGACTAGAAAACATCATCGAGTAGGAGGACTGTGATGAAAATTGCTTTAATTGCTCATGATAATAAAAAAGAATCATTGATACAATTCGTATCAGCATACACTCCAATTTTCGAAGACCATACTTTATTTGCAACAGGTACGACAGGAACAAGAATCATGGAGGCTACAGGATTACAAGTACATCGTTTTCAATCAGGACCACTGGGTGGTGACCAGCAAATTGGGGCAATGATTGCTAATAATGAAATGGATTTAGTAATCTTTTTTAGAGACCCATTAACCGCACAACCACATGAGCCCGATGTAAGTGCACTACTTCGTTTATGTGATGTTTATAATATACCGCTTGCATCCAACATGGGAACTGCTGAAGTGTTAATTCATGGATTGGAACGTGGTGATTTTAATTGGAGAACACTAGATGATTGAAAAACTAAAAATTGGGATTACATGTTATCCAACGGTTGGCGGTTCAGGTGTTGTAGCAACAGAGCTGGGAATGTTACTGGCAGAAAAGGGCCATGAAATTCATTTTATTGCATCAAGTATCCCTTTTCGTTTAAATAAATGGTACCCGAATTTGTATTTTCATGAGGTTGATGTTAATCAATACTCTGTTTTTAAATATCCCCCCTATGATCTATCCTTAGCTAGTAAAATGGCTGAGGTAGCAAGGCGGGAAAATTTAGATTTACTTCATGTCCATTATGCTATACCACATGCGATAAGCGCTTATTTGGCAAAGCAGATGGTTGGAGGTAATCGCCTGAAAATTATCACGACATTACATGGAACTGATATTACAGTTTTAGGACATGATCCGTCTTTACAGGAGTTAATTCGTTTTGGTATTGAGCAATCCGATAGAGTAACGGCTGTATCAAGGAACCTTGCTCAGGAAACTTATCGATTGGTAGAAACGAAGAAAGAAATCGAAACTGTTTATAATTTTGTCGACGATCGCGTCTATTTCCGACGTGAGCGGCCTAACATCAAGCATAGCTATGGTATTAAAGAGGATGAAAAGGTAATTATTCATATTTCAAATTTCAGGCAGGTCAAAAGAGTTCCAGACGTTATCGATGCTTTTGCTCTTATTGAAAAGCATATAAAGGCAAAACTGCTTTTAGTGGGTGATGGCCCTGAATTTACAGTTGTTTGTAAAAAGGTAAAACAGTTAGGGCTTAACGAACGTGTTCATTTTCTTGGGAAGCAGGAAAATATAGAAGAAATTCTATCATTTAGTGATCTTTTACTTCTCCTATCAGAAAAAGAAAGCTTTGGGCTAACGCTCTTAGAAGCAATGGCTTGTCGAGTTCCTTGTATTGGCACAAATATTGGAGGAATACCTGAAGTTATCGAAGATGGGATTAGCGGCTACATTTGTGAATTAGGAGATACAAGTGCAGTTGCTGACAAAGCTATTACACTTTTGTCTGACACGAAAATTTATAATAGGATGAGTCATCAAGCGTTTATACGTACGAAAGATCTGTTTAACCCTAGGAAAATAGTGGATCAATATGAAAAAATATATTACGAAACCATTGGCTAATGGGAGGAAGAACATGGAAGGACCGTTTATAAAAGCAAAACCAATAATTGCAACATTAATGGAAGCTGGATTTGAAGCTTATTTTGTTGGCGGTTCCGTCCGTGATCATCTCTTAGGAAGGGCGATTGGAGATATAGATATCGCAACCTCCGCATTACCAGAAGATGTTCAAGCGCTATTTGAGAAAACTATACCAGTAGGAATACAACATGGAACGGTTATCGTTGTACATAATGATGAATGTTATGAAGTCACAACCTTTCGCATAGACGGTGATTACCAAGATTATAGACGGCCATCGACAGTTGAGTTTGTTACTTCTCTAAAAGAGGATTTAAGCCGCCGTGACTTTACCATTAATGCAATCGCTATGGATATTCACGGCAAAATTATCGATCCATTCGACGGAAAAGAGGATTTACAAAACAAGTTTATTCAAACAGTTGGAAAGCCGGATAACCGATTTTTAGAAGACCCATTAAGAATAATGCGAGCCATCCGTTTTGTTAGTCAATTAGATTTCGAACTCAGTCCGGAAACAAAGAAATCGATCAAGAGGCATGCTCATTTACTAACTAAAATTTCAGTGGAACGGGTGTTAGTCGAATTTGAAAAGCTTTTAACAGGACAAGCGGCGAATGAAAAAGCAATCTTGCTCATCACTGAACTACGAATCCAAAATTATTTGCCACTTCTAGAAAATAAAGAAGAAGAATTAACAAAATTTGCCGTTCTTTGTTCAAAACTAGACTTGTCTTTAGATGAGCAGTGGGCATTATTAATTCATATTCTTAAGGTGGAGGATATTGGCTTATTTTTCAAACAGTGGAAAAGTTCAAATGAAAGAATTAAAACATGTAGACTTTATTTAAATGTGATTGTTGAGCTTGAAAATTGCACTAATCTTTTGCGTTATACTGTGTATACATATGGGCTAGAAGTATTGAAATCTGGTATCAAGTTGATTGGCCTACTAGAAAATAAGCAATCTGATACTATGCTAACAGAGTTGCAGACCATCTTCGAGGGCCTCCCGATAAAGACTAGAAAAGACATGGCCATCACTGGAAATGATCTTATTGAATGGTTTAGCCAAAGACAAGGACCTTGGCTGTCAAAAACAATTGAGATTGTAGAAAGAGCGATCGTTAACGGAGAGGTTGAAAATAACAAAGAAAAAATAAAGGAGTGGCTTCTTACATGCAATCCTCCATTCGAAAACAATTATTAAAATTATTTTCTGATCATGAAGGGGAATTTTTATCCGGACAAGCCATTAGTGATAAGCTTGGTTGCTCGAGAACTGCAGTTTGGAAACATATTGAGGATTTGCGTAAGGATGGTTTTGAGTTGGAGGCTGTTCAACGTAAGGGCTATCGGATCATGAAAAAACCTGACAAAATTAGCGGAAATGAAATACAAATTGGTTTGCAAACTAAATTTATTGGTAGAGAGATCCACTATGAAGAATCGGTAACTTCGACCAATACATTGGCAGTAAAGGATGCCTATAATGGTGCCCCAGAAGGTGCGATTGTTGTTAGTGAAGAACAAGTATCTGGTAAAGGCAGGCTTGGTCGTTCTTGGTATTCACCTAAATTTACGGGGATATGGTTCAGTGTTATTTTAAAGCCAAATATTCCGCCGCAACAAGCACCACAACTTACACTTCTTGCTGCTGTAAGTGTTGTAAGGGGAATCGAAGCTGCTACCGGATTAAAATGTGATATCAAATGGCCGAATGATATTTTAATAAATGGAAAGAAAACGGTAGGAATATTAACCGAATTACAAGCGGAAGCAGACCGAATTAATGCCGTTATAATTGGCATTGGGATTAATGTAAATCAACAACCTGAACATTTCCCTGACGAACTTAAGGAAACAGCTACGTCCCTATCCATTGAGGCAGGAAAAAAGCTTAATCGTTCCATGATCTTACAAGCGATATTAAAAGAGTTAGAAGACTTATATATGGATTATTTAGAAAATGGTTTCCAAGTTGTGAAATTATTATGGGAAAACTATGCTATAAGTATTGGAAAGCAAATCAAAGCAAGGACTTTAACAGATACAATCGAAGGAAGAGCATTAGGGATCACGGATGATGGTGTTTTATTATTAGAGGACAAAAACGGAACTATCCATCATATTTATTCAGCAGATATAGAAATTTAGGAAAAAACAATTAATAGAATATTTCAACTAGTTGAAAATATCCCCTGTTTTCTGTTATACTTGCAATGTTAAATTGGGTAGTATCAATTCGAACTACACCGCTAATAAGCATGTATGACAGAATAATTGAAATTTATACTGCCTTGATCCACAAAACGGACTAGGACAGGGGATGAATTAGCCACATTACTAACCCGTCTTTCCGTATGGAAAGACTTTTTTATTTTATTCAGCAAAAGCGGCTGAATAAAATAAAGCCTCCGGCGGATGCCACAGATTTTCAGAGGTGGTTTTTCGAGCAAGCTCGAAAAAATCTGGGCGCAAATACGCCAAGTCGTATTTGATTTTGGTGGGTAAAAATGTTGGTCTTCATTCCCTCATCTACTTGAGGAGGGAAACTATTGAAAACAACTACTGATTTCCAAAAAATGAAAGCTAACGGCGAACCGATTGCGATGTTGACGGCCTACGATTTTCCATCAGCCAAGCTTGCTGAAGAAGCAAATGTTGATGTAATCCTTGTTGGAGATTCATTAGGAATGGTCGTATTAGGCTATGATTCAACAATACCAGTTACTGTTGATGATATGATTCATCATACAAAAGCAGTACGTCGAGGTGCAAAAAATACATTCATCGTAACAGATATGCCATTTATGAGTTATCATACATCGATTGAAAACACAATGAAAAATGCAATGAAATTAATGCAGGATGGTGGAGCTCATGCCCTAAAGCTTGAAGGAGCAGGGGATGTTTGTTTCACAATTTCGCGCTTAACTGCTGCAGGGGTACCTGTTGTCGCTCATCTTGGACTGACACCACAATCTGTGGGCGTTTTAGGTGGCTACAAAGTCCAGGGCAAGGATTCTGAAACAGCTAAGAAACTTATTGCTGACGCAAAGGAAGTTGAAAAAGCTGGAGCGATGATGCTTGTATTAGAATGCGTTCCTAAACAATTGGCAGAAGTGATAACTTCAGAAATTTCGATACCAACAATTGGGATTGGTGCAGGAAACCAAACAGATGGACAAGTATTAGTTTACCATGATGTTATTCATAATGGATTCGGGCATGTCCCTAAATTTGTTAAACAATTTGGCAATGTAAATGCTACTATTCAAAGTGCAATTCATCAATATATAAGTGAAGTTAAGACACGTGAATTTCCTGATGACCTTCATTCCTTTACGATGAAAGAAGAGCAGCTAGTGTCTTTATACGGAGGGAAATAAGGTATGCTAGTAATCCATTCCATTATAGAAATGCAACAAATAACAAAAGAGCTTCGCAGGGAAGGAAAAACTATTGGTTATGTTCCTACAATGGGCTTTCTCCATGAGGGCCACTTAACTTTAATTAATGAAGCAAAAACTAATAATGATAAAGTCATCATAAGCATTTTTGTTAATCCATTGCAATTTGGACCAAATGAGGATTTTGATGCTTACCCTCGCGATATCGAACGTGACGAAAACTTGGCCCAAAATGCCGGTGTAGATATTATTTTTTACCCGGAGGTCGGGGAAATGTACCCGGTAGAACTTTCCACTAAAATCAGTGTTACTAAACGTGTAAACGTTCTGTGTGGAAAATCAAGAGAAGGTCATTTCGATGGTGTCGCCACTGTTTTAATGAAGCTCTTTAATATTATAATGCCTGACCGTGCCTATTTTGGTTTGAAGGATGCCCAACAGGTTGCTGTTGTGGATGGGGTAATAAATGATTATAACATTCCAGTTGAACTTGTCCCAGTTGGAACCGTACGTGAGGAAGACGGGTTGGCGAAAAGCTCTCGAAATGTTTATCTTACTAAACAAGAGCGAAGGGAAGCCCCAGAGCTTTATAAAAGCTTACAAATAGCGGTTCAAACTATTTTAGATGGAGAAAAAAATCTAGATAAGGTCAAAACAGAGGTTATAAACGCTATTCAAGAAAAAACGTCCGGGGTCATTGACTACGTTGAAATTTATTCTTATCCGGAATTAGAGGACATAAAAGAGCCGAATGGAAAGATGATTATTGCACTTGCTGTTAAATTTTCAAAAGCACGTTTAATAGATAATATTACTTTTTCGATTTAGGGGGAAATACTTTGTTTAGAACATTAATGAATGCAAAAATACACCGAGCACGAGTGACAGAAGCAAACTTAAACTATGTAGGCAGTATTACGATTGATGAAGATCTATTGGATGCGGTTGGAATTGTGGAAAATGAAAAAGTAGCGATCGTCAACAACAATAATGGTGCAAGGCTTGAAACCTATGTCATTCCTGGTCCACGAGGAAGTGGTGTTATTTGTTTAAATGGTGCAGCTGCACGTTTAGTACAACCAAATGATATTGTTATTATTATTTCATATGCGATTGTACTGGAAGATAAGATCGCTCAGCACAAACCTAAAGTTGCTATTATGGATGAAAAAGATAATTCAATTAAACAATTAATTTATGCTGAACCTGCTTCAACTGTATTATAATGATATAGAGACGATAAAAAGGCTTTCGCTTATTTTTGCGAAGGCCTTTTTAGATGAACTTTTTCATAAATTTTTTTTTAAGGCAGATAGTAAAAGAAAACGGGTTTGAGGGTGTAAGAATGAAAAATCGTTTTTTTGTTATAGATGTGGAGACGACTGGAAATAAAATAGGAACCGATAAAATCATTCAAATTGGTGCTATTCTAATTGAAAATGGAGAGATAATCGAGCAATTTGCCAGTTTTGTCAATCCAAATATGAAACTTTCTTCTTTCATTAAGCAATTTACAGGGATTGAAGACGACATGCTAAGTAAGGCTCCTACTTTTGATTTAATTGCGCCAATGCTATCTGAGATGCTAGAAGACGCTTATTTTGTCGCTCATAATGTTCCGTTTGATCTTGCTTTTTTAAAGGCAGAGTTTCGGAAATGCGGAGAAAAATGGAAGAATTGTCCAACATTAGATACGGTTGAACTTTCAAGATTATTGTTTCCATCTTTAAATAGTTATAAATTAACTCAGTTAGCAACGGAATTGTCGCTTGAACATGATCGGCCCCACCGTGCAGATAGTGATGCAGAGGCAACCGCACAATTGCTGCTTAATTTATTAAAAAAACTTAAAGGTCTACCTTTAGTCTCATTGAAACAGATAAATTCCTATGCAGCTTCTTTTCAAAGCAGTCTTAGTTATCTATTAAAAGATATAATCAATGAAAAAAAACAATTATTACAAATTGA
>JAENZK010000176.1 GCA_016841285.1 Guptibacillus hwajinpoensis | reverse complement strand
TAAGGTAGAATAATAACGGTATTCTACCCTCTTGGCATAGTTCTTTCTTCGATTAAGGTAGAATCACTTCTACTTCAGATGGTTAATCATTCATTGTGAGGGAAGCAATCAAATTAATTGCCTGCCCCACGATATTTTTTAACTCCTTTATTCCAAAACCAAATGGCAAACATAAAAAAGAAAATTCCCATTAATGGTGTTAAAAATGCAAACCCAAACCATTCCGTCCTTCCAAGAAAATAAGCGGAAGGATAAACACCAACAAAGGCAAACGGCAAAATCCAAGTTAAGATAAAACGAATCACACTGTTATATATATTGACCGGATATCGTCCATAATTCCCGATGTTATACACCATGGGCATAATATCTGTTCGCGCATCCGACCAAAAGCCAATACTCGCCAATGAAACAAAAATGCCCGCATAGATAAGCATACCGCCAATGACCATTACAATAAAAACAAAGAGATCATACCAGTGAAACTGTAGGGCCAAATGGCTTCCCGCATAAATCATGATAGCTACTCCTGTAATAATCCCAAATAGCGATTCAAGCTCCATTCTTTCCAGAACAACCTGAAACAAACTATGAATGGGTCTTGTTAAGATTCGGTCCATTTCACCTTTGACAATATACCTATCATTAAAGTCCCATATATTAAAAAAGGCCGAAAAAAGAGCGTATGGAACGAGAAAAAAACCATAAATAAAAATGATCTCATCCCGACTCCAACCTCCTAAAAGCTGAGTATGTCCAAAAACAACAATAATAAAAATTAAATTCACCACTTGAAATAAAAGGTCAGACACAATTTCAACAACAGCATCTGCCCGATACTCAAGCCTTGTTTTCATATATTGGCTCATATATTGAAAAAACATCGATACATAAAACATCATTTACCCTCCTTGAACAATAAGCTTCCGTCTTGCAACTACCCACAAAGTCTGAATTGGAACGAGTAGTATGATCGCCCAAATCAATTGCAAGAAAAGTGCGTGGAACATCGCACTTCCTTGAAGTCCCTCTGTAAAGATCATGCTCGGAATATAACTAATCGCTTGAAAAGGTAAAAGTCCCATGATATCCTGCGCCCAGCCCGGATAAAAACTAATCGGCAAAAGCAAACCGGAAAATAAATCAATAATGACCCGCTTCGCTCGTAATAGTCCAGCAATATTAAAAATGAAAAAGGTCATCATACCAGTCAATAAATTGATTTCAGTGTTGACAATAAAGCTTAGTACAGTTGAGATTCCAAAATACCCCCAAGTACTTATGCTGTTTGAAAAATCGAGCGGGAATATCAAACTGACAATCACCATACCTGGTAAGGAGAAAAAGAATAATCGAAAAATACCCTCTCCGAGTCCCGCCATCATCTTCATCGTTAAATAATTGTATGGTCTGATGAGTTCAACCGCTACCTTGCCATCCTTTATTTCTTGGGCAATTTCACGGTCAATGTTATTAAAATAAAAAGCACGTGCCATCCAGGCCACCGCTATATAGGTAACCATTTGTGTAACAGACAATCCTTCAATCGATTGTTTATCGCCATAAATGGCTGTCCATAAAAAGTAGTAAGCCCCAATATTAATGCTATACACTAAAATCCCGCTATAATAATTAGTCCGGTATGCGAGCATCATTAAAAATCGAATACGAATCATTTCTATATATTTAGACATTAGCAGGCACCTTTAATCCTTGTTCATAAATATTCCGGACTATTTCTTCTGTAGAAAGTTCATTTATTTTCATATCGCTAATTTGATTGTTGGCAACTACCCTTGTAATAATGGTGGAAACGACATCATCTTGATTGGTTACATTCGCTATCCAACTGTTGTCCTGCTCCCCCTTTTGCCAATCGACTTCAAGATCCGTTGTTAATTTTTCTAACTGCTCCATAGTAGTTGGATAAACAAATTGGAACTGGATTTGTTTTCGGTCACCCCAATTGGAACGGAGGTCCACTAAGCTACCATCATAAATAATTTTGCCCTCATCAAGCATGACAACACGTTCACACAGTGCTTCAATATCAGATAAATCATGAGTAGTCAGCAAGATAGTTGTATTGTATTTTTCGTTAATTTCCTTCAAAAACTCTCTGATTTTCAACTTAACCAAAACATCTAATCCAATCGTAGGCTCGTCTAAGAACAATAATGGTGGATTATGGATCAGTGCGGCAGCCAGTTCACAGCGCATTCTTTGCCCAAGTGAAAGCTTTCTGACCGGTTTATCAAGTAATGGGCCAATATCAAGTGTTTCAATGACATGCTCCATATGATTTTTATAATCCTGATCCGATACTTTGTAGACCTTTTTCAGGAGACGAAAAGATTCCTGAACGGCAATATCCCACCATAATTGTGACCTTTGACCGAAAACTACGCCGATCGTTTGCGTAAACCTCTCCCGCTCTCTATGTGGATTCATGCCATTTACACGAACCTTACCAGATGTCGGCTCCAAAATTCCCGTGAGCATCTTAATCGTTGTTGATTTTCCGGCTCCATTTTCACCAATATAGCCAACCATTTCTCCCGGCTTCACTTTTAACGAAATATCTTCAACCGCCGGGACAATTTTGTACTGCCGATTTAAAAGGTCACGAAATGCCCCCTTTAATCCCCCACGGCTTGAATAGGATTTAAATTCTTTTCGCAACTGTTCAACATCAATTATATAATCCATTTTTTCTTTCCTTTCTTTTAAAACACACTAAAAAAACACACACTGAATAGTCTATCCAATTGTTTTACACGAAACAATGAAAAAGCATTGAAACTTATACAGTCTCAATGCTTGGTTCCGGTTTATCATTATCCAACTGCTGTACCTTGAAGAGACTATAATAACCACCTTGTTTTTCCATAAGCTCCTCATGAGTTCCAACTTCCGTAATCTCTCCATACTCGATTAATACAATTCGGTCCGCATGGGTGATCGTTGCAAGTCTATGAGCAACAATAAAAGTGGTTCGATCTTTCGCTAATTTATCTAAAGCCTCTTGAATTAAATGCTCACTTTCTAGGTCCAGAGCAGATGTTGCTTCATCTAGGATTAGTAATGGTGGATTTTTTAAAAATACTCTGGCAATCGCAACTCGCTGTTTCTGACCACCGGAAAGCTTTACCCCTCTTTCGCCAACCTTTGTATCATAGCCATTCGGGAGCTCCATAATAAAATCATGGGCATTAGCCGCTTTTGCTGCTTGAATGACTTCCTCATCGGTAGCGTGGGGGTTCCCCATTAAGATATTCATTTTCACGGATTCACTAAACAAAATATTATCCTGTAAAACCATTCCGATTTTATCTCTTAAAGTTCGGGCCTTAAAATCTCGAATATCAGTCCCGTCCAATAAGATCCTTCCCGATGTCACATCATAGAATCGTGGAATTAAACTGACAAGGGAAGATTTTCCACCTCCGCTCATACCAACAAGAGCAATCGTCTCCCCCGGTTTAACATCAAGAGAAAGTTCTTTCAGAACGAGTGATTCATTGTCATTATATTTAAAGCTTACTTTATCAAATGTGATCTGACCTTCTACTTTTTTTAGCTCAATAGCATTAGGCTTATCGACGATATCGTATTCTTCATCAATAAATTCAAAGACACGATCCATCGACGCGATCGATTGGGTTAAAGTTGTAGATGAATTAATCAATCGGCGTAATGGATTGTATAGTTTATCCATATAGTTGACAAAGGCTACCATTGTACCAATCGAAATATCTTTAGTGATAACAGCATATCCAGCAAAAGCAATGACAATTAACGGTGCAATATCTGTGATTGTATTGACAACCGCGAATGTTTTCGCATTCCAACTCGTATGCTCTAACGCCTTATCTAAGAAATTTTGGTTTTTCTTATCGAATCCCTTTTGTTCATAGTCTTCTAAGGCAAAGCTACGGATAACAGGAACCCCTTGGACACGCTCGTGTAAATGGCCCAGCACCTCCGCTAACGCCTGCGAGCGGACCCTAGTTAAATGAAGAAGTCTACCGTAAAAATATTTAACAGAAAAGCCGTAAAGCGGAAAAAGAATAATAGCAATAATCGTTAATTTAACATCCATCCAAAACATGATCCCTAGCGCAATAAAAATCGTCATCATGTCGATCCAAACATTCATTAACCCTGTGATTACAAAGGACTTTGTTTGCTCTACATCGTTTATTACTCTTGAGATGACCTCTCCAGCTTTTGTATTTGAATAATATCGCAGACTAAGCTTTTGAATATGAGAAAACAACTGATCACGGATGTCGTACAAAATCTTACTTCCCACCCATTGTGCATAGTATTGGCGATAGTATTCAATTGGCGGGCGCAATACCAAAAATATCAGAAAAGCGACTCCCATCATAACAAACAGTTCATGGATTTTATCATCAACCGCTAATGTTTCATTTCCTATAATGTCATCGAGAACATATTTTAAAATTAATGGCATAAGTAGTGGTATACCGAACTTTAGTAATCCAATAAAAATAGTAATCACAATTTTAGATTTATATGGATAAACAAATTTCATATACCTTTTTATACTATCCAGAATAAAACACCACCTAATTAGAAAAGCGTAAGCGCCCTGTTTAGCGACGTATAAACTGGAGCACATCGACTGAGATAAAGGAAACACGGCGAGGCTTCGCTGAGTCGATGTTGACTTATCGTAGGGAGGGTTGTGAAGTTTACGAGTCGCTGGGCGCTGGAGCTAGACATGTATGTGCAACTATTGATATGTATAAACTTAAAACAGTAGGGGCTGTATATCATCAGCCCCTTTCATCATAACATATGTACTTTTAAGAACGATACGTTAAATATCTTTCATACCAATTATCTATGAAATCAGGTGCAAATGGACCTTTCCGTTCCCGAATCCATCTGATTAAATCATTCATATTATTTTTAAGAATAAAATCAATTTCCTTTGGGTAATTCATTTGCTTACTATGTAACTCATACTCATCTTCATCTAAAATATTAAAGGTCATGTCGGGAAATACTTTAATATCCAGGTCATAATCAATATATTTTAAAATCTGATCATCCCAAGCAAAAGGTGAACTAAGATTACAATAATAATAAACACCATCTTCACGAAGCATACCGATGATATTAAACCAATGGTCAGCGTGAAAATAGCAGATAGCAGGCTCTCTTGTGATCCATGTCCTTCCATCTGATTCCGTTACAAGTGTACGATCATTTGCACCAATTGCTACCGTTCGGTTCCCTTTTAACAAAGTAGTTTCTTCCCAAACACGGTGTATAGTCCCACTATGCTTATAGCTTTGTATTTGTATTTTACTTCCTGCCTTGGGGACAAACATACTATCTTTCCTTTCTCTACGAATAAGCAACTTACCCACTTTTATTGTATATTATAACGGTTTACTACCTAATTTAAAACTATTCTTATTTAAAAATTTCCAAAAGAAGTACAATTTGATATCATTTTTGTTATCATGCACTAAGTTCTTTCGATTGCCTGATATCACGTCGAGACAAAACTGTACCTGTTAAAGAAGCTAAAATTTGCTGAAATAACATTCCTATTATAACTGGGACAGCAACTGCTGCTGGGAAATAAGTGATTGCTATAACAGCACCAGCACTAATATTTCTCATCCCGCCATTATAGATAAGAGCAATTTGAATATCCTTTTCTTCTTTAAATAACTTTGCAATAAGCCCACTGACAACGTATCCTGAACATGCAACTATAAACACAATTATGGTAATGAATAATAGCTTTGCATTTATTTCTTTAAAGTAAGGAGCGATGACCGCACCATTCAACCCGACAACTAATCCTAAACAAATTTTCGAAAAAGGTTCTAACTTCGGTTTTAGAACTTTATTAATTTTTCCTTTCGTTGCTTCATTTAATAACATTCCTGCAATCGATGGAAGAACAATCATCCAGATTAATCCCTGCATGATTTCCATACCGTTCATGTGAACCGTTGTTCCAAAAAACAAATGCAAGATTGTCGGAACAACAAATGGCGAAATAAGAGAGTCAATCAGAATAATAGCGAGAGTTAAGATTACATTCCCTTTGTAAATGGTAACCCATACTAAACTAGATACTCCTGTAGGAATTAAAAAGGCCAGTACCAACCCAATAATCGTATTAGGGTCATTACGAAAAGCTATATGTCCAACACTTAGGGCAATTAAAGGCATAATAAGATGTAAAATGGCTAGGCATATAAAAAGCGGGCGTGGATATTTAATAACGGTTTTAATATCATCAAATTTTGAATTTAAGCTTCCTGAAAACGTCATGAAAGCAAACAACCATGGTACCAAAAACGCAAGCGGTTTGAGAGTTTCAGTAAAAAGTATACCGATTATAACACTAGTGGGCGTCATAATCGGCATGAATTTCAATAATACCTTATTTAACATTTCTAGCATATAAATAATTCCCTTCAATTTGGAAATAACTACGAATACTGCTCTATATTTGTATATATTATACTATTATTCTTTCACTATAGCATTAGACGATTAGTACAAAAAAGAAAAAAGCATTCCCTTCATCGTTGGAGGGAATGCTTTTTTTAGTTTGAACTCAACTTAGTTAAGAGTTCTGGTTTTTGTTAGCCTCAGCTTGAGCATTTTGCTGTCTTACTTCCTGAACATTTGTTTCGCTTCCGAATTCTGTTCCGAATTGACCAGCATATGCTCCAGCATTAGCTGACCCGGCATTTTGTTGTCTTACTTGCTGAGCATTTGTTTCACTAGCAAATTCTGTTCCAAATTGACCTGCACCAGTAGCAGATTGAGCGTTTTGTTGTCTTACTTGTTGAATATTAGTTCCAGAATAACTATTTCTTTTTGCCATCGTCGGCACCTCCAAAGTAAATTTAACAAGTCACTATTCGACTTGCACGAGTATATTTTGTTCTGTTGTCTATTTAATATACGGAAAATTTTCATACATTAATTTTGAATAAAAGTAAGTAACGTATTAAAGAATATATTTTGAAGGTAATTTAAATAAAGGAGGCTTAACCTTTATGTATGTTGGTCGTGATATGACTGAATTATCAATGATGTCAATGCAACACTGGGGTGATAGCGAGTTAGCCTATTTCCATAAATCATTGCAGCAGATGTCTCCTTATTTAAATATTGAAGGAGTAACCATTAGAAACGATATCATCAGAGAAATAGAAGCACGCGGTGGCCTTGATCAAGAAGCTGCGACTTGGACGCATGGTACAACAGTCCAATATGATTAAGAAAAAGGCGGAGAGATTATTATCTCTTCCGCCTCTATTCTAGATAGATCCATGCATCTCCGAACCATGTGTAAATATGGTACCAGTTTCCTATTTGTTCAAATGATTTTACTGTTTGCGGATTTAACGCTCCAACTGTAACAGCAGTTGTATTTGGTGAAGAATATAAAGAGGTTACTGTCGATAAAGCTACTTTAGTTTCTTTCTTTACTAGTTGACCTTCAACAGTACTTCCGTTTGATATCCAAGCATCTCCAAACCATGTGTAGATATGGTACCAGCCATTATCCGTTTCTTCAAAGACTGTAACTGTTTGCGCAGCTATTTTAGCTTTTACATATCCCTTATATTGAATAGGTTTTGCATACAAGCTTTTTTCAGTTAATACGGTTACTTTTTTATCCACTTTTTCAACCTTAGGTAGTTTAATATCCAAACCATGATCTAGAGCAATCGATTGAAAGTCTTTGTTTTCGTGTGTAATTAACACCGTAGTTCCTTTCGGAAGTTGATCAAATAACCAGCGCACATCCTCATTATGCATGCGAATACAGCCGGCACTAACATACCTGCCTATCGATCTTTCGTTATTGTTGCCATGGATTCCATACGTATTTCCCCAAGTTCCAGGTACATCCAAGCCCATCCACCGATCTCCAAGTGGATTTTTTGGTGAACCTCCAGGAATTTTTTCTTTATAATAGGGGCGATTTTTCACCTTATTTATAATTTTAAATGTTCCTTCAGGAGTAAGCTTTCTGCTTTTCCCGGTTCCAACTTCAAAGACCCTGACTAACTCACCATTTTTAAAATAGGCCAGTTCATTAACCGCCTTATTAATAATGAGATAAGAGCTTGATTCTAATTCTGATGCCTGAATAGCTTTCAATGGCATGAACATTACAGCAATTAGACTAAATATAATCAATGAATAAAGACCCTTTTTTACCACTACCCATTCCCCTCTCATCTGTATCAAATACGCCTTGGTGTATTTGCGCCCAGATTTTTTCGAGCTTGTCTCGAAAAACTACCTTTGAAAATCTGAGGCATCCGCCGGAGGCTTATTTAACTTTATTCAGTGAATAAAGTTAAATACTCTAAGGGCATTCTATGTTGGTAAAATTCTATTCATTACTCTTTAATCTGATTATACCAGTAATTTTTTACCATTGGATTTCAGAAATAATTCTTTTGTATGACACAGGGAATGGGAGTTTTTCCAATTCTTCCTCTGACACAAACTGTCTGCTATCGTCTTCCGGCAAAGAACCATCTGTTTCTGCTAAATAGACATCGATTTTCCAGACCAAATGGGAGAACTCATGCTTTAAATTCATAAAATGATCACCAACCGTCACGTCCAAATTGTATTTTTCTTTCATGAATTTTTGGATTTGGTCCATTTGTCCATACATACTATTTAACTGGTATTCGTGGTTTGGAAGTTCCCATAAGTTGGCTAATAGACCTTCCTGCGGTCTTTTTTGTACTAATATTTCTCCAGCTTTATTTTTTAAAATTAAAGCTGTAAGGAAAACCTCTTTCACATTTTTCTTCGTCGTTTTAAATGGCAGTTCATGTTGAATCCCTTCACTTAATGCCCGGCAATGATTTTGAACTGGACATAATAAACAGGAAGGGGACTTTGGTGTACAGACTAAAGCTCCTAATTCCATCAAGCTTTGATTAAATTCTGAGGGCTGGTCAACCGAAATAATTTCTCTAACAACGTTTTCAAATAATTTTCTTGTACTTACTTTTGCGATATCATCTTTAATCAATAAAATTCGAGATAAAACCCGCATTACATTCCCGTCAACAGCAGGTTCTGGAATATTATAGGCAATACTTAAGATTGCACCTTGAGTATAAGGGCCCACACCTTTAAGCTTCGTTAATTCTTCCACATTATCAGGTACTTTCCCACCATATTCAGCGACAACTTCCTTTACTGCACTTTGAAGATTGCGTGCTCTGGAATAATAGCCCAAACCTTCCCATGCCTTTAATACATGTTCCTCATCAGCATTCGCCAACACATCAGGTGATGGAAATTTTTCAATAAAATTATTAAAGTACGGAATAACCGTTTCTACTCTTGTTTGCTGCAGCATAATTTCTGACACCCAAATTTTATAAGGGTCTTTGTCTTGTCTCCATGGCAAAATCCGCTGCTCATTTAAAAACCATTGAATAAGGTCAATTTGAAATTGTAATTTATCAAAATTGTTTACTATTTTTTCTAATTTAGGTTCCACTGAAGTACCTCCTCGGTGTTAAAATAAATGTATAGGAAAAAGTTTGTAACATGTATTT
>JAENZK010000175.1 GCA_016841285.1 Guptibacillus hwajinpoensis | reverse complement strand
GACAGCTATATATGAAAAAAGTGTGGTGTTTTGAATTGGAAAATTACAGTTACCCATTATCGATGGATTGGAATAAGCAAGAAATCATTGATGTAATTTATTTTTTTCAGTGCGTGGAAGAAGCATATGACAAAGGAGTTAACCGTGAAAAGCTGCTAGCTTCCTATCGCCGCTTTAAGGAAATTGTCCCTGGCAAAGGAGATGAGAAACAACTTTGCGGACAATTTGAGAAAGCATCAGGTTTTTCCTGTTTCCATACGATAAAACAAGCAAGAGCAACGGACCAAGGACAAAAAATAAAAATGTAAAAGATAAGACGGAGTGAAGAAATTTGAATTTTACTGGATTTTCACAAAAAGACTTTGAGATTTTTTCAGTCGAGGGCTTGGATGAACGAATGGAATTAATTCGTGGGAATATACAACCGAAATTTCAACAAATTGGCCAAGTCCTTGCAGACGAACTTTCAATGAAACTAGGCAATGAAATGTATCTGCATATTGCAAAGCATGCAAGACGTACTGTCAACCCACCGAAGGATACTTGGTTGGCGATTGCGAATAATAAGCGTGGGTATAAAAAACACCCGCATTTTCAAATGGGACTGTTTGATGACCATGTATTTATTTGGCTTGCACTTATCTATGAACTACCAAACAAAAAGGAAATCGGCCAAGCTTTACTTAATAACATAGCTTTAATCAATGATGTTCCTAATGACTATGTGATTTCCTTAGACCATATGCAAAAAGGCTCATTTTCCGTAACTGATACTGATGCAATGGAAAAAGGGTTAACACGTTTTCGTGATACTAAAAAAGGGGAGTTTTTGATTGGAAAGCATTTTGACGAAAATGATCCTGTTTTGAAAAATGGTGAAAAATTTACACAGATTGTCAAAGATATATACGAAACATTAATCCCTATATACAAAATTACTTTAGTTGGATGAAGGCCATATTATGGTTCTTCATCCTTTTTTTGTTTAGCTCTTCCGCATTTCTTATTTTGCTACGATAACACTTCCTTCACACCAGTTGTCCCCTAACGTGTAATCAACTAAATAGAGACCACTTATATCATACGCTATATTTTCATTGCGGTTTAGTAGAACAGTACCGTCAGGAAGTCTTGATCCATATTCGACACCAAGGATTGGAGTAGTGTCAGTAACATATAAAGTGGTCCTAGTTACAGTTCTAAGTGGAAAAATCAACTTCATAACTTTTCTCCACTCCTTAATTTGAAAGATACTAAAACTATTTCCAATTTCGCCTGTTTTTAGACATAAAAACCAATGGGAAATATGGGTGAATCAATCAATTTTGTTCCAAAACAATATCAACGTTCATAGTATATACAAAGAATAAAGGACTCAGAAAATTCAGGCTATTATAATTAAAGATCATTAAAAAATGTAAAGGGGTGTTTGCACGGTGAAACAAGTTGTAAGAGTAATAAAGAGAAATGAAGCGGAAAAAAGATTACCTGTGCTAAGACTCGAGATTGATTATGAACTAGCAACACTATATGACGCTATCGTAGCAAATGATGAAGCACAGATAAAAAAATCAAAATTAATCTTAGAGCAATTCAGACAAGAAATGCTTCGCTTAAAGGCATAATAGAACTACGGCGAACCGAAAAGTGGTTCGTCTCTTTATGTGCGGACATGTGATAGATTATACATATGGAAAACTTTGCATTATAATTAGAAAAGCGGAAGCGACCGGTCAGCGAAATTTACGAGTCGCTGGGCGATGGAGTTAGACAAAAAAAGGTTTTGTAAGGGGGCAATTAATTTGCAGAACAATGACTGGGAGAATGTCTTCCATTATGCTAAGGAATTAGTTTTAGATGCTGGAGAACAAATTCGTTCGTCCTTTAAGAAAAAATTAACAATAGACTTTAAAGAAAATGCTTCTGATCTGGTAACGAATATGGATAAGCAGATCGAAAAGTTCTTTATTCAAAAAATTAATGAAAAATATCCTGCCCATCACATCCTTGGTGAGGAAGGATATGGGGAAGAATTAACATCTCTTGATGGAACCGTATGGATCATTGATCCAATAGATGGGACCATGAACTTTGTACATATGCAGCGGCATTTTGCTATTTCTGTTGGCATATATCAGAATGGGGAAGGGGTTATTGGCATGATCTACGATGTTGTTGCCGATGATCTTTATTACGCTATAAAAGGCAGTGGTGCCTTCGTAAACGGAGAAGAGCTGGCGCCTCTAAAGTCAACTGAAATAGGAGAAGCAGTACTAGGTATTAATGCAGTATGGGGCATTGAAAATAAACGGATAGATTCTTCTATTACATCTATGCTTATTAGGGATGTAAGAGGGACAAGATCCTTTGGTTCAGCAACTATTGAACTGGCTTATATTGCTTCAGGAAAAGTCGATGGATACCTATCTATGCGATTAGCACCATGGGATTATGCAGCAGGAAAGATTTTAATTGAAGAACTGGGCGGGAAAATTTCTTCGGTAAATGGTGAACCCCTACAGTTGTTGCAAAAACAAACACCTGTGTTTGCGGCTAAACCGGGTTTACATGAATATATTTTGGAACATTATTTAAAAAAATAAGAAAAGTGCTGTTTAAAGCGCTTTTCTTATTTTTTTCTTTAACGAAAATCCTAAGCCTGTTAGTAAAACCGTGGCTAAAATAGATAGGATAATACCAAGTAAGCTGCGTTCAGCAATTGCTACCCCAATAAGCATCATGGCAATTACGGTGGCAACGGCTAGTCCTAAAAATAGAAAGTTAATATTTTTCATTTTTTGTCAACTCCTAAAAGAAAGTTTTTTACATTTTATGATAATTGGTGTTATAATCTTTAAGTTGTGATAAAAATAACGAGTACAACCTAAACTATAACACAAATAGTGAAGAATATATAGGAGATGAAAAGTTTGAATTTAAGACAGGATATAAGAAACATTGCAATTATTGCCCACGTTGACCATGGAAAGACAACATTAGTTGATAAGCTTTTGCAGCAATCGGGAACATTTCGTTCAAACGAACATGTTGACGAAAGGGCGATGGATTCTAATGATATCGAAAGAGAACGCGGTATTACCATCTTAGCGAAAAATACAGCTATTAATTATAATGGTACCCGCATTAATATTATGGATACACCAGGACACGCTGATTTTGGTGGTGAAGTGGAACGTATCATGAAAATGGTTGATGGCGTATTGCTTGTAGTTGATGCTTACGAGGGATGTATGCCACAGACGCGATTTGTTTTGAAAAAAGCTTTAGAACAAAAATTAACACCAATTGTAGTCGTTAATAAAATTGACCGTGATTTTGCAAGACCAGAAGAGGTTGTTGATGAAGTTTTAGATCTATTTATTGAGTTAGGTGCAGATGAGGAACAGTTAGAATTCCCTGTCGTTTATGCTTCAGCGATTAATGGTACTGCAAGTTTAAATCCTCATGCACAGGACGAGGATATGAAATCTCTATTTGAAGCTGTCATTGAGCATATCCCGGCTCCAGTTGATAATCGCGAAGAACCGCTTCAATTCCAGGTTGCTCTTTTAGATTATAATGATTATGTAGGTCGTATCGGAATTGGACGTGTCTTTAGAGGAACAATGAAGGTTGGCCAACAAGTAGCCCTAATGAAGCTTGACGGTACTGTAAAACAGTTCCGTGTTACGAAAATATTTGGATTTATTGGTTTGAAGCGTGTTGAGATCCAAGAAGCATATGCTGGAGATCTTGTAGCGGTTTCTGGAATGGAAGAAATCAATGTTGGCGAGACAGTGTGCCCAATAGAGCACCAAGAGGCTTTACCTGTATTAAGGATTGACGAGCCAACATTGCAAATGACATTTTTAGTAAACAACAGCCCATTCGCCGGACGTGAAGGGAAATGGATTACAAGCAGAAAGCTTGAGGAACGCCTTCGTCAACAATTGCAGACCGATGTAAGCTTACGTGTTGATAATACTGAGTCACCTGATGCATGGATTGTTTCAGGGCGTGGTGAACTTCATTTATCAATTTTAATTGAAAATATGCGCCGTGAGGGTTATGAACTACAGGTATCAAAGCCTGAGGTTATTATTCGTGAAATCGATGGTGTTAAATGTGAACCAGTAGAACGCGTCCAAATTGATGTTCCCGAAGAGCACACCGGTGCTATCATTGAATCATTAGGTTCTAGAAAAGGTGAAATGTTGGACATGGTTAATAACGGGAATGGTCAAGTGCGTATGGAATTTTTAATTCCATCACGTGGTTTAATCGGTTATACAACTGATTTTATGACATTAACCCGCGGTTTTGGAATTATCAACCATTCTTTTGATAGCTATAAACCTGTAATTCACGGACAAGTTGGTGGCCGTCGCCAAGGCGTACTTGTTTCAATTGAGACTGGAAAAGCAACTGCATACAGTATTCAAGCATTAGAAGATCGCGGTGTTATTTTTATCGAGCCAGGAACAGAAGTGTATGAAGGCATGATCGTTGGGGAGCATACCCGTGAAAATGATTTATCAGTTAATATTGTTAGGGCAAAGCATGCTACCAATGTTCGTTCAGCAACTAAAGATTCAACTGTTACGATTAAAAAACCTAGAACAATGTCATTGGAACAATCATTAGAGTATTTGAATGATGATGAGTATTGTGAGGTAACACCACAGTCCATCAGACTTCGTAAGAAAATATTAGTCACTAATGAACGTGAAAAAGCCGCTAAGAAAAATAAATATGTGGTTGCTGAGTAAATAAGAAAAGTGAAAGTATCCGTATACCGAAGTTTACGAGTAGCTGGGTATTGGAGCTAGACAATAGAGAAATCAGTATTACCAGGTGAGAGGAGTGGCTAAAATGGAGGAGGTAACGAAGATTGACCCTTCGATGCTATCAGCCTTTGCCGAACTTGTAGGTGTACACAATGATATTGAAAGGGGAATGCTTCTTTTATACATTATCATTGTAATTTTAACTATTATCGTCTTTAACCTTGGTTTTGCCCAAAAACTGTCAATTATGAAAGCAATAATTGTCTATATATTATTATTCATTGGCTGTTCACCCCTCACTTTATTAGCTGTTCGCTTACCCATTGCGGAAGGTTTGTTAATTATTGCGGTTGTGCTCGCCATTTATAGATTCCGTTTGCATAAACAACGTAAAGAGCGGCAAAAAGAAGAAAAAACAGACTAAGGGGTTTTCGCTGTGAAAAGTTTGCAGGATGCTTTTTTCAATTGGTTGAGCATTAAAGTTGTGAGTGATGCGAGGCCAGATGATAAAGCAGCAAAAGAGACTGTTGAACATTTTGAATTAGTTTTAAAAGAGGACCACAAAATAGAAAAAGTAGTTCGCTTGGAACATAATGAAGAGCTATATTTTATTTATTACGTTTTAAATGGGGAAGAAAAGTCAATGCGTTTCCCAAAGGAATTAATCGATTTTATACTAAATGCCATTGAAAGAGAGCCGCATAAGTATCCTATAATTGAAGAATAAATAAAAAAGCCAGCAAACACGGTTGTGTCTGCTGGCTTCTTTAACTAGTGCTTCCGCTTTTGATTGTCTAGCTCCAGCGCCCAGCGACTCGAAAACTTCGCCCATCTCCCTACGATAAGTCAACATCGACTCAATTCTTTCGTCGTGTTTCCTTTATCTCAGTCGATGGACTCCAGTTTATACGTCGCTAAACGGGCGCTTCCGCTTTTCGGTTTACCAATTATCGCCATAATCGCTGTGCTTATATAGTTTGAAATTCCCTGATTCTTTTCTTTCTTCCGTTCTTGTCCCAATTCTTTGACTGCACTCTTCACACATATATGTATGGATCGGTCGATTTCTTAATCGTTTTGCTATCAGAGATTCATCATCTATTACATTTATTTTATCGCAAAGGACACATTTAACTCTCATTTCATTCACCTCGAATTTCATTATAAGTTATATTGTAAATAAATTTAAGTACAGGTTTTAATTAGTTATAAAAAAGGTATAGTAAATAAGAAAGTATTATTAAAAGTATTATTATAAGGAGGTTTATAAATGGCTAATCAAGTTGAACAACATTTGACAGATGAACTTATGCCATATTTACAGAAGGAAAGATATGCAACCATTGCTACAGTTGATTTTGAAACTAATGGTCCAAATGTCAATGCGATTTCTTGGGTATTCGCCCCCGATCATAAAACAATATACTTTGCTGTTGATAATCGCTCCAGAATCGTTCAAAACATTAAACATAATTCTAACGTTGTGTTAACGACCATTGCAAATGGGACTACATATTCCATAAGTGGGAAAGCACATATTAAAGCAGAAAAGCTTGAAGAGACGCCGCTTAAACTTGGATTAATCGCAATTGATGTTGAAGCAGTACGTGATGTCATGTTTTATGGAGCCAAAATTTCTGCAGATATTTCCTATGAGAAAACGTATGATCAAAATGCTGCAGAAAAGTTAGATCGACAAGTAATGGATGCAATGAAAAAAGCTTAGTCAGGGGCCCCCTGCTAAGCTTTTTTTTATTGTGATGATTTTGATTGTTCTTTTTGGATCTTATCCAGTTGTTTTTCTTCCCCTTTTTTCAATTGCTTATCATTTCCTCCATTAGGCCCTTCATTTGTATTGATATCATATGGGATTTGGGGCATAAGGCGACCCACGATAGCCGATAGTTCATTCATTACACCTGAGACCGGTTTTCCATTTCGAATATCTTTCCGCATTTCCCGAAGCCGTTCTACAGTGTCTGCATCAGCCACTACAACAGCTTTAGCACCATAAGGGTCATCTTTTAAGGTTTCAGCAACCGAATATTTAACTGAACCAACACGTGATCTTTCTAAATCCTTGTCGAGATCAATTCCAACTACAGCATAATTACCTGCTACAACTGCTGTTGCATCTTTAACATCGGGATTTCTTGTGGCCAAGTTAACGAGATGTTCTGCAATTTGTTCTCCTGTCAGTTGAACATTAGTATTATTGTTTGGTTGATTAACTGTTATGAAATTGTTTTGTCCATTGTTAAGCGCTGTTTTTTCATCATTATTGTTGCCAGCACAGCCAGTTGTAACAAATAAAAATGAAATGGTTGTTAACAATAATTTTCGCACCACTTCTCCGACCTTTCCATATAATTTCACTACCAAGACGCATTTGATAATATAATGTTTATGATTTATTGTTCATTTATTCGTCTAAGATTATTCAATTATTCATATATTTGTATCAAAAGCCGTCCAAATAAAATCTCCTTTTAAATTAAAAAAGAGGTCAGGGGGAGAAGTGTTGAATAAAATTTATGTCCTAGATACAAACGTATTACTTCAAGATCCGTATTCAATCTTTTCATTTGACGACAATGAAGTAGTAATACCAGCAGTAGTATTAGAAGAGGTTGACTCTAAAAAAAGAAATATGGACGAAGTTGGGAGAAATGCAAGGCAAGTTTCAAAACTGATTGATCGCCTCCGGACGCAAGGCAGAATTCATCAGGGAATACCGCTCGAAAATGGCGGAACTTTTAGGATAGAATTGAATCATCGTTCTTTTATTAAGTTGCAAGAGGTATTTGATGAAAAAACGAATGACAACCGCATTTTAGCAGTTGCTCTTAATCTAGATCTTGAAGAGCAAAAAAAGGAAAATGGAAGAAGAGTTATTCTTGTGAGTAAGGATGTATTAGTAAGGGTAAAAGCTGATGCAGTCGGCCTACTTGCAGAGGACTTTTTAAACGACCGTGTTGTCGAGTATGATGACAATATTTATTCTGGGTTTCAGATTGTTTTTATAAGCAAGGATTTATTAAATGAGTTTTATGAGAAATCAGTTTTAGATATTTCGAAATTACCGGGATTTAGTTATTATCCCAATCAATTTATCCTGATGAAGGACGTATTAGGAACATCACAATCCGCTATTGGTATTGTTGATGATAAAGTAAAAGCCGTCAAAAAGTGCTTGTATGATAAAGATCATGTCTGGGGAATTAAAGCACGTAATGTACAACAAATTATGGGCTTAGAAATGCTGCTAAAGCCCGATGTCCCGCTTGTTACGTTAATCGGAAAAGCTGGTACGGGAAAAACATTATTGGCCCTCGCTGCTGGGCTCTATCAAACGGAGGACCTCGGAATTTATAAGAAATTATTAGTAGCGAGACCAATAGTACCTGTAGGAAAAGATATCGGCTATTTGCCAGGTGAAAAAGAGGAAAAATTACGACCGTGGATGCAGCCTATTTATGATAACTTGGAGTATCTATTCAATACAAAAAAACCTGGGGAGTTAGATGCTATATTAGCGGGAATGGGATCTATTCAGGTTGAAGCTCTGACCTATATAAGAGGCAGGAGTATTCCAGAACAATTCATTATCATTGATGAGGCGCAAAACTTATCCAAGCATGAGGTAAAAACAATCCTAACGAGGGTGGGCGACAAAAGTAAAATTGTCCTAATGGGTGACCCAGAACAAATTGACCATCCATACCTAGATGAGTATAACAATGGGTTAACCTATGTTGTGGAAAAATTTAAACAAGAAAAAATTAGCGGCCATGTTCGTTTTGTGAAAGGAGAACGTTCCTCGTTAGCGCAACTAGCAGCTGACCTGTTATAAATCCTTCTTTTAGCCCGTATTATTATTATGCGGTGTCCATTGTTATTCCTTGCATTTTCGCCTATAAAACGATAATATAATAAGATAAGAATGGACTTGTTTTTATTGGAGGGATTAACATGTCTTCAGAGGTTGCCTTAGATCATAAAGAAAAGGCATATGCCCTTCTTAAGGCTGATGCTGATAAAATATTAAAACTAATTAAAGTGCAAATGGACAATTTAACAATGCCCCAATGTCCTTTATATGAGGAAGTTTTAGATACCCAAATGTTCGGTTTATCAAGGGAAATAGATTTTGCAGTTCGGCTTGGGTTAGTGGAGGAAATAAATGGGAAAGCATTGCTTGAGTCACTAGAAAGGGAGTTATCAGCCCTACATGAAGCTTCTTTAAAAAATAAGTAATTGGGCTGTCTTATAAAGAAAAGACAGTCCCTTTTCTTTTATACTATAGGAAAGTATAAAATTTTATGGATTATAGTATAAGAAAATACATCGTAATTTGCCATTATGGGCAAATTACGTGTTTTTCTAAGGTTGGAGAGACGAAAGAGTATGGTAAAAAAAATGTTAAGATCCTATGACTATACACTTGTATTGGCACCCATTATTTTGAGTATATTTGGCATCGTGATGATCTATAGTTCTAGCATGGTTGTGGCTGTGGATAAATATGAAGGATCGCCGGATTTGTTTTTCTTGAAACAATTGAAATGGCTTATCCTTGGAATCTTTGTATACATAATAGTATTGCTCTTTCCGTATAAAGCTTATAAGAGGCTGATGAAGCTTATCTTCGTTGGTGCACCAATCCTCTTAATGAGTGTTTTGCTGTTTGGTAAAGCAACGAATAACGCGCAAAGTTGGATATTCGGTTTCCAGCCGGCGGAATTTATGAAGTTAGGTGTTATCATTTATTTAGCAGGTGTATTTTCAAATAAGCAGTCGTATATACAGAGATTTGTCCCAG
>JAENZK010000174.1 GCA_016841285.1 Guptibacillus hwajinpoensis | reverse complement strand
GCCAATTGGGTTTACCCAATCATTGTAACTTTGTTTGAACCCAGAGTCATCTATAAACCAAAATGAATCAATCCCTCTATTACCTTCATTGCCATCCGTTTTTAAATATTTTGTGAAAGTACTGGATTTAGCAGAAGTAAACTTTCTATCTTCTGTTCTCCAATGCACCCCATTAGTATCATAACTAATCATTTGAATGGTTAAACCGCCATTTAGATCAATTAAGTTATTTAATGGGGCTGTATTCGTAGGAATCTCTATATAATCCTGTACTTGTAATAATAATCCTTTATTATCCACGTAACCATCAGTTGTTCCATCATGCTCAACCCCAACCAAAGTCGCTTCCACACCATGCACATTATCAATTATCATATTCGAAGTCGTTCCCGCTTTATTGGTAAAATCATAGTGCAAAATCAGTCCGTCCGTAATCAATCCAGGTGCCTTAGTATATGTGACTGTTTGGGTTGTACTTTTATTTCCAGCGGTATCAACTGCAAAGGCTTTTACAGTTGTCGTGTCTGTAACCGTTAGTGGTTCGGAATAAACGGTATTGGAGGTTATTGGTTCACTTTCATCAATTGTGTAGAAAATTGTCGCTGGTTCGTCTGTTGTCATCGTAACAGTTAGTGTATCAGTAAAAGTACCACCAGATGTAATGGTTAATTCGGGTGGAGTAGTATCTTCACTTGCTGTAGTGATAGTAACATCTGTTCCACTTGATTGATTTCCGGAACTGTCTTTTGCGACAACGGTGAATGTATATTCTGTAGCCGAAGTTAAATTAGTAATGTCAATGCTGGTGCTTGAGACAGATGCCAGGAAGGTCCCATTTTGATAAACATCATAACCAGTGACGTCATCTGCATTGGGTGCTGTCCACGATAAAGTTAAAGAAGTAGGTGTGACATTGTTAGCGAATAAGTTTGTTACCTCATCTGGTGCTGTTGTGTCAGGGTCGGTAGGGAGATTTGTCTCATCATAGGGAGCTGAAACTGTTCCACGATAAGGAACGGTTGAGGTAACGGCAATGGACCTGAAAGGAAGAAAGTTACCGTTAAATGTTTCCCTTGGTTTTACGGTTATAGTGATGCCATGGATCGTGAAGGAAAGAGGGATAGTATTATCATCATTCGTAATTTTAAAGCCTATCATGTCTTCTTGATAGTATTTTGTTGTATTTGAATTTCCCTCAAAGAAATCTTTAATCACTAAAATCATTTTTTTGCCTCCTTTGTGTCCAAGAACAATATTAAAGGAAAAACGTTAATGTTCTTGCTATTGATAATTCATCAATATTCATTAATTAACGTATGAATCCTAAGTGTTGATTGACATAAAGAATTTGTCCATTTTTATAATTTGTTCTTTAATGGAAACAGATTTTCTGTTTGTGAAATGTTGTTTAGGGACATAGGATTGTAGTAAATAATCATGAGAAGTCTTTAAAAGTTTGCAATTCGACAAATAATGTTCTTTAAAAAGAACTGTTTGTAAGCTATAATTTTGGATAAAGATCATACAAATATTTGCACTTATTGTATAACAAAGAATTGTTTAATATAAACAATAGTTGGAAAGGGGGTGAATGTTTTGAAAAAGTACTGGAAAAAGCCAGAATTAGAGATTCTTGAAATTGAAATGACAATGGGGAATGGCAGGGGCAGAGGTCATAGACCTGGTAGAGGGGATAGTGGTAATGCACCTGGCCATGGTTATGATGACGGCCCAGGTATGGGGCCTGGAAAGGGCTGGGGTAAAGGCCATTGGAAAAATAAAACATCTGATTCTATTTTTGATTCGTAATTACATATTACGATAAAGCTATTTTTAAAAAGACTTTTAGCCCTTATATATTAAAGTGATATAAGGGTTTTTATTTAAATAAAGTAATTGTTACTGGTGCGCTAAAAAACTTAAGTGGGTGACTTGGAGTGTCTATATGAATAAATTAAAAAAGCTACTGTCGAATAACCTAAAGGAATATTTCACTATGAAAGATATTTTAAAAACCTTCACGCTGTTAAGGCCTTTTATTAGTAATCATTGGAAGTCTTACTTCATGCTGCTTTTTTTTGTAGTTGTTGATGTTATATTGACAATTGCTTTCGCTGTTTTTTTTGGCAAGGTAGCTGATGCAGCTGTTCATGCTGATTTAATCCAACTTCGATTGTTGATCCCCACCGGTATAGTTTTAGTCGTTATCAGTATTCTATTTTCATATCTAGATATCTATGTTGAAACCGTTGCAACAAATGGGGTTAAAAAAGATCTGAAGAATCATTTGTTCAGTCATATTTTACGGCTTCCCGCTAGTAAAGTCTCTAATTTAAGGTCAGGGGAAATTATTTCACATTTTACTAACGATATACATAGCCTTGGTGGAGTCATTGGCTATAGCTTAATCAATATAGTGAGGCTACCGGTCATTTTTTTAACTGTATTTATTTATCTTATGCAAATTAATGTGACCCTATCCTTGTTGAGCATAATAATTACACCAATTGCGCTACTTGGTGGCATGGTGTTTGGACTGTTGCTGAGGAGAAATAGCCGCGCTATTCATGAATTGTTTGGAAAGGTGAACATCCATCTAAATGAAACCTTTCATGGAATTTCTGTGATTCGGTCATTTACTCTTGAAAAGAAGTCTTTTTCTAAATTTGCTCATCATAATGAGGAACTATATCAACTGGAATTAAAAAACGCTAATATTCAAGGCTTATTTTCATCCGGGGGAAGTCTTGTAAGTTCACTTTCATTTTATATGACGATGTTATTAGGAGCATATTATGTTTCGCAAAATCAGATGTCTGTTGGTGCTTTGTTAACGTTTTTAAACTTGGTTGGCCATCTTGTTTATCCTTTAACAGGACTCGCCGGTCAGTTGGCAAGTTTTCAACGTTCTGTGACGGCAGTAGAAAGAATAATGAATGTAATAGAGGTGCCAGTAGAAGAAAAAACACTTCCAGATTTCACTTCTTCAAAGTCATTATCACAATCCATTGAATTTAAAAATATTACATTCAGCTATGATGAGCGAATAAAGGTTTTTGATCATTTAAATGTAACCATTCCTGCTGGAAAAGTGGTTGCATTTGTTGGTCCAAGCGGGGCGGGGAAAAGCACGTTGTTTAATCTGATGCAGGGATTTTATAAGCCGCAGGCTGGTAATATTTTAATCGATGGAGTTCGGACGGAGGAATTCACATTATCTGAGCTTAGAAGTGCGATTGCTCATGTTCCGCAAGAGACCTTTCTATTTGGTGGGACATTAAGAGAGAATTTACTTGTTGCACGACCAAATATCACCGAAGAGGAAATGATTTGTGCGGCAAAACAGGCGTGCATTCATGATTTTATTATGACACTTCCGCACGGATATGACACTGAAATTGGGGAACGAGGCGTGAAATTATCAGGCGGACAAAAGCAGCGGGTTGCTATTGCCCGTGCCCTTTTAAAGAATGCTCCAATTCTTTTATTAGATGAGGCTACTTCCGCTTTAGATAGTGAAACAGAGTTTTATGTTAAGAGCGCATTGGATGAGCTAATGAAGGGAAGGACGACACTTGTCATTGCTCATCGTCTATCCACTGTTCAAAATGCGGATTTTATTTTCGTCCTTAATCAAGGTAAAGTTCTACAAATGGGAACCCACGATGAATTGATTCAAATGGAAGGTTTGTATCAAAAATTGCACAATCAACAATTTGAAAGAAAACAGAGGTCACAGTTGTCGTTGGTTGCTAATGAGTAAAAAGTACGAAAACACGAGGGCTGGTATAGCCATAAGCCCCACCTCCAAGTGATATTCTTACACTTGGCGAATAGCATTTCGATCAATACAGCCACCTTTTATTTTTGTCTCTATTAAATTTGTCTAAGGTCTTGTTTTCTTTATATTAATTCAAATGATCGTCAAAAATAAGATGAGTACAGTAAATTAACAAATTAACTTTGGAGGTTGCAACCTTTTGACACATATAGAACAATTAATTCCACTATTCGAAGCAAATCGAAACGAAACAAACGCAGAACCAATGAAAAAATACATGAAAAACCATTTCCCCTTCCTTGGTATAAAAACTCCTACTAGAAGAGAACTAATGAAGCAATTTTATAAAGAAACTGGAATCTTAAAAGAACCTTTCCAGCATAATTTTGTTTTAGCATTGTGGGAAAAAGAAGAACGTGAATATCAATATGCTGCTCTAGATTATCTTAGAAAATCGTTAAAAAAACTCAGTAAAGAAGACCTTCCATTGATGGAAAAACTGATTAAAACTAAGTCGTGGTGGGACACGGTTGATACTATAGCGCCGCATCCTGTGGGAACAATTGCTCAAAAATACCCGGAGGTTATTCCAGAAACAATTGAGAGATGGGCCTGCGGAGACAACATGTGGCTAAACAGAGCAGCGATTTTGTTTCAATTAGGATTTAAAATGAAGACAGATAAACAACTCTTATTTCGTTACATAAAACAAAATTCCGGGAGCAAGGAATTTTTTATTCAAAAAGCGATCGGCTGGGCGTTAAGGGAATACTCAAAAACAAATCCAGAATCGGTTAAACAGTTTATTTCTGAAAATGAGCTACCAAAGCTTAGTGTTCGGGAGGGTAGTAAATACATTGATTAAAGCTTTATTTCAATCTTTACAATTGGATTAAATCCAACAAATTTAATAGTATTTTCCATTAAACCCCCATAAATAGTAAATGAATACGAAATTTGTATATAGAGGATAATTTTACACATTATGGGGAGGAAAATGAAATGAACAAATGGGTCAAAAAATCAATTCCATTAGCAGTTGCAGCAAGTATGGCTTTTACGGTAATTCCTGGTGGAGTAGATGCAAAGTCTGATAATGGCAAAGGTAATAACGGGAAAGGCAATGGTCATAACAAAAAGGTTGAACAAACATGGAAAGTACCTGCTAAGAAGAAATTTTATCTAAAAGATGTGGAAAGCCATTGGGCGAATCAAGACATTTATAAAATGTATTCATTAGGGCTAATGTCTGGCTACGACGATTTTACATATCAGCCTAATAAACCAGTTACACAACTAGAGGTTATTTCATCACTTGTGAGAGTATTGGAACTGGACGGCAAAGACCGGAATCCGAATCTTTCAAATAAAAATTTGAAAGAAGTTCCAAATTGGGCAAAGACAAGTGTGGCCATCGCGATTGAAGAAGGTTTACTTGAAGGTAATAAAAAGTTTCAGCCAAACAAACCGGCAACTCGCTTATTTATTACGAATTTGTTAGTTCAATTAGTTGGAAATAACATTGATGACAACTGGGAAGATGCAACACCATTATTTAAAGATGTTGATAACTTAAGCAAAGAAGAAAAAGCAATTCTAGCATTTGCTGCCTTAACAAAGCTGGTAAGTGGTTATAGTGATAACACTTTCCAACCAAATAAACCAGTTACACGTGCTGAAATGGCTGTATTTATCAATCGTTTATTAAATTATAAAGAAGATCTTGGTGATTATTATACTGAATCTGGAAATGGAACCATTGTGTCCATTGATGCAAGAGATTCAGAAATTACTATTAAACAAAGAGTGAAAACAAACGGTGAATGGAAATATGTGAATAAAGATTATACAGTTGATGATGATGCTAAGATTTATGTAGATGGCAAAGCAGCGACACTTTCAAAATTAACTGCGAATATGGGCATTGAATTTACAATTGATGAAGATGACAACATTATCTATATTAAAGCAAAGTCTGTGGTTAAAGAGGTAGGAGACTATACTTATAACGGTGTTATTACAAAAATTGATAATGATGTCGTTTGGGTAAAAGTAGACCGTGTCACTGTACCGTTCTTAATTAACAGTAATGTTAAGATCACAACAAAATCAGGTGCCAAAGCTGATCTTAATGATTTAAAAGTAGACCAAAAAATTGCTTTTAACTTAAATTCGTCTGGAGCGGTATCAGAAATTTTAATTGACGCAGCTCAAGCAACAGATAATGAAATTAAAGATTTGATAAATAAGCTTGATGATCTTGAAAAATTAACAATGGACATTAAAGGCGACAATGATTTCAAAGCTAGCCTTTATTATGAGAAGAAAACAGATAATTCTTATGTAGCTAGTGTCAAGCTTGAAGGGGAAACAGAATATTATCAAGTTGGTCGAACTGCACTTAAATACTTAGTGGACCTATTTGAAGATAATCAAATTAGTTTTGATAAAGATGATGTAGAGATCGATGAATTAAAACAGGATTTAATTGATAAGTACGATGTCGAAGATGCTGTAATTACAGGAAGTGCCATTGTAGATGGAATTACTTATGATTTAAGCGAAGGAACTATTATAGTAGATAAAGAGATTAAGAATTTATTGAATGAATTAGGGGATCTAAACAAAATAGATCTTGAAATTGATGGTGACAACAATGCACTGGTTGATATTTACTTCGACCGTAAATCTGATTACAACTACGAAGCGCAAGTGAAAATAGTAAGTGAAGACAATCGTTTCGAGTTTTCAGGTAAAACAGCCCTAACTTTCTTAGCGAACTTTATTGATGATGAAAATATTGATTTCAGTGACGATGATCAGTCTGAGGTTGATGAATTCGTTAATGACTTAATTGATCAATACAATATAACTGATGCTGATATCGACGGGGTAATCGTGATCGATAACAAAACCTTTAATCTATAATAATATCGAGAGAGAGCATGTCTTCTTAGACGTTGCTCTCTTTTTGTTTAATTTTACATTCCTAACCCTTAAGTTGTAATATAAAGGAAGGATTCTTATATACATTCCATCTTAAAGCGGGAGTAGAAAAAAGTGCTGACTTATAAAACAATTGATTATTGGGATGAAGAGATTTGGAACAAAGCAAGGACTGTTTATGAAGAGGCTTTCGGCAAACATGGTGCCAAAAGTACGGCGGTTATCCGAAATATGTTTCGAAAACAAATGATTTCTCTACATATCGTTATGGATGAAACGAAAAACAAATCGGAAGTTGTTGGGATGGCAATTACCGGAAAACTCAAGGCCCTTAATACTTTACTTATAGATTATTTAGCCATTAGGAAGGACTACCGGGGTCAAGGTATTGGAGTATCATTCGTTCATTATATAAGAGACTTGGCGGAAACGAAGTTTGACTCCGATAGTATGCTTTTAGAAATAGAGGCTACCGAAAATCCTATTCATCAAAAGCGAATTCAATTTTGGAAAAAGTGTGGTTTTCATCTAACAGAATATATTCATGACTATAAGGTTGTACCTGAGTCCTACCAAGCGATGTATCAAAAGTTAACACCCCAATCGAAAATAACAACCGATGGGAAGGAATTGTTTAAGCACTTAGGAAATTTCCATCGTAAATGTTTCCAAGGTGTTAAAAATACTACAAACTAAAAAACGCGTTTTTCTCATTGTCCAGCTCCAGCGCCTATCGCCTCGCAAACTTCAGGTCATCTCCCTACGATAAGTCAACTAAGAATGGCTACTGCCATTCAAGTTTCCTATATCTCAGTCGATGACCTTCCAGTTTGTATGGATATGAGCAAGGCGCTTACGCTTTTCTATTTAGGATGTAAGTGGAAAAGTAATCATAAATTTCGTTCCTTTTCCCTTTTCACTTTCCACTTTAATTTCACCTTTCATCGTTTTAATAATGTTAAAAACAATCATCATTCCGAGGCCAGTTCCTTCTTCCTTAGTTGTAAAATAAGGAGTCCCTAATTTACTAACCTCATTAGGTGTCATCCCAACACCATTATCGATAATATCAATAGAAATACGGTTGCTGTTTTTATTTGCTTTAATCCAAAGTTCACCGCCATGTTCCATAGCTTCAATAGAATTCTTAATTAAGTTAATAAAGCACTGGCGAATTTTTTGACGATCACCTAAAATCATGCATTGTTCATCGATGTTTTCAACTTCAATTTTTACTTTATGTGATTTTGCAAAAGGCTTCATTAAATTTACCGAATATGAGAGCTCTTTAGAAATATTGATACTAGTCATGCTATCAAGTTCAGGCTTTGTGAGTGCAAGAAACTCATAGATAATATTTTGTGCCCTCCCGAGTTCCTCTAGTATATAGCCTACATATTCTTTTCGTCTTTCTTTTGAATCCTCGTCTTCTAATGCTTCAACGAATCCTTGCGTGATCGTAATAGGATTCTTTACTTCATGGGAAATACTTGCTGAAATTTGTGTTAAAATACTCATTTTTTCAGCTTTAATGAGTTCTTTTCGCATTTGCGCGTTGTATTTCATCGTTTCTACTAAATAGACGACAAGGCCCATTGACAATCCTTGGACAACAAAATATTTAATGGAAGTTGCCTGAATTTCAAAAGGACTTTGTAATACTAAATGAGATAAAAGAATGACAAGTACAGCCGAAATTTCTGCTAAAATAAAGGCAAGAATTACTTTTTGATATAATTTCAATTTGGAATAAATGTTAGAAAGTAAAGGTACACAAACAGAAATCAAAGTTATAACAAAAAAGTTAACGTAGATACCGTCGCCACCAAGAAAAATACGATAGGCAAATACAGTTATAAAAAGCCAGCTGCTAAAATAATAGCCCCCATATAAGGCTCCGATAATGAGAAGTACATGTCGTAAATCAAAGTGGAAGCCAGGGAAGAATTCAATTGGAAAACTCATACAAATTATCAGTGAAATCGATAGCATGAGCGCAAATCCTGGAGTTCTCAAATTCGAATTAACTCTATCCTTATCGAGCCAAAACATTTGGAAAATAAAAAGCGGCAACAATATAAACAAAACGTTCACAAGCAGCCTTTCCAATTCATAGCTCATTTAATTCAACCCCTCTATCAAATGTTGTTCACAAAACTTTCGGAAAAAGTACATGAAATATACACATTTATAGATTTTATTATACAGATATCGGAAATTAGATTCCGTGATATACATCACGGGGCATTTCCTTTCATATGGAGTATTAACAGTTGGAATGCAAAGATGGTAAAATAATAGAAGATTAACTCGTTCATTATACATAGACGATAATTATTTGGAGGATAGCAATGAAAAAAGTTAAAACAAACGCCATGCGCATTTTGGATAAGGAAAAAATAGACTATACAATGGTGTCATATAGTGCAGATGATGGAAAAATTGATGGGATTTCAGTTGCCGCCAAAATTGGAAGAGAACCGGGCATTGTCTATAAAACATTAATTTCCCAAGGAGCAAGCAAAGCTTACTATGTTTTCGTAATACCAGTCGAGGAGGAACTAGATTTAAAGAAAGCAGCAAAGGTAGTTGGTGAAAAGAAAATAGAAATGATTCCTGTTAAAGAAATAACAAAAGTATCAGGTTATATTCGCGGAGGTTGCTCACCGGTTGGAATGAAAAAACTATTTCCTACCTATATTCATGAAGCTGCAAGCCAACATGAAACTATTATCGTAAGTGGTGGACAGATCAGTCTTCAAATAGAAATCAAAGTCGATGGTTTGGCAAAGGTAGTAAATGCAAAATTAGCTGATTTAATCAAATAAACAATTCTATATCAATATTTTAAAAGCGAGCCACGCAGGCTCGCTTTTTCTTTTAATTT
>JAENZK010000173.1 GCA_016841285.1 Guptibacillus hwajinpoensis | reverse complement strand
CAAACCAGTCCGTCATTAATTGGACAGGTCAACTATCACCCGGACAAAAAACAGCATCAGACAAAGTCGTCGAAGCAATCAACAATAATTCGGAATTGCTAGTCTGGGCCGTATGCGGATCCGGTAAAACTGAAGTGCTTTTTCAAGGTATAGTATCAGCGCTTCAACAAGGAAAACAAGTATGTATCACAACACCGCGTACTGATGTCGTCCATGAACTGACACCACGATTTAAGCAGGCCTTTCCTAATACATCAGTAATATCCTTATATGGCGGTAGTGAAGACCGCAGCAAAACAGCTCAACTTACAATATCCACCACTCACCAGCTCCTTAGATACTACCAAAACTTTGACGTCATTATCATTGACGAAGTAGATGCTTTTCCATTTTCAGCAGATGAATCATTACAATATGCAGTCCACCAAGCGAAAAAAGAAAAATCAGCGATGATCTACCTTACCGCCACTCCAAACTCAGAATTCAAACAAAAATCCAAAAAGGGAAAAATCCAAACCGTTACTATCCCAGCCCGATATCATCGTCATCCACTACCTGTTCCTGCCTTCCGGTGGTGCGGCAATTGGAAAACCCGACTCAAAAAGAAACATGACATACCTTCAAATCTTAAGAACTGGATCATAAACCAACTTCAAAATAATAAGCAAGCATTTCTATTTGTCCCACATATCACAACATTAAATGAGGTTGTACCCATATTGAAAATGCTAAACCCTTGCATCGAAGGTGTCCATTCTGAAGATCCAAGTCGTAAACAAAAAGTCCAAGCTTTCCGTGAAGGTAATATCCCAATTTTAGTCACAACAACAATCTTAGAACGTGGAGTAACAGTAGCAAATACAGATGTCGCAGTTCTCGGTGCTGAGGATGATATTTTCACCGAAAGCGCCCTTGTCCAAATAGCTGGTAGAGTAGGCCGCAGCCCCAAATATCCAACAGGTGAAGTAATCTTCTTTCATTACGGAAAAACAAAAGCAATGAACGATGCTCGAACGCAAATTTTAAAAATGAATAAACAAGGAAAGAATTTAGGTTTACTTGATTAAACTGGAGGGGGTAATAATAAATGAAATGCTTATTCTGCGATCAACCAATAACAGAAATCATCACTTGGAGTTCACTATTCATACTATCAAGCCAAAACACGCACCCTCCAATCTGTGACCAATGCAATCAAAAGTTAGAACTAATTACCGGCGAGCAATGCATAATCTGCAGCCGACCATTTTCCAAACTAGACCCTAAATTCCGCAAAAAAGACCTATGTAATGACTGCTACAATTGGGAACAAAATCCTGAGTGGCAAGGACTGCTCACCCAAAATATTTCAATATTTCATTACAATGATTTTTTAAAAGAACTCCTCGCCCAATTTAAATTCCGGGGCGACCATGAATTAGTAAAAATCTTCGCTGAACCAATACAAACGAAATTTAAACAAACGTTTGATCAAAAAAATTCACCAATCCTTATCCCAGTCCCATTAAGCTCAGAACGTCAATATGAAAGAGGATTTAATCAAGCGTTATCATTAGCTAACCTCATAGAAAAACAACCAATAGAAGAAATACTCGAACGTTCTCATACAGAAAAACAAAGTAAAAAGAAACGATCTGAGAGGCTATTAGCAGATTCGCCATTCCACCTAAAACCCGATACCAACCCAAAACATTACAAAAATAAAAATCTCCTCATCATAGATGATATCTACACCACCGGCACTACATTAAGACAAATCGCAAAAGTACTTCAATCACTCTCGCCGAATTCAATTAAATCGCTAACATTAGCCAGAAGCTAATAAAAAGGCTAAATACATTCCACACTTTTGACGATATAATACATATAAGAAAAGAACCGTTTCAAGGAGGAAAACAGCTATGCCAGAACTAGACAATTGCCCGAAATGTGGTCGTATATATGTCAGAAATCATCGTGGAATATGTGATGTATGCCGAAAAGAAGAAGATCAATTGTTCGATAAAGTATACCAATTTGTGAAAAAGCGTCAAAACCGTACAGCTACAATGATACAAATTGTAGAAGCTACAGGGGTTACAGAGGAAACTATTATGCGCTTTGTGAAAGAAGGACGTCTAAAGCCAGCCCAGTTTCCAAACTTAGGATATCCATGCGAGCGCTGTGGCACGGTCATTCAATCAGGTAAGCTTTGTGCAAAATGTGCTGGTAATCTAGAATCAGACTTAAAACAATATGAATATGAGGAAGAACGGAAACGTCAAATTGCAGAAAGAGAAAAAAGAACCTATTTCACGGAGTAATAACCGGAATTAGGTCCTATAAGTAAACTTTTAAGAAAAATTGCCGATAATAAAGATAGGGTATTGTTGTGAAAGGGGTGAACGGCTTTGAAGATTAATAATTTTGGTTCGCTAAATATGAATCCATACAAAAAACAAATCGAAAAAATGGATAAAATGGAGAAAACAACGAGCACGGATAAGATTCAAATTTCAACTGAGGCATTGGAACTGCAAAAAGGCAGCCGTATTGAGATAGAAAGACAAGTGAAGGTTGAGGAAATTAAAAATAGGATTGAGTCCGGTGAGTATCAAGTGAATCCACGTGAAGTGGCAAAGAAAATGTATGAGTTTTGGAATAATTAATGATGTGCTAGGAGGAATACCATGTCCACTGATGCATTAGTAAATACACTATCAAAGCTTTTGGTTTTACACAAAAGCTTACTTTTGCTAGCAAAGCAAAAAACTGAAATCATTAAAGCCGGAGACATGGATTCCCTCAATAATATTATTAAGGAAGAGTTGAAGCATGTCCAAGCTATTAAAAAAATAGATAAAGAACGAGAAAATATAACTAAAAATATCCCATTTGATGATCTAATTAATGAAATTACTGATCAGAAATACAAAAATAAGTTGGAACAGTTAAAAAATGATCTTATGGCCGAACTTGATCAATTAAAAAAACAAAATGATTTGAATCACCAATTAATTGAACAATCACTTCAATTTGTTAATATTTCACTTGATTTGCTGTTGCCAGATACAGAAGCAATTGATTATTCTTTGAATGGGAAAATAGACAATGAATTAACTAGAATTTCTACATTTGATTCCAAGGCATAGATAAGATGGGGAGGATTTTATGGTTTCAACATTTCATGGGTTAGAGGTTGCTAGAAGAGGAATGGTAACCCAACAAGCGGCACTTTATACAACTGGACATAATATTGCAAATGCAAATACACCGGGGTATACGAGACAACGTGTTAATTTTGTTCCAACAGAACCCTACCCTCCTGCATCGAGAAATCGTCCTCAGATACCTGGTCAAATGGGGACTGGTGTGGAGGCAGGGTCGATTCAAAGGATTCGTGAATCGTTTCTCGATGATCAATACCGTACAGAGTTCAATAAAATAGGTTATTGGCAAACAAAAAGTGAAGCACTAACAAAAATGGAAGATATAATGAACGAACCTTCAGAGGATGGCCTTGCACAGACGATTAATGAATTTTGGGGAGCCCTCCAAGATTTATCAACTCAACCTGAAGATTCTGGTGCGCGATCAGTTGTTAGACAACGGGCCCTTGCTGTAATCGACACATTTAAATATTTGTCTAACTCGTTAGGAGCTATCCAAAAAGATTTGGAAAAGCAAATTGATGTAGAAAAGGATAATTTGAATTCCGTTTTGGAGAAAATCGGAAAGGTTAATAAAGAAATTGCTGCGATCGAACCACACGGGTATGTTCCGAATGACTTATATGACGAGAGAGATCTTTTAGTAGATGAACTTTCGAATGTTTTAAACATTAGAGTAGACAGAGTTAAGAGTGGCGGCAAGCCTAATGATATCGCAGAAGGTAAATATGATATTTACTTGCTAGATGAGGATGGCAATGACATATTGGATAATAGCGGGAACCCATTCAAGATAGTAGATGGGACTAATTTAAAGGTTGCACAAGTTAGCTATACTACAGACAGCTCGATAACATATAATCCTGTAAGCACTATTGAATTTACGGATCTTGATACTGGAGCTGTATTGAAAAATTTTAATGCAAAAGACTTTAATTCGTCTGGAAAATTTCAAGGGTTTATCGAGTCGTACGGATATGTTGATGGCGGAAAAGCCGTTGGTACGTATCCTGAAATGCTGCATGATTTAGAATTAATGGCTGTGTTGTTTGTCAATAAGTTTAATGATGTTCACAAAACTGGAACTGGTTTACCGCAAGTTGATGCTCAGGGCAATATTATATCAGCTGCAAATACAAATTTAAACTTTTTTGAACCATTCACTTCAGCAAGTCCGGCCAATCCTTTTGGTGCTGCATCACAAATTGCATTAAGTAATGATATTCAAGATTTAAGGAACATAGCAGCCTCATCTGATGGTAGTCCCGGAGACGGAAGCAATGCAAAAAATTTAAGTGACATCAAGGATATTCCTTTGGATTTTGATTTGAATGGAACACCTGATGATAGCTTTAATAGTTTTTACCAAAGTAAGATCGGTAAGCTTGGAGTAGATGCTCAATTAGCCGAACGGATGGCAAAAAACTCTACAACATTAAAGGACTCTGTAGAGATGAGAAGGAATTCTGTTAGTAACGTTTCTTTGGACGAAGAAATGACAAACATGATTAAGTTCCAACATGCATACAATGCAGCTGCGAGAAATTTAACAGTAATAGATGAAATGCTAGATAAAATAATAAATGGAATGGGTGTAGTTGGAAGGTAGGTGCTTTAATTGAGAGTTACACAATCGATGCTTGCTAATAGTAATTTAAGATATGTAAGCCAAGGTTATGAACGGTTAGGTGTTTTACAAGATCAAATTAACTCTGGGAAAAAAATAACTCGTCCCTCTCAGGACCCAGTTATTGCAATGAATGGAATTCGATATCGGACACAAGTTCAAGAGGTTGAGCAATTTAAACGAAATCTAGGTGAAGTGTATAGTTGGATGGAGAATGCTGATGCGGTTATGGATAAAACGACTAGTGCCCTCCAAAGAATTAGAGAACTAGTTGTTGAAGTGTCAAATGATACCTATAATGGGAATCAGCGTGCAAGTGTTGCTGAGGAAGTAAAACAGCTGCAGGAACATATTGCTACCCTGGGGAATACAAAAGTAAACAATAAATATATTTTTAATGGAACAAATACACTTCAAAAGCCGATAGATATAGACACATCGACAAATCCGCCAACTATTACTGTTCCTAATCCTATTAATAATAATGATGTAAATATAGAGGTGTCAAAAGGGATATCGGTTGCAGTTAATACAGACCCGGGGAACATATTCCCGCAAGGTCTTTTTGACGATATTTCCAGCCTAATTACAACATTGCAAACACCTACTTCCACGGGAAGTGATGTTGGCAATTATCTAACCCAGCTCGATAGTCATATAAATTCAATTTTATCGGAGAGGTCTGAATTAGGTGCTCGTCTTAATCGTGTTGAAATGATTGAGGAACGTCTAATGCAACAAGAAATCATTGCAAATAAGACGATGTCAGATAATGAAGATATTGATTTTGAAAAAGTAATCATTGACTTAAAAACGCAGGAAAGCGTTCATCGTGCGGCATTAGCAGCTGGTGCAAGAATTATCCAGCCAACCTTAATGGATTTCTTGCGTTAAAAATTAAGGTTTTTACAAAGACAAGGAAGTGAACACTATGCAGCTTCCACAAATTAAAATTGAATCGCAGCAGGCTCAAATTGGCATACAAACTAGCCAATCTTTTCTACAAATCGAACAACCACAGGCAGAAATGCAAATTCGCCAACCGCAGCCGAAATTAAAAATTAACAAAACACCGTCCAAGTTAACCATAGATCAAACAGAAGCATGGGCGGCTATGGATATAAAGCCAATATTACAAAGAATAAGAGAAGAAGCGGCTAAAGGTAAACAAAGCTGGCTACAATATATTGGAGAAACCGCTCAACAAGGCGACCAAATGATGAAAGTTGAAAATGGCGGCAATTCTATACCACGTCTAGCTAAAGTAAATAGCGAAAATGGACCTATCGAAACAAATATAGGATGGGTTCCGCCAGCCTTCAGTGTGAAATTTAACTATCAACCAAGTAAACTTCACATAAACTTTGAAACGAGCCAGGCTTTAATAGATGTAAAACCTAATCAGCCGAAATTTCATTACATACCAACTGATATAAATATATATTTGAAACAAAAAAATGCACTTAAAATCGATTTTGTTGGAACAAATCTGGATACAAGAAAGTAAGGGTGAAAAATGCTTATTCAAACAAAATATCATGGTGAAATAGAAGTAGAAGACAAACAAGTTATAGAATTTAATAACGGAATTCCCGGATTTATTGAAGAGAAAAAATTCGTTGTTTTACCATTTGCTGAAGGTACGCCTTTGTTAATTTTTCAGTCAATGTTGACTCCAGATCTTGCTTTCGTCATAACAGATCCATTTGCCTTTTTCAAAAAGTATGAATTTGAATTATCTGATAGCGTAGTTGAATATTTGCAAATTGAGAATAACGAAGAAGTCTCAGTTTTTGTAATCTTAACGCTAGAAGAACCATTTGCAAAAACAACAGCAAACCTAAGAGGTCCACTTGTCATAAATAATAAAAAACAACTAGGCAAACAGGTCGTATTAAATGAAAGCAATTATACTACAAAACATTTATTGTTACATGAAAAAACTCCTGTAGGACAGGAGGAATAAAAGTATGCTTGTCTTAACTCGTAAAATTGGTCAATCCATAAAAATAGGGGATAATATTGAAGTGAAAATAGTAGCGATAGATGGTGACCAAGTTAAAATTGGTATCGTTGCTCCGAAAGAAGTAGAAATTTATAGAAACGAGATTTATGAATCAATACAAAAGGAAAATAATATTGCTGCAAACACACCAATAGATATCCTGAATAAACTTACAAAAAATATATAATAATCCATTATCAATGATACTTCCACAGGTCATTGATTTTTTATTATAAAGGAAAATTAATAAATGTCGAGGATAGACATCTTTTGTATCCATAAAAATTATTATGTGATTGTTTATTAAAGTAATTACTGATCAGTCATAACATAGATTATTATGGAAGATGTCAGCAAGGTATTAGAACAATGTTACTATCTTTGTAATGTTTTATTAGGTTTTATGGACTGAAGTGTCTATATTACCATATTTTAACATTCTTTTGATTTTTTTATTTATAAACCTAATTTAACTTTTTAAGTTCGGTACGAGGTATTATATCGGGAAAGGATTGTAAAATACAACAAAAATTTAAATAAATTTTAATAAAGGTATTTAATATTTTAGAAAAAGGTCGATATAAGAATAGATAACAGGTTTTTAAATCGGCCGATTAACTTGTTAATTTTACATGGATGTAAGATGATATTAATTCAAGGAGGAGTTTTTAAAATGATTATCAATCACAATATGACGGCATATAATGCTCATCGACAATTAAGTAATAATAACTGGTCAGCATCAAAATCAATGGAAAAATTATCTTCAGGATTACGAATTAACCGTGCTGGAGATGATGCTGCAGGTCTATCAATCTCAGAAAAAATGAGAGGACAAATTCGTGGATTGGAGCAAGCTTCTCGAAACTCTCAAGATGCAATTTCTTTAATTCAAACAGCTGAAGGTGCATTAAATGAGACTCATTCAATTCTTCAGAGAATGAGAGAACTAGCAGTTCAAGCGTCAAATGATACAAACGTAACTGCTGACCGTACAGCAATCAAGGATGAATTAGATCAATTAACTACTGAAATAACTCGTATTGCAAACGAAACTGAATTCAATACTCAAAAGCTTATCAAAGCATCAGGTTCTTATACGTTCCAAGTTGGTGCGAACTCGGGGCAAACTATTACATTAAATATTAATCCAATGGGTGCAACTGCTTTGAGTATTACTACTTTATCAGTAACTTCAAATGGGGCAGCAAATGCTGCAATAACAAGTATTGAAGCTGCACTTAGTAGTGTTTCATCAGAACGTTCTAATTTGGGTGCCTATCAGAACCGCTTGGAACATACAATTAACAATTTAAATACAGGTGCAGAGAATTTAACAGCAGCAGAATCTCGTATCCGTGATGTTGATATGGCAAAAGAGATGATGGCCTATACTAAGAATAACATTCTATCCCAAGCTGCTCAGTCTATGTTAGCACAGGCAAATCAAAATCCACAGGGAGTATTACAATTACTTAGATAATAATAAAATAATTAAATAACTTTATACTAAACAAAACAGGGATGTAAGTTTAAAAATTCAAGGAGGAATTTAAAATGATTATTAATCATAATATGACGGCATATAATGCTCATCGACAATTAAGTAATAATAACTGGTCAGCATCAAAATCAATGGAAAAATTATCTTCAGGATTACGAATTAACCGTGCTGGAGATGATGCTGCAGGTCTATCAATCTCAGAAAAAATGAGAGGACAAATTCGTGGATTGGAGCAAGCTTCTAGAAACTCTCAAGATGCAATTTCATTGATACAAACAGCTGAAGGTGCATTGAATGAAACACATTCTATCCTTCAAAGAATGAGAGAATTAGCAGTTCAAGCATCTAATGATACAAACGTAACTGCTGATCGTCAAGCTATTAAGGATGAACTTGATCAATTATCAACTGAAATAACTCGTATAGCAGATGAGACTGAATTCAATACACAAAAACTTATAAAATCAGCAGGGACGTATACATTCCAAGTTGGAGCAAACTCTGGACAAACTGTTACATTAACCATTAATGGAATGGCAGCAGCTAGTATAGGTTCATGGGGTGTTAGTGGATTAACAGTAGGTACTAATTCAAATGCAAATTCGTCTATTACAAAAATTGAATCTGCTATTAGTGAAGTTTCATCTCAACGTTCTAAATTGGGTGCTTTCCAAAATCGTTTGGAACACACAATTAACAATTTAAATACAGGAGCAGAAAATCTAACAGCAGCAGAATCACGGATTCGTGACGTTGATATGGCAAAAGAAATGATGGCTTATACTAAGAATAACATCCTTTCCCAAGCAGCACAGTCAATGTTAGCTCAAGCTAACCAAAATCCGCAAGGGGTTTTACAGTTACTTCGTTAAATAAGATTATAATTAAGGCGACCTCTTTGGTTGCCTTTTTATATAAAAAATAGAAGGGCAGTTTTGGAATGTATACTGATATGGAAATTAAAGATGATTATTTAATTTCAAAGAGTTTAAGAAGCGTATATTATACTCTTCAGGTGAAAGGGTACAATATTCATAGTAAGTATGACCCTGTAAAAGAAGCTGATCGATTTGCTGAACAGAATTATAAAAAACATCATATTCACATACTTTTCGGATTAGGTTTGGGCTACAATGTTAAAACTATCTTATCTAAATTGAGTGAGAATGAAAAGTTGATTGTAATAGAACCAAATGAAGAAATATTCAATGAAGCTATAAGGTTAAAAATAGTCAATCCTATGGATAACAATAAAGTTATATTTTTAATTGGAAGTGAAATTGAAAAATTTGATGAGATATTATCACTTTTTATCACTTCGTTTAGAGGTCGCGTTAATTTTTTAATAACAATTAGTTATGAAAAAATTTATCCTGCTTTATTAAATA
>JAENZK010000172.1 GCA_016841285.1 Guptibacillus hwajinpoensis | reverse complement strand
ATTTATCCAATTAGTAGGTAGAGAGGGGTTGCCGAAATGACTATTTCACAATTAACAAATGATGAAATTCAAGAGCTATCAATGATGGAGCTTGCCCTAATGCTTTTAGAAGAAGAAAAGCAGGCAATAGATTTCTATGATTTATTTAATAAAGTTGCAGAAATAAAAGGTTTTTCTCAGGCAGAAAAGGACGATCGCATCGCTCAATTTTATACTGATATGAACGTTGATGGCCGCTTTTTATGCATCGGCGAAAATCGTTGGGGATTAAGAAGCTGGTACCCATATGATCAAATTGACGAAGAGGTTACAGCACCAGCTAAGGCTAAGAAGAAGAAAAGCAAGAAGAAGGTCGTTGAAGATGACTTCGATGATTATGATGAAGATGAAGACTTCGAAGAAGAAGAGGAAGAAGATTTTCTCGATGATGACGATGATCTTCTAGACGATGACGATGAAGACTTCGACGAAGAAGAAGAAGAAGAGGATTTGGACGACTTCGATGATCTTGATGAAGATGAAGCCGAAGAAGAGGAAGAAGATCTTTTAGATGAAGATGAATTTGATCTGGATGAAGAATTTGATGATGCTGATCTAGATGACGAAGAGGACGAAGAAGAAGACGAGGAATTTGACGACGATCTAGACGAAGACAAAGATTAATTTTTGAATAGTAGATAGTGGACTGGGTGGACCTCCTATGAAGGGCCGCCCTTTTCCGTTTTTACAGGAATTATGACAATCTTTTTTCCTACTTGACTTTAAAAGTCGAAATCGGTAGAATCTTACTTGGGCTCTCATAAAACAATTTTGTTTGTTTACATTGAATGCGAAAGTGCTCCCTTATTAAGGGCTGCACTTTTTTTATTTTTTCCCCTTAATAAATTCAAGTTCAATCTTGTTATAGTTAATCATTTTCGTAAAACATCACATACTAATATAGATGTTTCTTTTTAATTTTTTATTAGTTTTTATTCATCAATTTTATTAAGTTTTTAGAAAAGAGGGGAAAGGAATGACGAAATATATTTTCGTTACTGGAGGCGTTGTGTCTTCACTTGGTAAAGGGATCACTGCCGCTTCATTAGGTCGTTTATTAAAAAATCGCGGAGTGAATGTGACAATTCAAAAATTTGATCCATATATAAATGTGGACCCAGGAACAATGAGTCCATATCAGCACGGTGAGGTTTTCGTAACAGATGATGGCGCTGAGACGGATTTGGATTTAGGTCACTATGAGCGTTTTATCGATATTAATTTAAGTAAATACAACAATGTAACGACAGGAAAAATTTATTCTACGGTTATAAAAAAAGAGCGCCGTGGCGATTATTTAGGCGGTACGGTACAGGTTATCCCGCACATCACAAATGAAATTAAGGATCGCGTATTCCGTGCTGGTCGTGAAACAAACGCAGATGTTGTTATTACGGAAATCGGCGGTACGGTTGGGGATATCGAATCATTACCTTTCCTAGAAGCGATTCGCCAAATTAAAAGCGATATTGGCAGCGAAAATGTTATGTACATACACTGTACATTGATTCCTTATATTAAAGCAGCTGGCGAAATGAAAACTAAGCCAACACAGCACAGCGTGAAAGAGTTACGCAGTCTTGGTATTCAACCAAATGTGATTGTGACTCGTAATGAAATGCCTATCACACAAGACATGAAGGATAAAATTGCCCTTTTCTGTGATATTGATGCAAAATCAGTAATCGAATGTCGTGATGCAAAAAATCTTTACGAAATTCCATTGGCTCTTCAACAACAAGGCTTTGATCAAATCGTTGTCGATCATTTAAAGCTAAATGCAAAAGAAGCAGATATGGTAGAGTGGGAAGCGTTAGTTGAAAAAGTAGCCAACCTTTCTAAAGAAGTTACAATCGGTTTAGTTGGTAAATACGTAGAACTTCAAGATGCTTATATTTCAGTAGTAGAAGCAATGCGTCATGCCGGCTATAACTATGATGCCGATCTTAAAGTAAAATGGATTAACGCAGAACATGTAACAGCAGAAAATGTGGACGAGCTCCTTGGTGATGTTGATGGTGTCCTTGTTCCAGGTGGATTTGGCGATCGTGGAATTGAAGGAAAAATTGAAGCAACTCGCTTTGCTCGTGAAAACAAAGTGCCATTCCTTGGTATTTGCTTAGGAATGCAGCTTGCAACTGTTGAATTTGCACGAAACGTACTAGGCTATGCTGGTGCAAATTCATCAGAGATTAATCCTGATACACCATACCCAATCATTGATTTATTACCGGAGCAAAAAGATGTTGAGGATTTAGGCGGAACATTGCGTTTAGGTCTATATCCATGCGTGCTTAAAGAAGGTTCAGCTGCCTACGAGGCATACGACGATGAGTTAGTATATGAGCGTCACCGTCATCGTTATGAATTCAACAATCAATATCGTCAAGCATTTGAAGATGCAGGTCTTACATTCTCTGGTACAAGCCCTGATGGCCGTTTAGTTGAAGTGATTGAAGTGAAAAATCACCCATGGTTCGTGGCATGTCAATTCCACCCAGAATTCAGATCAAGACCAACAAGACCACAACCACTATTCAGAGAATTTATTCATGCATCATTGAATAATAAAGAGTAGTTTTTTTAGAAAGACACGACTTTCCGCCCATAATGGCGGAAGTCGATGTCCTTTCTTATACTATCGACGAGAAATAATATAAATTCTGATAGTAAAATAAACGAAAGGCACATTTGCAATTCAATTTGTCATTGGATTGATTGCGAATGTGCCTTTTTGTTTTGTTTTGTTTTGTTTTGTTTTGTTTGGAGTGGGGCATCAGTTGGTGCTCCAGTGGTGCATTCACTGGTGCCTGTCCCCGGGCGGCAGTTGATACCACAGTAGGTGCACCAGTTAGGAGCCAGAGGGTCTGACCCTGTGGCTCACTTTGCTTTTTTGTGACCTAATATTTGGGGATCGGACAATAACTTTGTGTTTACAGACAATAACGTTGCTTACATGGACAATAAACTACCATTCCCGGACAATAAAGCCACACTATTGGACAATAATCAGTTAGCCGGAGTTCCCGACCCTGTGTCCCACACGAACCCAACCACAGGCACCACCCGCTGAGCCACCGCTCAAAACAAAGATGAAATTTATTATTATACACATAAAAGTTTCGCAAAACACCTGTATTGTTGCGCTATGAGATCCAAAAGGAAAAAACTGTCGATATTTTCTTGCCTCTTTATGCAGGAATCGAATGAAAACTAGAGAATAGTATACTATATTTGAATTATGAACAAAATGTGAATAGACGGGGTGATATCTTGAGTAAAAAACTATTAATTGTAGATGATCAGTACGGAATAAGAATATTATTAAACGAAGTTTTTCAAAAAGAAGGATATCAGACGTTCCAGGCATCAAATGGAATGCAGGCATTACAAATCGTGGAACAAGACCGACCCGATCTTGTATTGCTAGACATGAAAATTCCTGGAATGGATGGTATTGAAATTTTAAAAAGATTAAAAGAGATGGATCAAACCATTGAGGTATTCATTATGACTGCCTATGGTGAGCTAGATATGATTCAACAAGCGAAAGATTTAGGTGCACGCACTCATTTCGCTAAACCTTTTGATATAGATGAAATTCGTGCGGCTGTAAAAGCACAGGCTCCTCTTGAGGCGTAGTAAATTATTAAGACAAGTATTGGAAAAAAGATAATTTGTGATAATAGAAAATTGTGTTGTACCTAAATCATAAAGGTGTGACCTAATAATTTTTTTATTATAGGCAGCTGTGGGGCATCCTAAATACAGAAGGAGAATATGCCCGTATTCGCACTGCGCTGTACTTGCACACACAAGCGCACGAGTACCTGACTTGCTTGCAAACGCAAACATAAGTGTAAGCAAAAAAATAAAACTTACGCGCATATGTACAATACACAACTAAAAAAAGTGACAATAATTGGGCATTCAGGCAAGGTGTTCTGGCATAATCTTTTGAATGTGCTATACTATTTCTGTTGTACATAAATTAACTTTATTCGTTGAATAAAGTTAAAAGCCTCCGGCGGATGCCTCGGATTTTCAGTGGTAGTTTTTCGTCAAGCCCGAAAAAATCTGGTCGCAAATACGCCAAGGCGCATTTGATAATTTTTTAGAATTAGGGAGGACATGAAACAATGCCTTTAGTGTCAATGACTGAAATGTTGAACAAAGCGAAAAACGAAGGATATGCTGTAGGTCAGTTTAATATCAACAACCTAGAGTACACACAAGCAATTTTACAAGCTGCTCAAGCAGAAAATTCACCAGTAATTTTGGGTGTTTCTGAAGGTGCCGCTAAATATATGGGCGGTTTTAAGACCGTTGTAGCAATGGTGAAAGGCCTTATGGAATATTATGAAATGACAGTTCCAGTTGCGATTCACCTAGACCATGGTTCTAGCTTTGAAAAATGTGTAGAAGCTATGTACGCTGGTTTCACATCTGTAATGATTGACGGCTCTCATTATCCGTTAGAAGAGAACATCGCCTTAACAAAACGTGTTGTTGATGTTGCACACACAATCGGTATTTCAGTGGAAGCTGAATTAGGCCGTATTGGTGGTCAAGAAGACGATTTAATCGTTGATGACGCTGAAGCTATGTATGCAATTCCAGCTGAGTGCGACCGATTAGTACGTGAAACAGGCGTAGATTGCTTTGCTCCTGCTTTAGGTTCTGTTCATGGACCATACAAAGGTGAGCCAAAACTTGGTTTTGACCGCATGAAGGAAGTAATGGAATTAACAGGTGTGCCATTAGTCCTGCACGGTGGTACTGGAATTCCAACAAAAGACATTCAAAAAGCAATTTCTTTAGGAACTGCAAAAATTAACGTAAATACAGAAAACCAAATTACTTCCACAAAAACAGTTCGTAAAGTTTTAGAGGAAAAACCAGATCTTTACGATACACGTAAATTTATGGGCCCGGCTCGCGATACAATTAAAGAAACAGTTATTGGAAAAATCCGCGAATTTGGATCAGCTAACAAAGCTTAATTTTTCCAAACATATACTATAAAAAAACAAAGAAACCGCCGTTAACAGAAGGCGGTTTCAGTTTTGGCATGGGCTCAGCTTTATAAAATTTTTTTACCTAAAAAGACATTATAAAACTGGAGGGACAAAAATGAAATTTTTCATAGATACTGCTAATATTGATGAAATTCGCGAGGCGAATGCGTTAGGTGTTTTAGATGGAGTTACAACAAATCCTAGTCTAGTAGCTAAAGAGAATGTATCATTCCATGACCGCTTGAAGGAAATTGCGGCTGAGGTGACTCAAGGTTCAATCAGTGCTGAAGTTATTTCTCTGAAAGCAGAGGAAATGATTGCAGAAGGCAAAGAGCTTGCAGCGATTGCTCCTAATATTACTATTAAGGTACCAATGACTCCGGACGGATTAAAGGCAGTTACAGCTTTTAAAAAGCTTGGAATTAAAACAAATGTGACGCTTATTTTTTCAGCTAATCAAGCACTTTTAGCTGCTAGAGCAGGGGCTAGCTATGTTTCTCCATTCCTAGGACGTTTGGATGATATTGGTCATGATGGCTTGGCGTTAATCGAGCAAATTGCTAATATTTTTGCGATCCATGATATCGAAACAGAAATTATTGCGGCTTCAATTCGTCATCCAATGCATATTACCGAAGCGGCATTGAGAGGTGCTCATATTTCAACGGTTCCGTTTAAAGTGATTATGCAGTTATTTAACCATCCATTAACGGAAGCTGGAATTGAAAAATTTTTAGCAGATTGGAATAAAAATAAATAATTAGCCGATAATTATATGACAGATTCCCTCAAACCAAAAATTACACACATATATTAAGTTTTTTGGTGTAAACTAATAGGTAAAAGAAATTTAGAAAAGCGGAAGCGACCGTATAGCGACGTATAAACTGGAGCGCATCGACTGAGATTAAGGAATCACGATGATTGAAGAGAGTCGATGATGACTTATCGTAGGGGGGTGAGCGAAGTTTACGAGTCGCTGGTCGCTGGAGCTAGACATTATAGTAAAGGGGGCGCAGATTGGCACAAATGGAAAAGTTAAAAGTTGAGGGCGGTCATCGTTTAAAAGGGACTGTCCGCATAAGTGGAGCCAAAAATAGTGCTGTTGCCTTAATACCTGCTGCTATTTTAGCAGATTCAACTGTAACAATAGAAGGTTTGCCTAATATTTCCGATGTACATACATTATGTGGATTGTTAGAAGAAATAGGTGGAACGGTTTCTTTAGACGAAGATACGGTTACGATTGACCCTTCCAAGATGGTTTCAATGCCATTGCCGAATGGGAAAGTGAAGATGCTTCGGGCTTCCTATTATTTAATGGGGGCGATGCTTGGCCGCTTTAAGCAAGCTGTGATTGGGCTACCGGGTGGCTGTCACCTTGGTCCACGTCCGATTGACCAGCATATTAAAGGTTTTGAAGCATTAGGTGCAACTGTTACCAATGAACAGGGTGCGATCTATTTGCGCGCTGATGAATTGGTAGGAGCGCGGATCTATCTTGATGTCGTTAGTGTGGGCGCAACGATCAATATTATGCTTGCAGCTGTACGAGCTAAGGGTCAGACGATCATTGAAAATGCGGCCAAGGAGCCTGAAATCATTGATGTTGCGACGATTCTTACTAGTATGGGAGCTAAGATCAAAGGCGCAGGTACAGACGTCATCCGGATTGATGGGGTAGATCATTTGCACGGCTGCCGTCATACGATTATTCCTGACCGGATTGAAGCCGGGACCTATATGATTATGGCAGCTGCCCAAGGCGAGGAAGTTTTAATCGATAATGTGATTCCGCATCACCTGGAATCTTTAATTGCAAAACTGCGGGAAATGGGCGCTGATATTAAAATTATGGATGACCAAGTTCTTATTACAAGAGTACCGGAGCTTAAAATGGTTGATATTAAAACCCTCGTTTATCCGGGATTTCCGACAGATCTCCAACAGCCTTTTACATCATTATTAACAAATGCCATCGGCACTGGACTTGTAACGGATACGATTTATGGTGCCCGTTTTAAGCACATCGATGAGTTGCGAAGAATGAATGCAAATGTGAAAGTGGAAGGCCGTTCTGCCATCATTACCGGACCTGTTCGATTGCAGGGAGCAAAGGTGAAGGCATCTGATTTAAGAGCCGGAGCAGCACTCGTTGTCGCTGGTCTTATGGCAGAAGGAATTACAGAAATCACCGGGTTAGAGCATATTGACCGCGGTTACGAAGATTTAGTAGACAAGCTAACGAATTTAGGCGCCGTGATTTGGCGTGAAAATATGACGGAAACTGAAATAAAGAACTTTCAAAATTCATAGGACATGCGGCGGAAGCCACCCGTTTAGCGCCGTTCGGACTGGACTGAGCCGGAGGAGATAAAGGAAACACGAATTGCGAAGCGATTCGATGTTGACTTATCGTACGGAGGTGAAGGAAGTCTCGCTAGGCGCTGGGTGGCTGGAGCTAGACAGTAAGAAAAGCGGAGGCGACTGATTAGCGACGAAAAAACTGGAGCACGTCGACTGAGATAAAGGAAACACGTATGAGCGTAGCGAATCGATGTTGACTTATAGTAGGGAGGCGTGGGAAGTTTTTCGAGTCGCTAGGAGCCGGAGCTGGACAATAAGAAAAGCGCAAGCGCCTTGCTCATCGCCGTACAAACTGGAGGGGCTTTGACTGAGATAAAGGAAACTTGAATTGCGGTAGCAATTCTTAGTTGACTTATCGTAGGGAGGAGACCTGAAGTTTGCTAGGCGATAGGCGCTGGAGCTAGACAACAATGGGCAAATAAATAACCATGGGAGAGGAATCGAAAATGGAAAGAAGTTTAACAATGGAATTAGTGCGGGTAACTGAAGCAGCTGCCTTAGCATCAGCAAGATGGATGGGTAGAGGTAAAAAAGAAGCTGCGGATAACGCTGCAACTGAAGCAATGCGTAAAGTTTTTGACACAATTCCAATGCACGGAACAGTTGTGATCGGTGAAGGTGAAATGGATGAAGCACCAATGCTTTACATTGGTGAAGAACTAGGTACTGGTCATGGTCCGGAAGTGGATGTAGCGGTTGACCCGCTTGAAGGAACAAATATCCTAGCAGCGGGAACTTGGGGAGCTTTTGCAGTCATTGCAATTGCTGACCGTGGTAACCTTTTACATGCACCAGATATGTATATGGATAAAATTGCTGTTGGCCCAGAGTGTGCCGGCAAAGTTGATATCAACGCACCAGTGATTGAGAATTTAAAGGCTGTTGCCAAAGCGAAAAATAAAGCGATCGAGGACGTTGTGGCAATCGTATTAAACCGCCCGCGCCATGATCAAATTATTTCTGAAATCCGTGAAGCAGGAGCTCGCATTAAATTGATCACTGATGGTGATGTTGCAGCTGCATTGAACACTGCTTTTGATTTTACAGGTGTGGATATTATGTTTGGTATTGGTGGGGCTCCTGAGGGAGTTTTAGCTGCCGTTGGTTTGAAATGTCTTGGGGGAGAATTACAAGGGAAACTAATGCCGCAAAATGATGAAGAGCTTAAACGCTGCCATGATATGGGTATTACAGATATTAATAAAGTATTAATGATGGATGACCTCGTAAAAGGCGACGATTGTATTTTTGCAGCAACAGGTGTAACAGACGGAGAACTATTGAAAGGCGTTCAGTTTAAAGAAGGAAGCATCGGCACAACTCAATCATTAGTTATGCGTGCGAAATCCGGAACCGTTCGCTTTATCGACGGCCGTCACAGCTTAAAAACAAAACCAAATCTAGTAATGAAATAAAGTGAAGAAAAAAATATCAGATGGAGTTTGAGCCTCAGAATTGGGGGCCTAAACTCCAACTGATCTTTTTCTAATATGAAACAATAGATAGAACAACTGTTTGACTATCACCTAGAAAGTATGGTATACTAACTCTAATAGTCTACCAAGACTGCGATTTGTTTTATATATAGAGATAAAACTACTAATAAAACTTCACGATAATAGTTTCACCCTTCTCTTAAATTAACTTCCTTGCTTTTATTAATTCCTTTTTTTGACCGTTAAATATTTTTATTTTTTAAAAAATTCAAAAGAGTGGTGTAAAAATGTCTGTATCTATTTCTCATTTAGAAAATATGAAATTAAAAGAATTGTACGAGCTTGCCCGCGAATTAAAAATTTCCTATTACAGTAAGCTAAACAAAAAAGAACTTATTTTTTCAATCTTAAAAGCAAGAGCAGAACAAGACGGTTTACTATTCATGGAAGGTGTTCTGGAAATCATCCAGTCGGAAGGGTTTGGATTCCTGCGACCGATTAACTACTCTCCAAGTTCAGAGGATATTTACATTTCCGCTTCCCAAATTAGAAGATTTGATCTTAGAAATGGTGACAAAGTATCCGGTAAAGTTCGACCGCCGAAAGAAAATGAACGCTATTATGGATTGCTCCATGTTGAAGCTGTTAATGGTGATGACCCTGAAACTGCAAAAGAAAGAGTGCATTTCCCAGCATTAACACCTCTATATCCCGACCGCCATATGGTTCTTGAAACACAACCCCAACATATTTCAACAAGAATTATGGATTTATTAGCTCCAGTTGGTTTTGGTCAACGTGGTTTAATAGTGGCACCTCCTAAAGCAGGAAAAACTGTTTTAATAAAAGAAATAGCAAACAGCATTACAACCAATCATCCCGAAGCTGAATTAATCGTATTGTTAATTG
>JAENZK010000171.1 GCA_016841285.1 Guptibacillus hwajinpoensis | reverse complement strand
CTGTAAGGATTATTGTTGAAGTTACTAAGGCTTCGGATAATAATCAAATAGTAACGTTTATCCTGCCTTTATAAATTTTCGAAAACGTATTTCAAGCCTTTCCTGATCTGGCCAAAGCTCTTTACTTCGGGGAAGTATAATCTCTTTGTCTTGCAATAGTTGAAATCCGTATTGCAGCATCGGTCCGTCTCTTTCCATGAGGATATCCTTTCTTACTTTAATCTTGTAATCGGGGGTTATTCCGATAATATTGCTATCGAATGCGGCATGGTGTATCTTGCATAGGGATAAGCCGTTGTTTACTAATGGTAGGCCTAGTTCTTCGGAGTCCGGGATAATATGGGCAGCATCAAGGAGTTCAGCGTGTCTTAGCTTGCAAAAAGTGCACTGATGCCTGTATGCTTCAAGAACTCTCTCCCGGAAGGACTTTTGATGCAGTCTTTGTTTCACAGTAGATGTAATATAACTTCGTTTGTAATAGGTACTTTCATCCGAAACTTTTGGTATATAGGCATTGTGTGAAGTATTCAAGTATTGTTCTATAGATATAGGTTCATCCGCCGCCAATGTAAATGATAATGTTTCCGGATTATCATCAATGACGAAAACCGGCCAAACCGCAAGGTATCTGCCTGCGACAATCCCGTGAAAATATATAAGGGGAATTTGCTTTAGCATTGCTTCGCGAAGTCCAACATTATCCCTGTGGTTTATATCCTTAATGTCCGTTCCACGATAACGATAGTTTAGAAACCCTTCATTCGTGAAGAAATCATCATAGGGACCACCGGCTACTGTTGCAATAGATATAGGGATTCTTTCGAATACTTTAGGCTTCCAGATACCCTGAGGGCCGATAAGTGTAATTCGGTGACCGTTAAAGGTAAACCCCTTCTCAAGGAGTGTACGTGGAAGAACTTCACCATATATTTGCACTTGTTCTTCTATCCACTTGAATGCGGAAATTCTAATTTGTTCCTCCACAGTTCTCACCTTCTATCTGGTAACGTTCATGTGTCTATAATGCTCGTCAGCCATAAGACGAAGTTCGGGCTTTAGATAGCTGCTCGGGTGAGCCGGGTTCTGCGGTCTTAGGCTGGGGAATGCGTATGGCTAACTTCAGCCTTTTTCTAAATCTTGCTCTCGTTTAACCTACTAATCCGTACTTAGTGGGAAGACTTGTAGGTAGTCGAGATTCCGTCTACGTAGATTTGGTTCCCACAGATTGGCTATACAACATCTCACTCAACCAACTGATTGCATTACATCGTTTTAAATATTCATGATATTTTTGATTGTAATAGTTACAAAGGCAACTATAACAAGCAGTATCTTTTTCATCGCCTCCACAAGTACAGTTTTTAACTATTCTCAAAGATTCGTTTAATACACCTGTTATCACACTTGGGTCATCTGTACCTAATCGTCTAACATGACCAGCCCCCCCAGGGACATTATCAAATATAATAAAGCCAGATTCAAATCTTTCGTTTACCCCCTTACTATAATGCAAGCAACCTGAGATGTCATTCCTCTCTATACCTAAATATGAGCTAATGCCTTCTAACAATGCATACAAAACAGAATATGCTTCTATTTTCGGAATATATAAATCAGTAATTGAGATTTGTATAACATCTGTTTTAAATGTGTGTCCTAAAGCATAGCGCTTGAGTATAGTAATAGGGCACTCTTTACCGTATGGGTTTCTATGTGGTTTTAAATCTTCATATATATTGCCTTTACCTTTGTATATTTTTGTATAACCGCACTTCTCACAAACATAAAACTCCGAATTATTGAGAACAGTTAATTCATCGTTTGAAGTAGAGTAAATATTTATTTCACTTCCACCAATGATATGAGTTATTTTACTGACTTCTCGCTTTTCCTTCTTATCTCCAATATAATGAATCTCGCCTTTATAAGTTCTTTGGGGTTTGCGGGTAGTCGCTACTTCAGTTTTAGGTTCAATAATAAATCCATGTTCAGGCCAAATGAAAATCCCTTCTTTGGGCACAATTTCACCACATACGGGACATTCGCCCATATATGTTTCCTTATCATCATAGTCATATAAGCGGACATTCATATAACCACACTCTTTATTTGGACATTGCCCGTAGTTAAATTTGGTCCAATCCTTTGATCCCCCATATATTTTTCTGATGTATCTGCTAGTATAGATTTCTCCATCTGCAATCACCTCTGAATCCGGCGCATATTCAGATATGGCAATGAACAAATCTCGCTGCAATTCGATATGATAGTTTTCTTTTTTGTTGTTATAATCGGCTGATGGCAATAGTTCAACGGTATCTACCGGAAAACCATACTTAGGGATAACATTTTTCCTTGACATAAAGGTTAAAATATTATCCTTTTTAAGTTTGCCAATTAAATATCCTACCTTACCAATTGCAGAGCCAACATTTTTGCCATTTAATTGTTCGCTTATAAGTCGTTGTTGACTTTCTTTTAAGGAATTAATGTCGGAAAAAATATCATCCTTTGCCTTTATCAATACGCCGCTTTCGCCGATTAAATCATTTATCCACGTCTTATTACTTTTAAGAACATCTTTAGGAACAAACTCCTCTATAAAAGTCATCAATTCTGCCGGCTCGCTATTAAGATATGAAACAAACCTGTCAAACCCATCATTTAAGAAAAAACCTTCTACATTTTTAAAATATTGTGGGTCTTTCTTCCAAAAAAAAGCTAATGCAGTAGCAAAGATATGTCTTTTAATGATCTTTTCATTCTCGATCTTAAACTTTGGAGGATATATCTTACCTTTAATCATGCTAACAGGTTCTTTGAAAAAATTTAAATCATGAGAACTCAAACGACAAAAAGTAAGCGAGTATGCAGCCGATTCAGTACGCCTGCCTGCTCGTCCAGCCCTTTGAGCATAGTTGGAAGGGCTTGGCGGCATATTTTTCATGAATACTGTTTCAAGTTCACCAACATCAACACCCATCTCAAAAGTCGTAGAACAGCTAAGTATATTTATCTCTTTACGAACAAACTTTTCCTGATAATCTCTTGCCGTTTCAGAACTTAATTGAGCGGTATGTTCCTTAATTGTTAGCGGCGAGATATCAAGATTCAAGAATAGTTGTTTATAGTGGTTATCGTTTAACTCCTGCTCAATATTACATTCAATCAATTTTCCTTCACACATATACTCTGGGCAAATGTTTCTTATATTGTATGGAGTAATCCTATTGCATTTATCGCATCTATACCATTTGTATCCTGATCCAAGCCCGTTCTTTACTCTAAACTTGGATAGATTTATTTTGTATTTATCACCATCACAAACCACCAAAATATCATCTTGGTTAAAGATCGTTTCCCACATACGTTTCAGGAACCTATTTGCTTTTTCTCTGTCCCAATCAGTAACCCTTTCGATATAGCTTGTACGTCCATTTCCTTTATTACCTTTGGAACACCAGTTTTGTACATATGATAATTTTCTATCAGAAAGCAACGTCATATAGCTATCATGTGCTTTATAAAGAAAATACTCCTTATCTCGTTCAGTCAATTTATTGTAGTGATACCACAGCTTACCATTGCTTCTGAAGCTATTAGCAAGAATTTTTTGTAAAGTTTCAGTTTCCTCTATCGTAAAATCATGCAATTCGTCTTCTACTGGAATAAATTCAAACGAAAGTATACCCAACCCTTCAAGTCCAAATCGCCCGTCATTGTTACATATTTCGTATAAAATTGTTTTCCATGCTTCTCTCTCGCATTCGTCCTCATCATCAAATATTTTGTATTCACTAAACAGAAGTATCAGTTCATGCACAAATCTATCAATACTCCACCCATTTGGAGGAATAACATTTCTTTTTAGAGCTTCTACGATGAGCCGCTTTCTTAAAATATTATTATATGAAAAGTCAAAATAGCTCGCAAAATAAGCGGCTTCCTGCCTACTATCCGAAAAAGCAAGATACTGCTTAGATAGAGGGTTTTTCCATTCATTAACCTTGGCAGCACTTCTACTTATTCCAAACTCATCATTATCTTTTATTTGTATTATTTCTCTTTTGACTTCATAAGACGACAATTCCTCATAAAGGCTTGTTCCAATAACGCTGGCCGCCGCTTCTTGTCCAATATAAAAATCGCGGAGAACACTGATTTTATTGTTTACAAATGCACAGGAAGGACATTTATGCAATAATTTCCCTTTTGGCACTATTCTTTTAACTTTATTCAGAAAAATATCGCCACAACTGCAAGGTTTACCGTTATGTGATGTGACACGATCAATAGCGCCGCATAAGCTGCATAAATAATACAATTCATCATCTGCGACAACTTCAAACTCATCTTCTTCAAATTCTTCATCGCGGAAATTTTCAGCCGCCAGCATAAAATACTCTTTTTTTATATCATCAATCTCTTTACCCCGTACAAGCTGACGCAATACATTATTTTCGTCAATATATCCGGCAATAAACATTTCGCCGCAGTTTTGGCAAACAGACAGCTCATATGCCCTGTATTTAACATCATTAATCGGTACAAACTCCATAGGCTCAGCAAATAACCGCTTATACGGTTTTAAAGTAATATATACTCCTTCTATTGCCCGTATAAACATGTGGTATCTTGCATCAAAAACTGGCTCGTCATTTTTTATAGCTTTGCTTGCAACTGTAACAAAACTAACCAAATCATCGGTATTTAGCTGTAAGTCTGCTGTTAGCTTATAAACCGTTTGTGGATTATTTTTTAGGTAATTCTTTATCTTGTAGTAACTATTATCGCTACGGATAAATTCAAATAAAAGCTCTCTTATATCATTAGAAAAAGGAATATTTATGCCATTAGCTTTAAGGAACGTAAATATTTGTGTCGCTGTTTCGTTTCTATGTAATCGTTTTTCTAACTCAGAATATAAGTTTAATTGAATTTCCTTCGCATTAGCTTCCGGTGTTACCGACTTTGTTGTTGCTCTAACAACAGAGGAAGTGTCAAAATCAGCTCCGCAGCATAGTAACTTAGCAAAACTGACAACATCATTATTATCTTTTTCGTCACTACCCAACGTAGCACTGGTTAGAATATACTGTAATTTTTCTTTGGGACATAAAGCAGCTTTCAAGCGCCGTAAAAGCATTGATACTTCAATACCAGTTGCCCCGGTATATGTATGAGCTTCATCAAGAATAATAAATTTCCAGTTGTTTGAGTCTTGTCCACCGAAGAACACTTTATCGCCAGGTCTAATCATCAAATACTCTAACATTGCATAGTTCGTAATTAAAATATGCGGCGGTGTTTTCTTCATTTGCTCACGAGAAATAAGCTCGTTAGGCAAAGGTTCTTGCTTGTTTAAACTCTTATATTTTGCCAATGCGTCTTTATATTTTTGTTTTGTTTCTCCTGTATATGCACCAAAGGTAATATATTCGTAGTTCTTAAGTAAATCTCTCATCCGCTTTAGTTGGTCATTGGCTAAAGCGTTCATGGGATAGATAATCAACGCCCTAACGCCGCCGGAGCTGAGTATGTTATTCTGTTTTTGCTCTGCTAAATGGTTGAGAATAGGTATTAAAAAGGACTCCGTCTTGCCTGAACCTGTCCCAGTAGTAACCACTAGATTTTTACCTTTTATCACTTTTTTAATAGCTTCCTCTTGATGCACATATAAAGGTCTTTCCAGTGGCAGTTTAAAGCTTCTTATATTAAGCATCTCAGTACATAATATCCCCTGATTAATTAGCTCTTTCATTGTATGTCCCTTTTCAAAGGTATCTGAAACAGCAAGATAAGGACCTTTAGCGATTTTGTCTTTTTGCTTTAAAATCTCTTTAAGCTGCTTCATATAGTCATTATCTTTTATATAAAGTGAAGTGTTTATGTAGCGAATGTACTTATCAACAATTTCATTTGACGCCTTTATAGGGTTAAAGCTCACAACAACCCCTCCAAATTCACAATGTAATAATCGGCGGTTTGATACCGCCTCCTATTCTTTTGCCCACTATCCGGCATGATATGTTTAGTATTTTTATCGTAAATAAAACCGTCATCACTTTGCTCTCTGATCTCTATAATAAACTGGTCGCTGTCAATGTCGATGATTTCGATTCTTACCGGATTGCTCTCGTTCATATACCATTTGAACAATTCACCAGTTTGCATTTTACGCTTATAGAAGAAAGCAGATGCAGTATATAACAGATTTTCCTGTTCAATTTTAATGTTGTCAAAGAAGAAGTTTTCCACATCAAATCGATTATCAAAGTAATAGCAATTATCAACCTTCACTTCTCTGCCCTTTAGCAAAAGATAAAATTTATCTCCGACTAAAAATGTACTTTCATTTAGTAACAGTTCATCATTTCCTGAAGCGGAGAATTCATCTTCCTGCTCTTGAGTAACTATAACACTGTAAAAGCCATAAGATAAGAACATATGCTCTTCAAAACTATTTACACCAATGTATTTTTTGCCGAACACCACTTTGCTGTTTTCCCTTGAAACAATCTTGATTTCCAAGCTTCCTTCGCCTATAAGTTTCCAAGATCCCAAAACTGCTTGAAGGCTCTTATTGTATGCAAAATATGCTTCAATAACTTTTGGCGTGAAGATAATGCGTGTAAATTCTATATATTTTCCATCAATCTCCACACCTATTTCAAAATCTTCTTCGCATTCAAAAAAACTCCTTAAATCATAATAAATTGCTGCGTATCTTCTGTCGCCATTAATTGTTTGAATTTTATTAATAAGCAATTTCGGAGTAGAAAAATGATATTTTAGAATAAAGATATACTCATCAATGTTATTACGCCAAATAAATGGTTCGCTGTTTTCTGATATGTAATTGTCTAACTTCCATGAAACTACTGGCAATTCGACAACCATTTCGCATAAAACGTTGTCAATTTTGCATTTGATTCTAGCTATATTTTCCGCGCCACATATAACTGTATAAGGAAATTGGATATTGTCAAAGCAAATGCTATTTCCTGCTATACTTAAAATCTTAACGGTTTTTTCATCATAATACAATTCTTTTTCAAACTCACAGTTAAAGTCAGGAATAACTATAAAATCCTCTTTGATTATAAACTTTGAATCTCCGGCTTTGCGGATAGTTAACGAATAAAATTTATAATCCTGCACTTGCCTTTCTGTCATACTGCATGATATATATTCATCACCTGAGCCGTCTTCAACTATAAATGACTTGGTTTTACAAAAGCTCGACAATCGCAATTGAGTTTCATTTATGTTCACAACATATTTTTTAGCATTGGCGTTGCCCTCACAGCGGATGCCAAATGAGGGTAAATCAGTAAAAATACTATAAGATCTGCCATTGCTATATATATAAGCACCTTTATGTTTGTATTCGTAGTTTATTCGGCTCTCGTACATCTGCTGTTCAATAGAATAAAACCTATTGTCTAAAAGAAAACTAGAGTTCTCATGCAAAAACAATATATAAATGATAAAATTATCTTGGATCATTTTATCAAAATTGCAGTCCGGCACAATTTCTGTTTCTAACGAAGCAATAACTTTAATTTCTCCAACACAAAGGTCTTTTCCATTTATCTCATCAAAACCATCAGAACTAAAAAGCAAGCTACTCCTAAAAAGTATTTCTTTTGAATCATATACAATTTCATTTCCGCTAATTATCTCATATCGCAGTTTATTATATATACGATTAAGTTTTATAATTTCTTCTTCAGTCCTAAACATAACGTGTCCGAATACCTTGATTTTTTTAGTAAACTCAGGTAACAACTCATCACCATTATATAAATTTAATATTATTTCATTTTCTATTTGCTCTAATGTAAGACGTTGCTGTGGAATGTTTAGTATAAGTTCTGTCCCCTTTAATTGGTAGTATGCTGATATAAACCTTCTCTCACGTCTGGTCTGCTCTTTTTTATAGACTCGAGTTTCACTTGAATCTACTTCATAATTAGCAAATTTTTCTTTTTGTTTATTTTTCCACCACGAAATAAACTCTTTAGAAAACAGTTCTGTATCTTCAGGAAACACATCTTTGAAAGACACTTGATCAATTTGAAAAATAGTCTTTTTTATAAAATCTTTCATTATTTTTCTATGGTTTAAGCATGCAATACGAAATGGCTTTGTTAACATATAGTGTTTACTTATTTTTATACCACTTGACAAGATATCATCACTTTCGTCATCATCAAAATTTATATAAGCATTAAAGTAATCAAACATAATGTCTATGTAATCATCAATTAAGCTTGCGTCATATTCTTCTTCTAAATCCCTCAAATAAGCATCATAGAGGAAATCATACACTTTATTTGCAGAATTACTCGGCAAAACTGCATGGCAGTCAACAGTTCTAACGTACTCATGTCTCTTATCATTCATATAAAAGAAATAGTCGTTAAACTGCATATGCTTTAATAGAATATATTTGCATTTCAAAACATCTTTATAATCAACATTTAAAGCATTACAAACAATAACCCAAAATTCACGTTGACCGTCTTCGGAAGTCTCTCTAATGGCAATTTGAACTAATGTAAAGACAATTATAAAACAGCACTCGGGATAAATTTTAATTGTGTTAATAGAATACTTCTGTAAGAGGGTGCGAGAATATGTCTTTAGATTATCGTATTCCTCATCAAAGACTTTAATTAATCCTAATAATATTTTATTATCGTATTTATCTGTTAATCTTAGAATCCGTTTCTTAAATCTATTAGCAAGCTTTTCATAAGCATTCATTTTACCTCGCTCACCACCAAAAACCATTTATAAAATTCTAAGTAAATCACAAAAATTAATCATTCTTCACCAGTGTTCTAAACCCTACAAATTTAATATCCTTCTTAAATTCAAATCTCACAAGTATATTTAATAAGACATGCTGCTTTAAAATACTTTATTTGTTGTTCCTAACGATTGATTTCATTTAGCTTTTCCGTTTTCCAGACGTCCCCTGGTCCTAAGTCGATGTCCAGGCTTCAGTTTTGCTTACAAATCTTAAGCCTGGACGAGCCGGGTCCTACCGGTCTTGGGCCAGGAGATGTACCCCGCTCACGCCCCCAGTCTTTGTCCTACACGTCCTTGTGTCAAAGCCAGTGTTATGTGGAGGATAGCACCCAACAAAGCCACTCTAAAATATCAACAGATAATCTACTTCTATATAAAAAAACCGAAACACTATTCTGCCTAGGCAATTGTCATATTTTTTAAGTCTATTATTACTTCTGCATCTTTAAGAATATCCAAACCAATTAGTCCATTAATGCCATATTCATCACAAAAATAGCCAAAATCGACCTTGTAATTTTTAAATAATCTTGCACCAAATTCAACTTTATCCAAGGTTTTTTCAAATGAATTATCAGGCCCACCTATTCCATAAACAGTTGTTATGAAATCTTCGTTTTCAAAATAGATACCTATATCTTCTACTACATCCACAGATATAAAACTTTTTGCAGCACCAGTATCTATAACCAATTTGTTAATAGTCTTAGCTTTGCCTTTATAAGTAAGCTTAAGTGAACCATACATTAATTGACCATCGTAGAATAAATCAATCCCCATATTACATAACTCCTCTATATCCAACTCTCTTTCGTATCAAAACTTCAATCTTGTCTTTACTTGTATGATAAACTAAAGTACCTGGCTTTGCATTTACAAGTTCATGTGTTGCTTGCTTCGGATCATCAATTGTCTTGATAATTGCAACATCATCGATGTATTTTTTATCGCCTTCTATATGACTTTCTAAAACTTGAAGTAATACAAATCTATCAGGAT
>JAENZK010000170.1 GCA_016841285.1 Guptibacillus hwajinpoensis | reverse complement strand
AAGAAGGATGAAGACAAAAAGCCAGCCATGGATCCAGGAAAAGTGTCTTCATAAGCGGAATGAAGCTAGGAACTATGAGGAACTTAAAAAATAAAAAGCTGACGGGAGAGTTTTGGGTCTCCCGTCTCAATTTTTTCCTCTTTTTCACGAACTTTTACACCAGAATCCAGTACAAATCACAAAAATAGTACAAATGTTCCTATTTGGGGTATAATAGTACTATACTAAATCAAAGGAGTCTTGCTTAATGAGTCAAAGAGTTTCTTATTATGAAGTTGCAGCTGATGGTATGAATATTATGATGGAAATGGAAAAGTACACGAAGATGACAGCGATCGATCGAAAACTTCGTGAGCTTATTAAAATTCGTGTTTCTCAAATAAATGGCTGTGCTTATTGTTTGAATATGCATTCAGCAGATGCCCGGAAAATAGGTGAAACCGAACAAAGAATATACTGTGTCAGTGCTTGGCAGGAGTGTGATTTCTATACAAAAGCAGAAAAGGTAGCGCTAGAGTTGGCTGAGCATGTGACATTAATCCCAACCAAACGTGTTCCAGATGAGCTTTATAAACGTGTACGTGAACACTATGACGAGAAACAGTATGTTGATCTTATTTTAATCATTAATCAAATTAACAGTTGGAATAGAATTTCAATTTCAATGGGGAATAGGGCAACTGAAAAATAATGGTTCCTTTTTGTTTTCCTCCGAACTGACAAAAACTCGTAACACAAAGGGAATCCTGGGAATACCTTGTAAATGAGTAAATTCGAGGAGGAAACCCAATGTATTCAAATATTTATCACAATCAAAATAATTACTACCCTTTACAAAGGGATATGAATGTTCACTATGAAAAGTGCCAAAAACATCTATATCAGCTTATTCAGGTTGAATTAAACGATGGTTCTGTTTATCAGGGCATCCTTCACAGCTATGACCATGAGAAAATGTATCTCCTTATGCCAAAGATGGATCATTCCCAAATGTCAAAGCAGATGGAAGATGCAAGCAATCAAAGCAGACAATTTTTCCCCTTCTTTGGACCATTTGGGTTATTTGGCTTCCCTTTCTTTGGACTAAGAGCCTTTGGACCATTTTTCCCATTTTTTATCTAAATTTAAATTCAAAAAAAGGCCTACAGTCTACTGTAAGCCTTTTTTTTGTATAAAAACTATTTCGTACATAAAATAATTCTGTTAGCCAAAATCCCCTGATATTTCATTAGGATATTTAAATGTTGAATCATGATTGTATAAAGCTCGGGATCAATATTCTCTGAGGAATGAAACTCGGGTATTGAGTCATTTTGTAACATAGAATTTTTTTGCATAAGGACTTTAACATTTTTAAAACCAGCCTGTTCAAATAAAGCGTCCCAATCCTGCTCCATTAAGACGGAATCTAACCCATAAAATTGTTTAATTTCCTCCTTGCTCGATGGATTAAGCTGTTCATTGACGGTAAGCTCATTTGCAATAAAGCGTCCACCGTTCTTTAGCAATCGAAATATTTCTTTAAGAGCCCGAGGCTTATTTACAAAAGAAAGAACAGATTCAGAAAGAATAAAATCAAATGTACTATCCTTCAAAGGAAATTCTTCGATTGAGCCTTGAATCACTTCCACTTGTAATTGGTATTGCTTCATTCTACTTTTGGCTTTTTCTATCATGATTGGATTGATATCCATGGCAGTAACTCTTGCCCCGTAGTGTGCAGCTAGAAAGGCAGCTGTTTGACCAGTGCCACATCCTACATCCAAAACGTGGGAATTCCCATCGATTTTTTCAGTATTAAATATTTCCTTAGTAAGATTAAGACCACCAGGGTGTGCGCCACCAACACCCATTTTGGATATAAAATCCAGATAAGTCGAAGAACTAATTAGAATCACCTTCTTTATTTTTACTATTTGTATGATATGAAAATAAAAATGGAAGGTTCGCCCAAGAAGAGGCTGATTTAAAGAGTCAACTTTGATATCAGCTATTTTAAAGTTTGTATTTATTCACATATTTGCATAAAAGTATTCGAGAAATTAAAACCTAGTGATAAAGGATGGAGGAAGAGGGGGAAATATGAAGCAGGAAAAATTAGAAAATAAGTCAGCTTTGATTTGGAAAATGGCTATCGCTTCGGCTATATCATGGGAACTAGCAAAATTGATTGGATCAAGTCATCCATACTTAGCACCTCTTTCTGTTGTTTTATGTTTGCAAACTACAATTGATCAATCGATTCGATACTCCTTTCACCGTATTATAGGAACGGTTATTGGGATCATTTTAACGGCTTATCTTGCAAGTCACTTGGATATGAATGGTTGGATATTAGGGTTGCTAATAGTGGGTGGGGTCTTCATTGCGAAATGGGTAAGGGTTGATGAATCAGTTTTACACCAAGTAGCACTTACCATTGTATTGATATTTACATTTGAGCGAAAATCTAAGGATTATGCGCTAGATAGGATACTGGATTCCATTATTGGAGTAACAGTTGCTGTTTTGATTCATATGTTCATATTTCCTCCAAATTTTACAAAAAAGGCAGCTAAATCTATACAAAAATTAGCTCAAGGACTATCTGGAATCCTTTTAGAACTCTCCTATTGGGTTCAATTGGAGTGGGGGCAAGAAAAAGGGCCCATTATAGAGGATAAAATAAATCATTTCTTACAGGAATTACATGATACAAAAGATATCTTAAATATGGCCTCAAATAGCTTAAAGTTTAATCCTTTTAGCAAAAAATACCGAAGTACTCTTACCATGTGCCAAATGGAGTTTAAGAAGATAAATAAAGGATATGGGTATGTTTCGACTACAGTAGAAACCTTAAAGCAATGGGAAAAAGAAGGCCATTTATCCTCAGCGGAACAAATAGAGGTAGACAATCATTTGAAAGCTTTAAGTGAATTTTATAGGCATTTGGATCTTTTACAGCAGAATCAATTCAATAATGAGATCGATCAACTATTCAATACCATACCATCTAATTGCAATGTATTTAGGAATTCATTTCTTTTAGAAACAGAGAAATTAATAAGCAATTTAAGGATAACATAACGATATGAATCTAAAATTCAATAGGAGGTTCAACATGGATACTGGTTATAAAGGTACTAATAAAATGATTACAGGGATTGTTTTTGGGGTTATTACGTTTTGGCTATTTGCACAAGCCATGGTTAACGTTGTTCCAGCTGTTCAAGAAGATTTAGGTATTTCGTTGGGGATATTAAATGTAGCTATTAGTTTAACGGCATTGTTCTCAGGGATGTTTATTGTAGCTGCTGGAGGAATTGCAGATAAGGTAGGGCGTAAGAAAATTACCAATTTGGGTTTGCTATTAAGTGTAATCGGTTCACTTTGTTTGGTTTTTGCAACAGGTTCTTTTTTGTTAATTGTTGGTCGCGTTATTCAAGGTCTTTCAGCTGCATGTATTATGCCAGCCACCATTGCTTTAATGAAAGAGTATTTTGAAGGTGCAGAACGACAACGGGCCTTAAGTTTTTGGTCAATTGGTTCTTGGGGTGGCTCAGGTGTATGCTCTTTTGCAGGTGGTGCTATTGCTACTTATATGGGTTGGCGATGGATTTTCATCTTTTCCATTGCTTTTGCCCTTTTGGCGATGTGGCTTATTAAAGATACACCAGAAAGCAAAGGAGAAGATACAGGCGCATTTAAGTTTGATTTTGGTGGGTTGGCTATTTTTGCAGTGACAATGCTTGCCTTAAACCTTGTCATCACACGTGGAAAGGATTTTGGCTGGACAAGCCTACTAACCTTAGGTCTTGCCCTCATCACTATTATTGGATTAATTATTTTCATTAAAAGAAGTAAAAAGAAGGAGCATGCGCTTATTGATTTTTCCTTGTTTAAAAATAAACCCTATACAGGTGCAACAGTTTCCAACTTTTTATTAAATGCCATTGCTGGAACACTTGTAGTCGCCAATACGTACGTTCAGGTTGGTAGGGGGTTTTCAGCTTTCCAATCAGGGATGTTATCTCTTGGTTATTTAGTAGCTGTTTTAGCGATGATTCGTGTAGGTGAGAAAATTCTACAAAAAGTAGGGGCAAAAGCTCCAATGATTTGGGGTGCTATCATCACAACAGTTGGGGTAGCCATGATGGGCTTAACTTTTTTACAAGGTGTAGTTTATACAGTTGTAGTATTTATTGGGTTTGCATTATTCGGACTAGGTCTTGGCATCTATGCAACACCTTCTACGGATACAGCCGTTTCCAATGCACCATCGCATAAAGTTGGCGAGGCATCAGGACTTTATAAAATGGCAAGCTCTCTTGGCGGGTCATTTGGAGTGGCCATTTCTGCCGCGGTTTACGGTGCGATTGCAGCTACGGGAAATATCGATGTTGCCGCAACCGGAGGAATTATCACAAATGTAGTCTTTGGTGTCCTTTCATTATTGTCAATCATTACAATGATCCCTGGGGAAGCTGGAAATAAAGGAAAAACTAAACGAGGAACTAAACGATCATCACCGACACCAACACCTATCACGGAATAGAAAAGCGGAAAGTTGAAATTTTGGGAGGTTAAAAGTGTGAAGAAACAACTAATGGAAATGTTGGAAAGCCGTAAAGACGAAATGATTGAAATTCGGCGCCATTTACATGAGAATCCAGAGTTATCTTTTAAAGAAGAAAAAACGGCACAATATATTTTAGATTTTTATAAGGACAAGGATGTTAAGGTTCAATCTAATGTGGGGAATGGCTATGGGATTATCGTAACGATTAAAGGAGGAAAGCCAGGGAAAACCATTGGGTTACGTGCTGATTTTGATGCCCTTCCGATTGTGGAAGAAACAGATGTACCTTTTAAATCCAAAAATGAAGGCGTTATGCATGCCTGTGGACATGATGGACATACGGCTTACCTGCTTGTTTTAGCTGATTGCCTAATTCAATTAAAAGATGAAATTCCAGGTACGATCAAAATCATCCACCAGCATGCGGAAGAGGTACCGCCTGGTGGAGCAAAAAGCATTGTCGAGTCGGGCTTGCTTGATGACTTGGATGCAATTTATGGTATACATTTGTTACCGTTGGGACCCGCGGGAACTGTAGGATATCATGCTGGCTATTCTTTTAATGGACGAGCATACATGAAATTGAAAGTGCAAGGTAGAGGTGGCCATGGTTCTTCTCCTCATTTAGCAAATGATGCCATAGTGGCTGCAGCACATTTTGTTACAGCTGTGCAAACTATTATCAGCCGCAGATTAAGCCCTTTTGAAGTCGGGGTGATTACCATTGGGTCATTTGACGGGAAAGGTACATTTAACGTAATCAAGGATAGCGTAGAGCTTGAAGGTGATATTCGCTATATGTCAATGGAAACAAAAGAAAAAATTGAGAAGGAAGTTAAACGGATTGTAAAAGGAATTGAAGAAGAATTTGGGGTTACGTGTGAGCTTGACTATACACCAGATTATCCACCTTTATACAACAATCCTGAGCTAACTGCAAAGGTGGCAGAAAGTTTACGCAGCATGGATGATAAAGACATTAAAGAAGTAAAGGAATTTCCAGCCATGTCTCCATCTGAAGATTTTGCTTACTATGCAGAAAAATTCCCTGCTTGCTTCTTTTATATTGCTTGTACACCAAAGGGAGTAGAGGATCCTTACTTTAATCATCATCCAAAATTTGATATTGATGAAGATGCGCTCCTAGTAGCAGCGAAGGCTGTTGGCCAAGTTGTATGCAGTTATTATGAATTAGACTAAAGGAAATTAAAAACCATATCACCACAACCTTTTTTAGATTGGATAGGTGATGTGGTTTTTGTACATAAAATATAAAATTTTATGGGCGATCAGTGGAAGTTTCGCCCCTTTTTTATGGGTACTTGCTGGGTCCAGATTAATTTCAGCGTTATTGATGCAGTGCCCACCAAAATGGTGAAATAATAAATGGGGATATCGAACTCCACTTCAGCTACAGGCTAAATTGCCGCTATTCCTAATAAAAAGTGATAGAATAGATGTTACAAAAAATACTTGGGGGAATTTACATGAAAAATTTGGAATCAACGGAACAATTCGAGGAATTTAAAAGTGAAGGGAAGTATTTATTTGTCTTTTCAGCGGATTGGTGTCCCGATTGCAGATTCGCCGATATGTTTTTGCCAGAAGTAGAATCAAAATTTAATGAATATACTTTTGTTCATGTCGATCGCGATGAATTTATCGACCTATGCCAGCAGCTTGATATATTTGGAATTCCAAGCTTTGTTGCCTTTGATAATGGCAAGGAATTAGGACGCTTTGTAAGCAAAGACCGCAAAACACAAGAAGAAATAGAGAATTTTATTAATGGATTGAAATAAATAGACCCTGTTTAACGCATCCATAAAAATAAAGGCATTCACCGAAAGTCATAAGTGAATGCCTTTTTGCTTACTCCTTTGTACCTGATAGCCCTTTAAAAATTTCACAGGCGATTTCAATATTTTCATCACGGAAATCATATTGAGACGTATGAATATGGTGATAATCTTCTCCGTTCCCTATATAAAAAAAGGCGCCTTTTGTTTCCTTCGTATAGTGACCAAAGTCTTCAGAAGGGCGAAGCGGTTTTTCCATTTCATGAAGTTCCATTCCTTTTTCTTTTGCAACAGCACGAACGTTATCGACACATGATTTGTCGCTTTTTGTTTCTGGAAAAGAATCACTGTAATGGAATTCAACTTTTAACCCGTATTTTTCCGCTTCTTCATTCGATACTTTTATCAGATTGTCTCGAAGTTCATCTAATTCTTTCTCATATAAGGCCCGAATCGTTAATAATAGCTCACCTTTGTAGGCTGACATGCCGAATGCTCTTTCACCAATGTTGACTTGAATAATTGTACAAAGCAATAATCCATGACTGTTCTCAGTCAACTTTGGAATCGCATCAATAATTTTAGCAATGGCAAAGGAAGGGTTTTTGCCTGTTTCCGGTTGACTGGCGTGGGCTGGTGTTCCCTCCATTTTGATAATCATACCGGTGGATGCACATTGAACAACCCCGTCAAGGACATTGACTGATTGGAACGGCATACCACTCATATTGTGATAGCCATAAATTTCATCAATTTTTTCTTCCTTCAACATCGGCAAACATTGAAGTGCGCCATCACCGGTTTCTTCAGCAGGTTGAAACAAGAAAAAGACGTTTTTGTCAGCCCCTTTTTGATCAACCTCCAGTGCAAATGCTGCTAAAGTGGCAGAGTGACCGTCATGTCCACATTTATGAGCCCTTTTTGGGAATTGTGAGGCCCACGGAATATCGATAACCTCATCCATCGGGAGGGCATCAAAATCAGCGCGGAATGCAATATTTGGTTGATTTTCCGTTGCATGATACTTTGCATAAAACCAGGTTCCTTTATCAATGATTTCTAGGTTGCTTGTATGTGTTTGCAAGAATTCCATCAAATGCTGCTTTGTCCATGTTTCTTCGTTCGAAAGCTCCGGATGTGCATGTAATTCATGACGTAATTGAATTGCTAATTCTAGGTTTTTTTGATTCATTTAAATGCTCCTCTAATCGAAGATAACTTCCTTTTATATTGTTATTGTAATTGATTCTAATATTATATTTAATATTTATTGTTTATTACGTAGAGTATTTGGTGGATTTTTAATTTATTGCATTCAGGTTTTTTTGTTATTGTCCAAAATAGATATAATGAAGGAAACAACAGGCTTGGTGGTGGAGACATGAAGTATGGAAAAATTGTTCATGGCCTATTGGTCAGGAAGGTAAACAGGTTTATTGCGGAAGTTATTGTTGACGAGGTAAATGAAAAAGTACATATAAAAAATACAGGTCGCTTAAAAGAATTGCTACTCCCGGGAGCAGAGGTTCTGCTAGAACAAAGTGATAATCCAAACAGGAAAACAAGATTTTCGTTAATTGCAGTAGTTAAAAATGGCAGTTGGGTTAATATTGACTCCCAGGCTCCGAATTCGATGGCTTTTGAGGCGCTTAAAGCAGGAAAATTGACGGAGGAGTTTGGTTTGGTTGAGGTGGTGAAGAGAGAAGTAACTTACGGCGCTTCCCGGTTTGATCTTTATTTTGAAAATGCTGATATAAGAGGCTTTATTGAAGTAAAAGGCGTCACACTTGAGGAAAAAGGAATAGCTTTGTTTCCGGATGCACCGACCGCCAGGGGGACAAAACATGTATTGGAATTGATTGGAGCTATCGATGAGGGGTATACAGCTGCAATTTTATTTGTAATTCAAATGAAAGGCTGTCGCGCATTTACTCCTTTTAGGGAAATGGATGCAGCATTTGCTGATGCATTGCTTGAAGCATCAAGGCAAGGTGTGCGGATTTTGGCTTACGATTCAATCGTTAAAGAGGATGAGATAGTTCTAGGGGAGAAGGTTCCGGTTAATTTATTATGAGGTGGGGGAGGGTTTGAGGGGATGAGCGTTTGGTCTTTGGCTCGGACAGGGAAAGCGTGAAAAGAAGGGGGGCGAGTCTGAAGTTGGAGAGGGTTCGGACAGGGAAGGCGTGAAAAGAAGGGGTCGAGTCCGAAGTCGAAGAGGGTTCATAAGAAGGATGAAGACCAAAAACTAATCATGGAGCCGGGAAAAGTGTCTTCATAAGAGGGATGAAGACCAAAACTTAATCATGGAGCAAGGAAAAATGTCTTCATAAGAGGGATGAAGACCAAAGATCAATCATGGAGCTGGGAAAAGTGTCTTCATAAGAGGGATGAAGACCAAAAATCAATCATGGAGCCGGAAAAAATGTCTTCATAAGAGGGATGAAGACCAAAGATCAATCATGGAGCCGGAAAAAATGTCTTCATAAGAGGGATGAAGCCCTAAGATCAATCATAGAGCCGGAAAAAATGTCTTCATAAGCAGGATGAAGCCCCAAAATCAATCATGGAGCCGGAAAAAATGTCTTCATAAGCAGGATGAGAACACCACCCAGCCACCCCGGCGAAAAAAAGGTCCTCATAACTATTATGAAGACCAATTAAATAAATAAAATTTACTTTTTATTCATAAAAGGTCCATTGGTGAACCCCAGACTTTTTATAGTGCTTTTCCAAAACAGCTCTTATTCTTCTTTTGGAATCTACTACCTTGCACCAATCATGAATAGCATTCGTAGTAATCTTCCTCTCAGGAAACAATAGTATATATTCATTCACACTGCGTAAAATGGCACCTTCAATATCTTCTTCATGGCTGCATTTCCAACAAACGCATTTTCTTTCCTGGATAGCAACTGTAAGTGACTTGCACTTTGCGCATGTAATCCCCTTCTCCAACCCCTCATATTCATATTTAGGTAATACGGCGAATCGATTCTTAGTTTGATGTAATGACAGTAATTTTTGGGCAAGTTGTTTGTGCCGGTCGTTTAATGCTGATGGTGAATGATTTAGGTTCTTAATAAAACGATTAACTTGAGTTGGTAGAACAATGGGCAGGTTCATTGGGGCTTGATATAACGTGAATTCAGGATTAATAAATATAATGGAAGATTCTACAAGATAATTTAGCTTAAGGTTTTGGAGTAACTGGCGGAATTGGGTTGTACTTCGATTTAGTTGAGTAATTGGATTAGAATATTCGCGTCCAGACGTGACGGAAATGAACTTGTCCGATTCGTAATAGCAATCGCCTTCGAAGTTTTTTACATCTAACAAGTGAATAACTCCCTGGGAAATAATCATGGAATCAATTTGGAAGGTGGAGTTGTTTGCTTCAAGGAGCAGGTCATTTAAAATGTATCTTTCTTCCAGAAGATTTTTTGTAAGGAGATCAAAGTTCACTTCGCCTTCATAGCCTTTTTCGATGCTTAAATAGCGATAATTGTC
>JAENZK010000169.1 GCA_016841285.1 Guptibacillus hwajinpoensis | reverse complement strand
CCAAGCCCATATCAATGACTTTGCCAATCGTTGCGGAGGTTACAAACGGTCCCTCACCTTCAGGTCAAATAATAGCTGTTCCCGCTCCAGTTACAGTCCACTGGGCAGTCGGGGGTTTTTGCCCGCCATATTCAGTCGGATAGCGGAATTGTTTTTCAACTGCCGTATTATGACTGACAGCACCAGTTAACACGTTTTTTGCTCCCTTTGCATTCACAACAAACGCGGACAGTGCTAGTCCTTCCATCGAAGTTGAACAGGCTCCGAATAATCCAAAATACGGTGCTCCTAATGTCCTTGCCGCAAAGCTACTAGAGGTAATTTGATTACTTAAATCGCCACAAAAGAAGAATTGTATATCTTCCTTTTGTAATCCCGCTTTTTTAATTGAAGCTTGACATGATTCCTCTAAAAAAACCTTTTCTGCTTTTTCATAGGTATCCTGCTCAAGCCATAGATCATCATGGATTATATCGAAGTCGTCAGCTAACCTCCCGTTCCCTTCAAACGGACCAACTACGGTAGCTGAGGATTTTATAACTGGCTTATTTTCAAAAATCCATGTACGATGTCCAACTAACATTTTAAAAACCACCTCCCTTACATTGTTAATATCGTTTTAATTAAAGAGACAACAAAAGCAGAGAAAACACCAAACATAATGACAGAACCAGCCAATTTAAACATATTACTGCCTGTTCCTAAAACTAATCCTTCTGTCCTGTGTTCAATCGCTGCAGAGATAACTGCATTTCCAAATCCGGTAACTGGCACAGCCGTTCCTGCGCCGGCAAATTGTGCAAAGCGGTCATAGACACCAAAACCAGTCAATAGCATCGTAATAAAAATTAAAACAGCAACGGTAGGATTTCCCACTGTTTGTTCAGTGAAATTAAAATAAGTCATAAAAAATGTCTGAATCATTTGACCAATAAGGCAAATAAAACCACCAACTAAAAATGCTCTAATACAATTTTTAAATACTGGACGTTTGGTTTCCCGCTCTTTTTCATATTGTTGGTACTCCTGCATCGTTGGTGTTAGATTTTTCTTTTTCTGCTTAGGCATTAGAGTGCTTCCCCCTGTTAGGTTTGTTCTTTCATTAGTTTGTTAATTTGCTGCAATTCTTTATCCAGTTTCTTTTTTGAAATGTCTTGTTTAATAATTTTTTCCTCGAGCTTTTCTAATTCGATAAAAATTTTATGATCAGTTGTTACTTCAACGTTTTTTAATTTTATTTCTTTCTCTAACGTTTTTTTCATTTCTTTAGTTAATGATCTAGATTTAAATGTATTCCAATGCTCCAATTCAACCGCTGCTATTAGAAGATTCTTTGACTGAACGGAACGAACAAGTTTTACCTGATCCTTCTTTAATAAAATATTTTTTGCTTTATTTGCTTCATCTTGATCAATGGTCTGTTGACTTTCAGAGGTGCTCATTTTAACTGGACGTATATCGTTATTAATAATTTCTGGCTCTTTCTGGCCACATCCTGATATTAAAAAGTATGAAAAAGAAATAATAATTAAAAATAGCATTTTGTTCATACAATCATCCTTTTATATGACTTGAAAGAGGCTGTGTTTAGCAGCCTCTTCATATAGATAAAATGTTGGTTAGCTGTTATATTGTGGTTCTTCATTTTGTATTTCTTGAACACGGGCATTTAAGGTGTCAATAATTTGTTGGGTTTGTTGGGCTGCATTTTGATACATTTGTTTTGCTGTTTTATTCTCCGTTTGAAGTGCAAATGTTTCAAAATTCGCTTGTGCACCTTTTAACCCTGCTAATGTTTGTTTTACCTGTGTAGCTACAGTCATATTTCGACCTCCTGAAAAATTTAGTTTTTTAAAATTTTACAGTTGTAGTATCAGTTAAAACTGACATGTTATACAAGGTCACAATTAGGAATTTACTTCCAGAAAGAAAAGCGCAAGCACCCGTTCAGCGACGTATAAACTGGAGCACATCGACTGAGATATAGGACATCCGGCGACGAGCATTGCGAGTCGATGTTGACTTATCGTAGGGAGGTGGGCGAAGTTTACGAGTCGCTGGGTGCTGGAGCTAGACACTGTGAAAAAAAATAAACCCTGTTAGTCAACAGGGTTTACTCCAATCTGTTCTGATGAGATTTTCTTTACTTTTGGGACTCCTACAACTCGGACTAAAAATGATATGCCCAGCCCACCCAATAGCATGATTCCAAGAACAAAAAAAGATAAAACAAATTGTTCAGCCTTAATAAAACTTGTTGCAAAAATAGGGCCGGCACTTGCACCTAAAAATAAAATAAAGGCGTTAAAGGAAATAGCACTTCCCCTGACTTCACCGGCCAACTGACCAATTAATTGTAGGGCCACTGGCACAACCAATGAAATACCCGCTACATAAATAATACTTGTTCCTATAATAACCGGTAAAAAAGAAGTCATTCCAATTGTAAATAACCCAAGAACTGTTAAGGCTAACCCTATACGGAGTACAATTAAAATCCCAATCCTTCTTGATAATTGTCCAGCAAATGGAGATAAAAGCATTCCAATCATTCCAAATGCTCGAATAGATATAATCGTTTCACTAGAAAGTCCAAATTTAGTTGAACTTAAATAACTCCCTAAAACGGTATACATACCAACTAGAGATAAGAGCAGCATAAAAGTAATACAATAAATGAATAATAATTGCTTTTTCTTAAAAAGGAGAGCCATTTGTTTAAACTTTTTTAAGACACTATCTTCTGTTTTTTCTTTTTTCTCTTTTGGAAGAAACCATACTACAAGGATACCAGTAATAAAATAAATAATACCTAAAATAGTAAATATCGCATGCCACCCAAAATATTCATTAATGATGCCCCCATATACTTGACCAAGTACACCTGCCATCAATAATCCGGAACTTATAAACCCTAATGCTGTTAAGCTCTTTTCCTTAGGGAACATTTCACCGGCATACACTAAAGAAATCGGAGCAAATGCAGCAGCCACCAACCCCTGAATAGCCCTAAATGCTACAAGCGTATAAAATTCATTAATAAAACCAATAATAATAGTAATCACAGTTAATAAACATAAACTTGTAACTAGAAATACCTTTCGACCGTACTTATCTGAAAATGGGCCATAAATTAGACAGCCTATCGCATAGCATATTGAAAAAGCACTTCCTACCCAAGCTGCTTGTGTCACACTAACATCGAAGGCCTTACTAAAGGCATTGCTGAGTGGAATAGTTAAATACATACTCATTAAAATAACTAGTCCGCACCAAAATAAAATAATCGTCATAAGGGTATAATTTTTTTTCAATGACGTAAATCCCCCTTAAATTAATTTTTCCTGTAAACAAGATAAAGGCTGATTTATTAAATCAACCTTTATCTCCCCTATAATCCTATTTAGAAATTAGAGATGGTATATATAATGTTAATTGTTCGAAATAAGTTAAAATTAATAACACTATAAATGAGGCCACAAGAAACGGCCATAATGACCTAGTTAATTTCTCTAAGCTTACCTTTGCTATGGATGATGCGATAAACAAACCAGATCCAACTGGTGGTGTTAGTAATCCAATTGTTAAGTTAATACAGATGATCACTCCAAAATGAATGGGGTCGACACCGTATAACGGAAGGATCGGCATAAAGATTGGAACTAAGATAATTAAAGCCGCGATGCCGTCAAGGAACATTCCAACTATTAATAAAAAGATATTAACTAATAATAGAAATATGAACTTATTATCTGTGAACGCTGTCATACTTTCAGCAATGTATTGTGGAATTTGCTCAAATGCTAAAACCCAACCAAAAAGACTAGCCATCCCGATCAGCATTGTAACCGTTGCTGTTGACGTAACAGTATTGACAATGATCGAAGGAATATCTTTTACTTTAAGCTCCTTATACATAAAAAACCCAACAATAATGGCAATAACATTGGCAATCGCTGCTGATTCAGTTGGTGTAAAAGCCCCTGTAACTATACCTAAAATCATAATCGCAGGCACTAATAAGGCAGGTAACACATAAACCAATGACTTTCCGCGCTCATTCCATGGTGTTTTCTCATGGGTTTCCCATTTTTCTTTATAACCGATATAGGCAATTAAACCAATGATTGCTAAAGCAAAAAGGATACCTGGAATAATACCAGCCATAAACATGGCACCAATCGAAGCGCCAGATCCAACACTGTAAATGATGAATAACATGCTTGGTGGGATGATTGGTCCAAGTAATCCAGCTGTAGCGGTAGTAGCTGTACTAAACTCCTTTTTATATCCTTCCTTTTCCATTGCTGGGACCATAACCTTCGACATCATTGCTATTTGCGCTGCCGCTGATCCAATAATCGATGCTAGGAACGTATTTGCAATAACATTTACGTAAGCAAGTCCTCCTCGAAAATGGCCAACAAAGCTTTTCGCGAAATTAACTAAACGAGTAGTGATTCCACCTGAATTCATCAACTCTCCTGCCAACATAAATAACGGAATAGCAAGTAGTCCGTAATTTTGTAAACCGGAAAAGAGTCGTTGTGGCGCCGTATTTAAGAGTCCTAAATTATTACTTACTACAATATAAATAATGCTAACGATTCCTAATACAAAGGCAATCGGGATCCGTAATAGGAGAAATATTATAAAAATCAAGAAAATAATGGCCATCTTCTATAACTCCTCCTTTCCAGACAAACTAATTAAAAATAAATTGAATGAATGCACGGTTATGAAAAGCATTCCGATTGGAACAATTAAATTCGGATAAATCATCGGAATTTCCATTGAAATTGACTTTTCAAACTTCATAGAAGGTGAAATAATCCAGGTTATTGAAAGATAGGAAACATAAGCAGTAAATAATGTAAGAATACCCAAACCGGCGGATATAATAATCCGCCGACTTGTACCTTTTAACTTATCTGACAGTATCGTAACTGCAGCCGTTTCCTGCTTTTTAATCCCAATACTACCGCCTAAAAAAGTAATCCAAACTAAACAGAAAATAGCTAGCTCATCTGACCATTGCAAGGCATAATTAACTATATATCTAAAAACGACTCCGGCTACTAGTGAAGAAAACATTATGAAAGTGAAAATAATGGACAGCCATTTTTCAATAACATAAATGCCATCACTTAATTTTTGAAAAAAACCCAAGACTACATCACCTCTTTGACTTCCTATTGGGCACTATTTTCTTCGATGAATTGCTTGATTAATGGATTTGAATAATACTTGCTATAAACCTCACCCTTCACTTTTTCAAAGCTTGCTGGATCTTCTAGTTCATATACATTAACACCCATACCTTTTAATTCTTCGATATTGGCTGTCTCATTTTTAATAGCCTCTTCAATACCCCAATCAATTGCCTTCTTCATGGCTTCTTTTACAATCCCTTGATCTTCTGCTGAAAGCTTCTCAAAGTTCACCTTACTTGCTACTACAACTGCCGGGAATGCCATTTGATTTGTAAGGGTTAAATCCTTAGCGATTTCCTGAAACTTCTCTGTCTTCATTGCATCTGTATCAATACTAATACCTTCAATAACACCCGTTTGGAGTGAAGTATAGACTTCTGGTAATGGCATTGGTGTTGGAACAGCTCCTACAGCAGCCCAAAAGTCTTTAATCGCTGGGCTTCCGGTAATTCTGATTTTCTTACCAACGAAATCGTTTGCCGATTTGATTGCACCTGCTTTCATTAATAGATGATGGTTACTAGTAAACATAAAATCTAATCCTACTAATCCTTGTTCATCCATTTGACCAAGCATTGTTTTTGCTGTTTCTGATGCTCTAGCTTTTTTCACTTCTTCTAAATTGTTAAATAAAAACGGCATAAACCAAGCATTTAATGCTTCATTACGAGAGCTCATATAAGCATTTGTAATGAATCCGAAGTCGATCGTTCCATTAACCATTTGTGAAACCATATCCTGCTCCTGACCAAGTTGCCCAGCCGGGAAAATTTCTAATTTCATACGTCCGTTAGAAAGCTTTTCTAATTCTTCACCAAACTTTTCAGCTGTTTTGTGCCAAACATGGGATGTTTGAGTGATATGAGTGAGTTTAAATGTGTAAGATTCACCTGCAGTAGCCTCTTTTTCTCCTGAAGTAGTAGTTGGTGCAGTATTACTTTGAGTACTGTTTCCGCCCCCACCACAAGCACTAAGAACTAATAAACCGATAATTAGTAAAATGGAATAAAATTGTTTTACCTTCTTCATAAATAGCCTCCTAATTTAATAAACTTATTATATTTGTTGCTAGATTTGCAAAAATGCTTGTGCATTTCGTCCAAGCATTGCGTCGATCTCATCACTAGTTAACCCATTTGTTTCTAGAATACTTTTCCCAGGTGGGGTTTCTTGAACTGGGAATGGATAATCAGTACCCATCATTAAGCGTTCATGTCCTGCCAATTGAATTAAATATTTGGTATTTTCCGGTTCATATACTAATGCATCATAATATAGCTTCTTCGCATAATAACTTGGCGGATGTGGGATCTTTTGCAGATTGGGCCATGTTTCCCATCCTTTATCCATTCTTGGGAGAATGAATGGTAATGCCCCGCCGCCATGTGCCAAACAAATTTTTAAATCCGGAAACTTTTCAAGAATTCCGCCTAATAAAAGACTCCCTACAGATAAAGCTAATTCGATCGGCATTCCTACCGTGTAGGTCATGCCATACTTTGCATGCCTTTCTTTGCCAACCATGTCATATGGATGAATAAATAATGGTACCTTCCACTGCTCCGCCATTTCAAAAAACGGTTGGTAATTGGGATCATCAAGGTTCAATCCATTTACATTTGAACCGATCATGATTCCATTTAGGCCCAATTTATTCACACTGTAATCCATTTCAAGAATGGCCAATTCAACGTCCTGGAGCGGAACAGTTCCCAGTGCTGCAAAACGAGTAGGATATTTTTTTACTACATCTGCCAAGTATTCATTCTGAATTCTAGCGAGCTTGGCTGCACCTTCATTAGAGGCCCAGTAGCATAAAGTGATCGGAATTGGAGACAAGACCTCCATATCGATGCCATCCCGAACCATACGTTGTATTCTTTTTTCCGGGTCCCATGCTTCCTTATTAATCTTTCTGAAAATATTGCCATTGACCATTATATTAGCTGTTTCATCATCAATAGCTTCTAAATACGGCCAACGTCCACCCCCATAATTTTTAGTAAAGTCAGGAAAATCCTGCTGAATAATATGGGTGTGGATATCAATCCTTGCGTTCTTTTTTGACATGAAAATTAGCTCCTTTTCTGCTTTGCTGAATAAAGTTAATTTCCTTTTTCTATTTCACCAATTGCGCCGAAACGCGGGTCAGGTGTTCCTCCCCAAAGATCCAAAGTCTCTAGATTGGGTTCTAAAAGTCTTGGTTCTCTTGGGTTTTCCTCTGGGAATTCTTCCATTCCATTGCTAAACTCCATCGTCATTCCATCGGGATCTAAGAAATATAAAAAGATACTGCTTGATGGCTTATGGCGCCCCGGACCAAATACAATCGGAATCTCATTATCTATTAGTCTATTTCTGCCAATACCGATACTATCGAAATCTTCAATCATAAAGGCAATATGATTTAGCTTTGTTTCTGTTCCCCGTACCATGGCAAATGTATGATGAAGCGGATTTGGAAACGCTCTCATCCAAGACCAGCCAATTTTGTCGCCTGAAAAGTCAGATACTTTGAAATTCAATACATCCATAAAAAATTGGAGCGCATCATCAAATTTGGCATCTTCCACATCAACAACAGCGTGTCCTAATTGTGTAATTTTAGAAGGCTTAACACCTTTTACTTTCGGAATGTATGGTTCATTTAACTGCTTAATTTCGTTATATAACTCAAAAGTTACACCTGTATTTGGCTCAAAAAATCGAATCGTTTTTCCTTGGTATAAGGTGTCTGACTCTGCTTTTGCAAGTTCAGTTGCAATAACCCCAGCTTTTTTAAGTTTCTCTGTAGCAATTGTTAGTTGTTTTTCATCCTCTACCTCAAAGGCAACGCGCTTTAATCCAGGCCGATTAGATGGATAAAGTACAAAATTATGATGGTCTGGACTGCATCTTAAAAATGCGATATCCTCCTTCATTTCGACAAGTTCTAAGCCTACTATATCCCTGTAAAACTCTACCGATTTTTCAATGTTAGAAACATTTAGCGCTACATAACCTAGCTTTTTATATCGAATCATACAGATACTTCCTTTCTTGTAATTTCCAAAGTTATAGTTTTTATATTAAAATGTATTTAATATAACGTCCAATTGAAATTTTTTTGAATATTCTACATTTATTTAAATAAAAATTTTATAATAAACTTATAATTTTACAATTTAGGAGTGGATTTTATGGATTTCGACCAATTAATTACATTCCAAGCCGTTTATCATACACTTAATTTTTCAAGGGCTGCAGAACAATTAAATGTTACCCAACCAACCGTCACGGCTAGAATTCAAGTACTTGAAACAGAGTTAAATGTCAAATTATTCAACAGAATCGGGAAACGCTTGCGTATTTCAGAAGAAGGAAAGACCTTCTACCCCTACACAAAAAAGATTTTGGATCAATTAAAAGAGGCAAAAGATGCGCTATATGCACTAAAGCAATCTACAATCAAGGTTGCATTTGCCCCCGGCTTTGCACCTAATTTTATTTTTGATACAATCCATACCTTACAAATGTCGAATCATTTAGCTACTCTGGTATTAGAAGGAGAGGATACAACAGAAGTGCTTGAGAAATTGAAAAGTGGTGAAGTTGACTTATCTTTCACAAGAAATGCGAACCCTACTTCAGACCTCATGGTTGAGGAAATCATTGAAGATAAACTTATATTTATTGTTGGTAAAAATCATAAATTGGCGAAAAAGGACATTATTGTGAAAGATGATTTACACAATGAGTCAATGATTTGCTATCGCCGACATACACTACTGTGGCAGCTGATTGAAGAAAAATTGGACGGAATTGATAATTTGAGAAAGGTGGAAGTAGGTTCGTTTGAAATGATAAAATCCTTTGTCAAAAATGGTTGGGGATTTAGTATAATCCCAGAATTGTATATTAAAGATCAGGATTATTCAAACGAGCTTTGTATCAAGCCATTTGATAATATCGAGAATATTCCAAATAAGGTTACTGCAATCTATAAACAAGATACAGAAAATAAGGAAGCGATCCAGTTATTTATTGAATCCTTTAAAAACTCTTTAATTAATATCTAAAAAAATGACCCCATCGTTTGTATTTTTTTACAAAAATTGTGAAACGATAGTAAAAAAGTTTATAAAAGGGGTAATAAATTTTGAGCTTACATAAGAAACTTGCTGTTATTCCTTTTCAGGAAAGAGCCTTTGTCGAAGGGACACTTGAACAAATCGGGGATGAATGGATCTTTTTCGATGAAATAAATGAAGAAGCATTTGAACTAGGAGAATTATCGGTGGAATTAGAAATTTTTTTAAATGGGACCTGGATGAAGGGTATTTTAATCGAAAATACTTTTCTATATATCGAAAACGATTTTCATTATTTTAAAGATGGTGACCGAATTCGTTATAAAAAGAGCCTCCCCCACTCCTTTAAAGGGCTGATCGAAGAGCTTTCAGAAGAATCGTATATGAGTTTTGTGAAAACATTAAACTCCCTATCCTATTCACTTTATGATTGTGTTTTCTGCAATAACTTTCTCGATTTACTGGAAATGAGACAAGTTAAAGAAGGAATGAACGTAATGATCTTTGATAATGAAGAACAAATTTGTGTTGTTCAACATTATTTTTCCCGACATAAATCGAGGACCGCTTTGAGTGCGCTTTAAGCGACGGCAAACGCGTAATCGGATCCTATTTATCAAAATAGAAAAGCGGAAGCGCCCGTTTAGCGACGTATAAACTGGAGTCCATCGACTGAGAT
>JAENZK010000168.1 GCA_016841285.1 Guptibacillus hwajinpoensis | reverse complement strand
CTGGAATATGTGATAAAAAAATCATCACACAAAGTAAGAAAGTAAAAATCATTTTATAAACGGAGGGTATCATTCGAAATCTACTATTATAGCTAACCGTATCAATCTGAATATACATTACTTAGCACTACTTTCTTTCCTGCCTTTATACAGTCCAATTACATAACCTATAAAACCTGCGCCTAGTGCAGCCTGTAAGGCAAATAATAGACTTTCAACTTCGCCACTTTTCGGTTCGAAAATAGACGAAAACCACGGAACGTACTGAGGATCAAGCACTTGGATTTGTTCTTCTGCCAAACTATCTGCCCCTAAAAACTCTGCATCCCCTAAAAATAACAACGGGCTGAAAGTGATGACTATTGCTAAAATAAGTAACCATTTATTTTTCACTACTAGCCACCTCACTCTTTAAATTCTGTAAAAACATGATATCTTTCGAATTATAGGTTACAAGCCAATTCCAAACTAATACCGTTAACAATCCTTCTACTACGGCTAGCGGTAGTTGTGTAACTGCAAAGATAGAAATAAATTTAATAAACGCTGCTGGGATCCCTCCAGTTGGAAACGCCAAGGCTAATTGAAAGGACGTGAACAAATAGGTCGTAACATTGGATAGAAATGCAGCAGAAAAGATGGCAATAGATTGTTTGTTTCCTAGTTTCATCAATAGTTTGTATGAATAATAACCGACAAACGGGCCGACGACGGCCATTGAAAAAGCGTTTGCCCCTAATGTTGTAAGGCCACCATGAGCAAGTAGGAAAGCTTGGAAAAATAAAACAAGTGTTCCTAACACTGTCATAACCTGGGGACCAAAAAGGACGGAGCCAAGACCAACTCCTGTCGGATGGGAACTACTTCCCGTTACGGACGGTATTTTTAAAGCCGATAGAACAAAAACAAAAGCCCCGGCCATTCCAAGCATGAGTTTTAAATGTGGGTTTTCATTCGTAACTTTTTTTATTTGAATGAGACCCCATATAAAAAATGGAATAAACAGACTCCACCAAAATAATGTCCAACCTAAAGGTAAAAAACCTTCCATAATATGCATCGCCGAAGCATTCGTCGGTGAATTCAAGGCAAAGTAAACAAAAAGTAGGCCCATTAAAAATAGTTTCTTCATAATTCCTCCTTGTTTTTGAAACCAAAAAAACCTTATCCCGATAAAGAGATAAGGTTCCAAAATTCATTTAACAGACTATCCAAAAAAACATGACATGCCGCTGCTAGAAACCACATCCTTCCCTCCGAAGAATAAGCATTCAACAATAAAAGCAGGTCTCCTGGCTTGTACTTCAACTTACTCTTGTCCCTTCCCGGAATCCTCCAGTGGTTCATGACAATTTCATCCATACTTACAGTAGCGGGGGCTGCATCGGATTTTCACCGATTTCCCTTTTAACTCAGGAAAAATCTCCTGAGCACTTAAATTGTTTTCATTATTTAATTGTAAATTCAATTACCATGTCTTTCATTTAACACCATTTTTTTTCAAATGACAACCCCTTTTTCAGAATTTTGGGGTTTTTAATTAATCGTTAAAGCCCATTTTTAATGGGTTAAGCTTATATTCCAGATTTCTTATCATATGGTAAAGGAGTACAAAATTAGAAAGGGAGAGTTTGTCAAATGGAACGAAAAACATTAGCTTGGCATGAAAGTTTAGAACTTCATGAGTTAACTGCCTTTAATTCAATAGGACTAATGAAATTGAAAACGGGGATAAATCAAATACAAGATCGTAGTTTGAAAAATATTTATCAAACGACCATTAGGGAAATGGAAAAAAGCTTAAAGGAATTGTTGCAATTTTACCCTTATGCACCTAAACCTGGAGTATCTAGCGAATTTCGTGTAGACAGTAGTTTTTATGCAGGGGACTTGCTTGCCTTTTTAAAAACTGCAGTAAGAAACTATTCGATCGCAATTACCGAAACAGCTACACCGCAGCTTAGGAAAATATTAATCAATCAATTAAATACAGCAATTCTTGCTCACGAAAGAATATATAATTACATGTCCCAAAATGATTTATACCCTTCCTATGATATGAACGAACTACTTCAGAATGATATAGACTTGGCCCAAAAAGCCTTATCTATGTAAAATCACTTTTTATGCCCAAAACAAAAAGGGGGCTGAACTTTCACCCCCGTCTTGTATCATATCCATATACAGCCATCTATAGACTACCAATTATGAGTTTACTCCGAAAAATTGAAAAACCACCCTTCAAAAGGTGGCTAAATTTCTTAACATTTTCCGCAGATTAACTCACTGGTCCACCGGCAACGTAGATTACTTGGCCGTTCACATATGATGAACGTTCATCGGCAAAAAAGGCGACAGCATTTGCAATGTCTTCCGGCTTACCAGTTCTTCCAACTGGGATATTACTAACATTGTCCCTTACAAATTCTTCAAAAGGAATACCAAGTCTATCTGCTGTAGCTTTTGTCATATCGGTCTCAATAAATCCGGGTGCTACTGCATTGACAGTAACGCCATATTTACCCAGTTCTATAGCAAGTGTTTTTGTAAAACCTTGGAGTCCTGCTTTTGCTGTTGCATAGTTTGCTTGGCCTTTGTTTCCTAATGCAGAAATGGAAGAAATATTTATTATTCTTCCGTAATTATTTTTGACCATATAATGTTGTGCAGCACGGGAGGCATAAAAGGCGCCTTTCAAATGGACATCCATAACAGTTATCCAATCATCGTCCGTTAACTTATACAACATATTGTCACGTATCACTCCAGCATTATTAACTAGTATATCAAGCGAGCCAAACGTTTCGGAAATCTCCTTTACCGCATTTTCCACTTGATCGCTTTCCGTAACGCTTGCTTCTATTCCCTGAATAGAATGACCTTTGCCCCTTAGTTCTATAACTGTTTCATTCAATGCCTTTTCATCCACGTCAATGATAGCAACGTTGGCCCCTTCATTAGCAAGTCGTTCTACAATCGCTTTTCCAATCCCACGGCTTCCTCCAGTAACTAAAGCAGTTCTACCTTGCAAATGATTTGTCACTTAATCCACCTCTTTACCTCTCAACAGTATAATTTCCTTGGCTTTTCAATGTAACCTTCGAGATTTTACCAACTGAATTTTTAGGCAATGAATCTAGTATTACGATCTTTTTAGGACATTTATAATTAGCTAGTTTCTCTTTACAATAACGGATAATATCGTCCTCATCCATATTTGATGCTTTTCGAAAGCTTACATAAGCTAATACTTCTTCACCGTACTTTTGATCATATATACCAACCACAGCCGCTTCCCTTACCTCTGGTATTTGATATAGGACCCCTTCTACTTCCTTAGGATATATATTAATGCCGCCTCGAATAATTACATCTTTTTTTCGATCGACAATATAAAAATAACCTTCATCATCTTGATAGCCGATATCACCTGTATAGAGCCAGCCGTCTTTTAAGGTCTTACTAGTTTCTTCTAGATTGTTTAAATATCCAGCCATCACATTATTACCTTTAACAATGAGCTCGCCTTTTTCAAACGCTGGAATTTCTTTCCCTTGTTCATTTACAACTACTACCTCTTGGCCTGCCAACGGAACACCGATAGAGCCAACCTTTTTCTTCCCATGAAGTGGATTTTTTGTTGAAACGCATCCTGCTTCAGATAATCCCCATGCTTCTATAATCTGAAAAGGATACTTCGATTCAAATTTCCTAATTTCACTTAAAGACAGAGGTGCTCCTCCGCAAGAGGCAAATTTAATTGAGCTTAAATCGTAAGAATTAATGACTTCCTCCGGTAAATCTGCTAATAGATTATAAACGGTTGGTACAGCCACTAAATAGGTTGGTTTATATCGGTGAATATTTTCCAGCATGTCATCTGTGTTAAATCGATGACGAAGAACCACGCTTCCCCCTATTAAAAGTGGAACACTTAATGTAAAGTGAATGGAATTCACATGGAAAAGCGGTAAAATCATGTAAGAACGATCATTTTCATTTAAATCTAGATGTTCAATCAGCATCTGGCACATCGAAGCCGCGTTTTGGTGTGTCAGCATCACACCTTTCGGCTTTCCAGTAGTTCCTGAAGTATAGATGATAACCGCTAAAGTATCCTCTGGAATGTTCTCCTTTACTGTAACTTGTTCTAAATATAATGATTGAAACGAAATTACAGTGTTACTTGCGTCACCATCATAAATAATTTGGTGAATTGGATGACTCACCTGTTTTACTGCTTCCTGCGCTTTCCCCGCGCAATGACCTTGATATATATAACATTTGGCTTTTGAATGGTTAAGTTGATAGGATATTTCATTTGGTTTTAAGGCAGGATTCATCGGAGTTACCGTTACTCCAATACGCCAGCAGGCTAGTATCGAGATGACCATTTCAATCGTATTGGTAGATTGGATCGCTACCACATCACCTTGAGTTAACTGCAGTTTTTGCCGAAAGCCTGCTGCAAGCTGAACCACTAGAGATTCCAGTTGCTGATACGTATATTCCTTGTCATAATAATAAATGGCTACTTTTTGTGGATTATTTTTTAAACCTTTTTGAAGAATATTAGCTATCATTTTCTTACGCCCCCAAATAAAGCTGTCGAATTCTATCATTATTTTTCAATTCCTGTGAATTCCCTTCTAACGCAATGACTCCGTTTTCCAAAACATATGAATAATCAGAAATCTCCATTGCCATATGTGCGTTTTGCTCCACTAATAGAATCGACGTGCCTTCCTTATTAATGGTTTTGATAATCTCGAAAATTTCTTTAACGAGAATCGGGGCAATCCCAAGTGAAGGTTCATCTAATAATAAAACGGACGGGTTCCCCATCAACGAGCGCCCGATCGCCAGCATTTGCTGTTCCCCACCACTTAAGGTTCCAGCTTTTTGATGAAGACGCTCTTTTAATCTTGGAAAATACGTAAATACTCTTTCAAAATCTTTCTTAATTTGCCCTTTATCATTTCGATGTAAAGCACCAATTTTCAAATTTTCCTGAACGGTTAATAACGGAAAAACTCGTCTATTTTCAGGGCAATGTATAATGCCTGCTTTTACAACATCACTAGAAGACTTCTTTAACATATTAGTACCGGTAACCTCATATTCACCTTTGCTCGGCTGTACCAGTCTTGAAATCATTTTTAATGTCGTTGATTTTCCAGCGCCATTTGCTCCTAATAAAGAAACAATTTGCCCTTTTTGGACTTCGAGTGATATTCCGCGTAAAGCGTGAACATGACCGTACTTTACATGTATATTACTAAGCTTCAACACTTTCCAACGCCTCCCCTAAATACGCCTCAATTACAGCCGGGTTCTTTTGAACATCGATCGGAAGCCCTTCCGCGATTTTTTGTCCAAAATTAACAACGGTTACGTAGTCAGATATCTTCATAACCATTGACATATCATGCTCAATTAGTAAAACTGTATAACCCAATTCTTGTTTTAAACGAATAATAAGATCACTTATTTGTTCAGTTTCTGTAGGGTTCATTCCGGCAACCGGCTCATCCAACAAAATCAGCTTAGGATCAGGCATCATCGCACGACCAATATCAACCATTTTTTGATAACCAAAAGGCAGGTCTGAAACACGCTCCTCACTTAAATGAGAAATTCCCAACAATTCCATCACTTCTACTGCCTTTTTTCGAGATTCTGCTTCAGTCTTCTGTACCGAAGGAAGATTTAACGCTGCTGTAAAAATATTCTTTTTAACAACTGGGTGTAATCCAGTTAACAAATTTTCAAGCACTGTCATTTTTGAAAAAAGTTCAACATTTTGGAAACTGCGTGCAATGCCAGCATGAATGACTTGATGAGGTTTCAATTTCAGTAAGTTCTCCCCATTTAATTGTATAGCCCCAGAAACCGGTGTATAAAATCGACTGATACAATTGAAAATTGTAGTTTTCCCAGCACCATTAGGACCAATAATGGAATAAACGGAGCCTTGAGGCACATCAAATGATAACTGATTTATTGCAACTAAGCCGGCAAATTGTACAGTAACATTTTTAAAACTTAGCATTTTGGGCACGCCCTCCTTCCATGGCAGCTAACGGAGTTTCTTCTTCTAATTGATTCTCTACGGATTTCTTTGAAAAATTAAATAAGTGAACGATTCCATCCGGCTTGAACATAATAACCAATATCAATGCAATTCCAATCACAATATTAGTGATCCCGATATAAGCATCTGTAAAATGAGGAATAACCGTTAGAAAAACTGCACCAATAACCGCTCCAGATATGGACGCTAAACCTCCAACAATAATACCTGCCAATAGTAATAATGAAGTCATGATCGAAAAGTCGTTTGGACTTACAAATCCAAACCAATAAGCGTATAAACCGCCTGCTATACCTGTAAAAAAGGAGCTGATCGCAAACATAATTGTTTTATAGAAGGAAACATTGATTCCAATAGATTGCGCTGCAACCTCACTGTCACGGACCGCAATAAATGCTCTGCCAAATACGCTATAAACTATGTTTTTTACTAACCAAAAAACAATCAATGTCACCAATACAATGAAATAAAATAGATTCAGGTCACTTGACAATAGTTCAGGCCGAGAAACCGATAGGCCCGCATACCCGTTAGTAACGGTATCCCAATTTAGCGCAATTTGTGGAATCGAAATACCAAAACCTAGCGTGGCTACTGCTAAAAAGTGGCCGCTTAATCTAACTGCAGGTATACCGATTAAAAGCCCAACAATACCTGTCAAAATTCCTGCAATCGGAAGCAAAATCCATATTGGCAATTGAAAAGTGGCTGCTAATATAGCAACCGTATAACCGCCTATGATTAAAAATCCTGCATGTCCAACAGAGACTTGACCACCAAAACCTACAAGTAGATTTAAGGACATGGAGGCGATACTATAAATGCATATCATCATGAATAATGACATGAAGTAGCTGGATTGCCCGGTTAGAAAAGGGAACGCAACGGACAATGCAATAATTAGAATAATCCAAAGTTTTTGATTGAAAATGATCGATTTCAATTATAATCACACCTTTTTAACCAATTTTGCGCCGCCAAAGATACCTTGTGGACGAATATATAGAATGATTACGATCAATAAAAATGTATAGACTAGCTTCATTTCAGGAGCAATGTAGTAGCTAATTAAGTTTTCGAACACACCTACCATAAGTCCACCGATAAAAGCACCTGGCAAACTAACAAATCCTCCTAAAACAGCTGCTGCAAAAGCCATGACTAGTACATCAAGCATCATTCCCGTTGTTAGAAATGTAATCGGGGCTGTCATGATCCCGGCAATACCACCCAAAACAGCTCCTACGGCCCAAATAGACATAAAAATTCGTGACACCTTAATACCCATTAAATTTGAAGCAAAAATATCCTGGCCTGTGGCACGCATCATCAACCCGATTTTGCTATATTTAAAAATAAAGAAAAAAACGAGCATAAGCGTTAGAGTCAACCCTAGAATAAAAAACTCATTTGGAGTGATAAAAATCCCCGCAATCTTGATGGGTTCTCCTTGAATAGCTTCTGGATAGCTTGTTGGATGATGACCCCAAATCAAGCCGGCAACACCATTTAACACCAAAAATAAACCAAGTGTTACAACCATTTGATTTAGCGGTGGTGCAGACTGCACTCGCTTCATAATTAGTAGATAAACAACAATTCCAAGTATGACTGAAAAAATTAATGCTAGTATAAACGATAGAATATAAGGCATATTCATCTGCGATAAGAAAACAAAGCTCACAAAGGTAGTAACCATGGCCATTTCACCTTGAGCAAAATTTACTACATCGGTTGTCTTAAAGATCAGGACCATACCTAAAGCAGCTAAACCGTAAACACATCCAAATATTAAGCCACTAACAATGATTTGCACGGGCATCTTCCTTTCTAGTATTAAAGGGTAAGTAATAGAATTACCCACCCTTGTTTAGATCAAATGCGCCTTGGCGTATTTGCGCCCAGATTTTTTCGAGCTTGGCTCGAAAAACTACCTCTGAAAATCTGTGGCATCCGCCGGAGGCTTTAACTTTATTCAGCAGGGGCTGAATAAAGTTAACAGATTATTCCTCTACAGTAACTGTCTTTGTTGCTGGATCATACGTCATAATATTAGATATCGGATTAATTTTTCCATCCTTTGCTTCCGTAATGAATAAGGAAGTTGATCCATAGTGGTTTTCTGGTGAGAATGAAACACCGGCATACATTGAACCTTTCCATTTATCAAGTTTATATAAAGAGTTAATCAGGTTATCCCAAGAAAGGTCATCTCCTGCAAGCTTTAACGCTTCTACAAATACTTCTACCTGTCCCCAGCCGGATTGACTAACCCCAACTAGTGGCTCGTTCGGATAATCTTTTCCAAATCTTTCAACAAACAATTGTAGGCTTTCGTCATCTGAAGAACCAGGCATTGGGATAGATGCAGCTGAAATAGTACCCTCCCAAACATCTGCTCCAGCTAAATCAAACATCTTTGTATCGTTTGCACCCACTGAATTGACTACGAATGGTATGTCTTTCATACCAATTTTATATAAATCCTTCTTTAAGTTAGCTACAGGATTTGGAGAAGAGAACACTAGGATTGCATCTGGATTCGATTTTTGTATTTTTTGTGCATGGGAACTAAATTCAACATCTGTTGTAAGGAAGTTCACTTCTTGCACAATTTCTACTCCATCATACTGTCCGATACTGTTTTTAACAGTTTCATAGCCTTCTTTACCAAGATCATCATTCTGGTAAGCAATGGCAATTTTCTTCGCACCTAACTCTTTGACTGTATATTCAAGAAGAATATTCGCTTCAACAGCGTAGTTAATAACCCCTAAACCAAGCACATTCTTAATAGAAGGTTGGACAAACTTCGAAGACCCACTTCCTACCATTACCGTTGGAATTCCTTTTTCTTTAAAATAATCTAGTGATGCAAGATTCGATACTGTTCCGATACTACCTACTAATGCATAAACTTTATCTTGTTCAACTAATCGTTTTACTGCTTGGGTAGCTTTAGCTGGTTGACCTTGATCGTCATAGGCAATGAGTTTAATAGTTCGGCCGTTTACACCGCCATTTTCATTTACATATTTAATGTAAGATTCTGCTGCTTTTCGAGCTGAATCATAGATAGCAGTTGGGCCTGATTGGGGACCTGTCATCCCAATAACGATCTCTTTATCTGTTACACCTTGTGGATATTCTTTGCCACTTTCTGTTGAAGCTGTACCGGGTGAACTAGAATGTGATGAAACTTGCTCTTTAGAATTACACGCACCTAATAACACAACAAACAATACACTAACGACCAACAAAAGTAAGCGTTTACTTAATTTCATAATTGAGTTTCCTCCTCTAGTATTCGAAATCTTCCGACCATTTTAGGCGGACTAATTTTATTTATAGAATATTAATTGTCCATAATCATTATTGTAGAAACACAACTGCAGCAGCTCTTCCCATTTTGTGTAATCTCTGCCGTTAAATATGCCGTCCTTTTACCTTTTCTCTCTACTTTTGCTTCAACTTCAGCCACCCCTTGTAATACAGGGCGATGAAAGGTTGTATGGATGTCAATCGAGACAAATATTTGCTCCGGTTCAAGGACCGATGCAATAGCATAGGCCATCATCGTATCCGCTGCAGCGGTAAGAAAGCCGCCCATCGTAACACCTATGCCATTACTTAATCGATCGTCTATCTGCCAAATGCCTTTAGAGATTCCTTCTTCAGCAGATATAGGCTTAATTTGTAACGTCAAATCACAATTTGGGGGTGAAACTTTATTTAAAATAACTTCTTTAAATGTTCCTGCATTAAACTTAGTTTTCATGCAAACTCCCTTCTTTTTTACTTATATTTGTTTCAATCCTATTTTCTCCTGATATGTTCATTAAAGCTTGATAAAACAATTTGTAAGCAGGCTCTACCATTTCAAATAGATCATA
>JAENZK010000167.1 GCA_016841285.1 Guptibacillus hwajinpoensis | reverse complement strand
CAGACTCAATCGAATACTGGTTCTGAACAAACTGGACAGGCTGAACAATCAAATATAGATGAATTAACTTCAAAGAATCTGAATGACAAATCTGGTACTACTGAGAGCAGTTCTCTTATTCAAGAGACGAGTCTAGTGAAGGAAGAGAGTTATTCAAGTGAAAAAGAAGCTGTAAACGCGATTGAAAATTACTATGAAATTGAACAAACTAATTTGGATTTGGGTCATGGAATCAAAGGGTTTGCTGAAGGTGCCGCAGGACATCATTATATTTCTTGGAAAGAAGGAAATTGGTTGATCGAAATCAATTTTCCAACAGATCCCGAGTATGCTATAGACAATTATGAAAACGCGGAATCGATGGCAAAATCAATTGTGAATTATTTGGAAGATCACTTTCTTCCACCTCCAGATCAGCGTGGTAAAATACAAATAAATGGATTTCGTGAACACCCGGAGACAATGATCCGATGGCAGCAAGGTAATAAGGTATATGAAATCGATCAAAAAACAGCAAATCCGCTTGAAGCATTGCAAGTAGCAGTTGATCAGACAAATAATAAATAGATGAATGGTAGGGGTGTTTAAAAGAAGGCTTTTAGCCTTCTTTTTTTATGAATTTTCATTATGATAAAATGAATATGGTCCACAGTTCCCGACCCTGTGGCTTAAATTTGGAAGTCAAAATAGGTTCAATAATTCTAATTAAAATGTTAAAATTTGGTATATGGAATTTAAGTGGAATTATTTTAAGGGGGCTATTATGAATATCGGAAATGAATATTTGAAGGTTGTGATTGAAAGATTCAAAAGTGTGAAGAGTCTTGGGGATAAAACGATAAATCAATTATCTGAAGAAGAAATACATTGGTCTTATAATACAGAGTCAAATAGTATTGCTGTAATTGTAAAACATATTAGTGGAAATATGATTTCAAGGTGGACTGAATTTTTAACTTCAGACGGAGAAAAGGAAAACAGGAATCGAGATGATGAATTTATAGATGATATAACCTCGAAAACCGAGTTAACAAGTGTTTGGGAAAAAGGATGGAAAGTCCTAATTGATACTTTAGCTAATTTAAATGAACAGGATTTATTAAAATATGTACATATTCGTGGCGAAAGGCATTTGGTTTTAGAAGCTATTGAAAGACAAATGGCCCATTATGCTTATCATGTAGGGCAAATGGTCTTCATTGGTAAACTAGTGAAAGATAATAAATGGGAGAGTCTTAGTATTCCGAAAGGAAGATCGGAGGAATTTTTAAAACAAATGCTTGAAAAACACAAGCAAGAATAAGACTATGCAATAAAAGGAATCCGATCACTTCTTACTTTGGTTTAGTGAAAATTTTTCCATTATTTAATTCACACCAATCTTCTAATTCATCATACGTTTCCTTATTTCCGTATTTTTCGAAAAAAGCTTCCTTATTTTCGAATACTTCCAATAAATCCTTTTCAAGTAATGTGATCATTTCAAAAGGATTTAGTTGGAAAACCTTGGAGACTGCTATTAATTCACCTATATGAACGGTGTTTGCAACATTTTCCATTACTCCATCTCCTTTACCGTTAGAGATATTCATGTTCTACACATGTAAGAACAAATTAATACTACCTTACTGATATTATTTTCAGTTATTCTGATACTATGTATTATGAAGTAACTCTAGTGTAGATCCAAGAAGGGAATAATATACTTGGAGGACTCTTCAGAAGATATGCGTGTGAATGAAAAGGCTGATTGGAGATAGAATAATGTGAAATACTGATAAGTTTGATGGGTATGGAAGGGGATTATAATTGGAACGAAAGGAAAATAGGTCTAAAATTATACTGATTTCGATTACCATTGTGATCATTTGGTTTTTGCTATTTGGGTTAAGAATAATAGATTATTTCACTGTCATAAATGAAGAGGGACTAAGGAAAGCTGTATGTGGTACGCAAGGTTGCAGCGATACAATATTCTTCTTAAGTACAGCTTGGAATTTTTTTATTTTTATTGCTTCTCTTATCATCCCGTTGATTCTTGTCAATTATTGGTATGGTAAGAAACAGGGTCCTAAACCAAATAGGGGATAGGCTTCTATCCTGTAAAAAAGTAACAGGGGTTGGCATGGTAGCCCAGCCCAGAATAATGAGAGGAATTGAATTAGATTATGATAGATAATTTTTGGCGTGATTTACCTAGACCTTTTTTTATATTGGCACCAATGGAAGAGGTGACGGATGTTGTTTTTCGCCATGTAGTAAGTGCGGCAGCCAGACCTGATGTGTTTTTTACAGAGTTTACAAACTCAGAGAGTTATTGTCACCCAGAGGGGATTCAGAGTGTGCGTGGGCGTTTGACTTTTACAGAGGATGAACAGCCAATTGTAGCCCATATTTGGGGAGATAAGCCTGAGAACTTTCGTCATATGAGTATCGGTATGGCGAAACTAGGCTTTCGGGGTATAGATATCAATATGGGTTGTCCTGTACCTAATGTGGCTCAGCATGGGAAGGGAAGCGGCCTTATTCGTCGTCCAGACGTTGCGGCAGATTTAATACAAGCAGCAAAAGCAGGAGGATTGCCTGTAAGTGTGAAGACAAGGCTCGGTTACACGCATGTAGATGAATGGCAGGATTGGCTGACACACATATTGAAAAAAGACATTGTCAATCTATCTATTCATCTGCGTACAAGGGAGGAAATGAGCAAAGTAGATGCTCATTGGGAGCTGATCCCCGAGATTAAGAAACTTCGTGACCAGGTGGCACCAGATACACTTTTGACGATCAATGGGGATATTCCTGACCGTGAAACTGGCTTAAAGCTTGCTCACCAATACGGTATTGATGGAATTATGATTGGACGTGGTGTTTTCCATAATCCATTTGCTTTTGAAAAAGAGTCTAAAGATCATAGTAGTGAGGAATTGCTTGATCTTTTACGAATGCATATGGATCTCCATGATCAATATTCAAACCTAGAGTTACGTTCGTTCAAGGCACTTCATCGCTTTTTTAAGATTTATGTTAAAGGCTTTAGAGGAGCGAGTGTATTAAGAAATCAATTAATGAATACAGAGTCAACAGATGAAGTGCGTGCATTGCTTGATCACTATGGGGCAAAGAATCTTGTTGGAATGAGGGAACAGTAGAAATGTTCCATAACACTTCGGTTTTCAACGAAAAAAGCAGACGTTTTTACGTCTGCTAAAATTCACCCTTCACAATCTACTTTCCGTATCTTCCTCAAAAGAACTAGAAATACAATTTCCATTATAAACCCTACAACTAATGAAATGATCGTAACAACCTGGAACTGTTCCGTTGAAAAATTGATAGAAAAGGAGTGTACGATCAAAGTCAGGACCATAACGATGATATAAGTGTAAAATGTCTTAGTTGAACGATCAATTAAAGCAAAATCGCCATGCTCTTTAACAATCGCCATAATGAGTTGGAAAATGTAAAAAACAAGTATTAATTTTAATATCCCTAACACAGTCATATATAGAGGCCAACCAGTTAAAAACGGTATTTGGCCCAATTGATCTGCTCCCGCATTTTGCTGGACAAAGACCGTCGGAATGGAAATGAAAATGAGAGCCAGCGCCATGTTTTTTGCTTTAGAGCCGATGGGAAAGTCGTTCAATAACATGGTAATTCCTGAAAAAATGAGGTAGTACCCCACTGGTTCTGGAAGGATATCCATTACGAAAAAATGAATCTCAAACAGAACCAATACGTAACCCCAAAAGATTTTGCTAAAAGCCTCACTCATTCGTAACACCTCCAACTTTTTCAGCAATGATTTCATTCACAGCCTGTTGGGTAAGGTAGGGGTGATCAATGATTGATGCCTTCCGCCTGAACGGTTCACCTTCAGCTGTTTTCCCGTTAATTTCAACTCCAAATTCAAAATAGTTTTTTCTGTTCGGGTTAAATTTCATTGAAAGTGTCAACCAATCATCTTTTTTCAATTCAAAAGGGAAGATATCCTCATCAATGGATACACCACTCACATTCTCCCAATCTATATCTCGTTCCTCTTCAAACCAATCTGGAGGGTGTCCACCTTGATTCATGGCTTCTAATTCATTAAATTTTTCTTGGTCAGTATTGACTTTTACAAGTACATCCTGTGATATTTCTTCTGAAAAAGGGATTGTTATAGCTTCGACTGTAGCGGGCTTGATTGCAACCATGGAATTGTCGCTACGGTGTTGGTTATTGCTCGAACTCACCCGACTTTCAAACACATCTGAATTTGGTAACCTACCATATACATTCACATTACCAATGTCTGTAGTTACCATCTCACCATCTGAAAAAGCAAAAGTAATTTCTTCAAACGACCAAACATCTTCGGAGCCTTCTTCAATCGGTAAATCATACTTAGGTAGCTGCAATCTCACCGACTTTAAATATTGATGGGAAAATTCCTGTTCAAACTTAGGTGTATTGGACGCCCCATTCCAAAAGCCATCATTAGATATCGGATAGGCTTCCAATCCATCAATCAAAGCGTAGTTAATCTGGGTGGGGTCCTGTTTATTGATTAAATAATAAAAAGTTAAATAGTTATCTTCCTGTAAATAAGTTTCATAGTAATGGTCTAAAAAAACGGGCTGTTCAAGTTGCTTTGATTGGAAATACAAATAATTACCTACCCAACTAATGACAACAATGATCATACCAAACCAAAATAATTTTTCCCGCAAAAAACTCCCCCGTTTCTTTTTAATCTGATTCCATCTTAACATATGGATCATGGGAATTTGTTCCTTTATTTAAATGGGATTTTCTAACCATCTTATTTTTCATTCATTTGTAAATAAGGTAAGATGAATAGGGAATTAATATTTGAAAGTAGGACCGATAATGATAAAAGAAAGCATTATATTTTTCGATATTGATGGCACATTGCTAAATTATGAAAAAAAATTGCCGACATCAGCAAAGCAGGCCATTTTTCAGCTTAAAGAACGAGGACATTTGATCGCAATTGCAACAGGTAGGGCACCGTTTATGTTTGAAAAACTTCGTAAAGATTTAGATATTGATACGTTTGTTAGCTGTAATGGGGCATTCGTCGTGTTAAATGGGGAAGTGATCTATACAAATCCATTAAAAATCGAGTCCCTTGAGAAGTTAACGGAGAACGCTCTTCGTAATAATCATCCTGTTGTTTTTATTGACCATCATGATATGAAAATGAATGTTCCAGAACATGCCTATATAAAGGAAAGTATTGATACTTTAAAACTTGATCGATTTCCAATGTATGATCCTCATTATTACAAAGGGCGTGAGCTGTATCAGTCTCTTCTTTTCTGTTCAGAAGGGGAGGAGGAGCAGTATGAAAGAGAGTTTCAAGACTTTGATTTCGTGAGATGGCATCCTGTTTCTCTTGATTTACTTCCTAAAGGAGGTTCGAAGGCAATGGGAATTGAAAAATTAACTGAAATACTGGGAATTCCCGCTGAACGACAATATGCCTTTGGCGATGGGTTGAATGATTTGGAAATGTTGTCAACAGTAAAAAATAGCGTTGCTATGGGGAATGCAAAGGATCAGGTAAAAGAAGTAGCAAAATACGTCACAAAATCGGTTGAAGACGACGGGATTGTTCATGGTCTTCGAATGGTTGGGTTGTTGTAGACCGTTTAAGGTTAAGATAAATTATATCTAAAAGAAGAGGAATGAATAGCAATGAACAATCTAACTAAATTTAAAATTTTAAAACCGGCACCTGAAGTGTTTGAAGCATTTGTCGACCCAGCTAAAATCAGCAATTTTTGGTTCTCCCATAGCTCTGAAAGATGGGAAGAAGGAAAGACCATTACATTGAAATATGAGGAATATAACGCAGTATTAGAAATTCTTATAAAAGAAATCGAGAAAAATAAGAAAATCGTGTTCCAATGGGGAGCAAATGGGGAAGGGCACACCATCACAATTGCACTGAAAGAGGTAGAAGCTAACAGTACAATCATTGAAGTCTTGGAAGAAGGCTTTAATGAAAGTGACGATGATTTTGTGAATCAGTTAATTGATAATAAAGAAGGCTGGGTCTTTATGCTAACCTCTTTAAAGGCTTACTTGGAATTTGACATTAATAAACTTCGAGGTGGATTAGTAAAGGATTGATAGAGTGGGAATACAAAAGCTGCTTGTGTAAATATCTATACAAGCAGCTTTATATTGTTTAGCGGGATTTTGGCTTGTTATAGCCGCGATCACCAAATGGTTGCAGTTGTACCAGCCATTTTTCTTCAAGTTCACCCAAGGCTTCTTTTTTATTGTAATATGGATCTTCCTCGTTCTTTTTTAGCTTTTCTAAAATCTCAATTGTGAAAGCATCTTGTCCGAGTTGATTCCAGTCCTCTTGTAGAGCTTTGTTTTTATGCCCGTTATTTTGAAGCATAAATTTTACGCCGTTTAAGGTTTTTAAGTTAGGGGTGCTACTAATAAAAATCTTTTCGTTTGTCGTATTTTTTATTTGAAAAACCCCGGCCTCAATCGTTATTTCTTTATACTGCTGTTTTAATTCTTTTTTGCGATCCATTTTGTATTCCTACTTTCATTATTTTTTCAGCCAATATTGGCTTCCATCGGGTTTTCGGTCGATAAATCCGTATTCGATTAAATATCTTCTGATTAATACATAGTCGTCATATGCACCTTTTAAAATTTCATTTAGTTCCTTTTCATCGTAAATATGGTCAATCTCTAACCTTTTTGCGATTTCTTGGAGGACGACAAGTCGCTGCTTTTCCTTTGGCGGAAATTTCACTAAGGAATGGTTGGTTCCGTCCGGAAAGTACTTTAAGATGATTTTTTTTTGTTCCTCTTTTGTAATATTGTACCTATCATCAACCATTCTCGCTGTCTTGTGAACAGGCAGAAAAGCAGGGGCGTATTCATCTTTTTCTTTTAATAATTCCATCATGGCCAAAAAAGTTTTCGCTTGGCGTTCTTTTTCTTTTAGGGCAAATCGGTGATGGCGAATGGTTGAAGTACTGCCAATACCTAGTTCCTGTTGGATTTCGGAATCAGGTTTTCCTTGATAAAAAAGACGAAGTAAGCTTTTCTGATGGTCAGTAAGCCCAGTAAGTTTCTTGTCCATACCAATTAGATAGTCAAACACAGATCCATGAGCACTTTCAATGTGGACCCGCATAAATCTTTCTGCTTCGTAAAGCCTATTTTCATAGGGATAAACAATACCCTTTTCAACTTTCTCCCCACACAGAAGGCAAATAAAGGTATCTTTTTCGATAATATAACCTCGTTTTAATTCTTCAAGAGAGGCATTCCAAAAGATATCTGCTATATCCATTTTGCAAACACATCCTGTCAAAGTTTATATATTAACAAACAATGTTTATAAATGTTTATTTTATAATAAACATAATAATAGCCCGTTTGTTTTATGTCAATGAAAAAAACCTGCAGTTGTTTTTCAACATATCTGCAGGTCACATAAACCATTATATATTTTTGTATTGACTAATCTTTCAGCCTTTTTGCCTTTTCGCCGGTTCTCTTAACAGCGGGACACAGTTCCCGACCCTGTGTCTCACGCTGAAAAATTCGTTTACTTTTACTTTAAGCAGGAGTATTATATTCACAGTTTCGATTTTCTAAAAATCGCTGAAACCATTTGGAGCGGGGGAACCATTTTTATGGATTGATTATAAATCCAAGGGGTGAATCCTTTTTAAGGTAGGGCTACTCATAGGTCCGAATCCGACAGCTAACCTCGTAAGCGTTCATTTGAGTGGGAAGATGATTCTTGTGATGCAAAACTAATGTGTCTACAGGTTTATTTAATCTGACCTGTAGGCACTTTTTTTATTTAAAGCTAATTTTGGAGAAAATAGATTAATACTATGGTACAAATAAGGTTGTGAATAAATGAGAAACAATAAAATAAAAAAAGTATTACGCTTATCGTCTGTACAGTTGATTGTATTGTTTTATTTTTCGGCTGCACTATTATCTACTTTATTATTAAGTCTTCCTATTGCTCTTAAACCCAATGTGGAATGGACTTTTGTAGATGCTTTATTTACAGCTGTTAGTGCAATAAGTGTGACGGGCCTTGCCGTTGTATCAACACCAGATACCTTCAGTGTGACTGGAATTTTTATTCTAATGTTTGTGCTACAATTTGGTGGAATTGGAATCATGACACTTGGTACATTTATTTGGATGCTAGTAGGAAAAAGGATTGGTTTTAAAGAACGAAGACTAATAATGACAGACCAAAACCAAGTTTCCTTTTCTGGACTTGTTCGTTTAATGAAACAAATTTTAGTGATGATACTTACAATAGAGGGAATTGGAGCTGTGATATTAGGCACTTATTTTATTAAGTATTTCCCAACTTGGCAAGAAGCTTTTTTACAAGGATTATTTGCTTCAGTTAGCGCAACTACGAATGCTGGATTTGATATAACCGGATCTTCACTTGTTCCTTTTGCAAATGATTACTTTGTTCAATTTATTAACATGCTTTTATTAATTTTAGGAGCCATCGGATTTCCTGTTTTAATAGAATTAAGGGATTTTATAAACCATAAAGGGACATATCCTTACCACTTTTCATTGTATACGAAATTAACTACTACTACTTTTTTTGCTTTAGTTGTTATAGGTACACTTTTTATTTATCTTTTTGAATTCCATCACTTTTTTTCAAATAAGACATGGCATGAAGCGCTATTCTATTCATTGTTTCAATCCATATCTTCAAGGAATGGCGGTCTCGCTACAATGGATGTCAGTGAGTTTTCAGACCCAACATTACTCCTGCTTTCTGCTTTAATGTTTATTGGGGCTTCACCTAGCAGTGTAGGAGGTGGAATAAGAACGACGACCTTTGCCATAGCGATTTTAAGTATATTTTTTTATGCAAAAGGAAAAAACACAATCAAAATATTTAGTCGTGAAGTAGAAGACCAAGATATTCATAAATCGTTTATTGTTTTAACAACTGCTATACTAATATGTGGAACCGCCATCACTATAATGAGTTATATAGAACCTTCATTTAGTGTACTTGAAATCATATTTGAAGTATGTTCTGCATTTGGTACAACTGGGTTATCAATGGGGATTACAGCTGATTTGAGTACAGGAGGAAAATTAGTAATAATAGCTCTTATGTTTATTGGAAGAATAGGAATATTCTCTTTCTTATTTTTAATTAGAGGAAATGTTGGAGAAGAGAAATTCCATTATCCCAAAGAAAAAGTGATTATAGGCTAATACAAAGTGGGACACAGGGCAGGCGTGGGACACAGTTCCCGACCCTGCGTCCCACCTAATTATTTTTGGTTTAGAGGAGAGATAGCTATGAGAGGTTCAATAGATAATGAAATCCAAGGGCTTTATCAACAATTAATTGACGCTTGGAATAAACGCGATGCCCAGGGGATGGCAGGTCTATTTTCTGAGCAAGGAGTCCAAATTGGTTTTGATGGAAGTAAGGTGGTTGGAAAAGCGGAGATTTTAGCTCATGTAAAACCTATATTTGAGTCTCATCCTACTGCCCCATTTGTAACTAAAGTTAAATCGATACGTCCTTTAGGAACTGATGTTGCAATATTACACGCAATAGCAGGGATGATTCCACCCGGAAAAACAGATATTGAACCGAGCGTAAATGCGCACCAAACTCTAGTTGCAGTGAAAAAGCATGAGAACTGGCAAATTGAACTATTTCAAAATACCCCCGCTCAATTTCATGGAAGACCTGAATTAGTTGAGCAAATGACAGATGAGTTAAGGCTGTTACTTTAGTACTGAAATAGAGTGAATGTTAAACTTAACTAAGAGATAACCATAGTAGGGTGCTTGTATCATAACCAAACCTCGGATTTATATAATGAGCTTCGCAAAAGTCTATCCCCTTTATGTTCAGCAGGCAGAAAAGAAAGTACGTACGCAAGAAGAAGTCGATAAAATAATACGTTGGTTGACAGGATAT
>JAENZK010000166.1 GCA_016841285.1 Guptibacillus hwajinpoensis | reverse complement strand
CCACCCGATGCTGTAAAATTACCATATCCGATTTTTACAACCATTTTACCTGCAATCGCAGACGAGATTGGCCAGCCAATAGACATCGTTGTTAGAGTAAAACCGGAAATCATAGGGGACTCCTCCATTACACCTTGGACAAAGGCTGGCAGAAAGCTTGACACACCCATCATTATGATCCCGGTGGTAAATGAGGCAAGGTTTGATATACTGATCGCCCGATACTTCCAAATGTGAAAGGGCATCATCGGCTCTTTAGCTTTTTGCTCTTGGAAAATAAATAGAATAAAGCCCACTATAAACAAAAGGAGCAAACTAATGATCTGCCATGAATTCCATGCCCAATGTACTCCTCCTTCAACAAGTACAAGCATTAAGGCACTAATAAAAACAACCAACAGTACAGAACCGGGATAATCAATCGTATGCTTCTTCTTCTCAACATCTTCATGAAGAAATAGGATAACACCAATTATGGCCAAAATACCAAGGGGAATGTTCATCCAAAAAACATAAACCCAGCTGACATATTTAACAAAAATACCGCCGAGTACTGGTCCTAATACAGCTGAGATTCCCCAAACACTAGATAAATAGCCTTGAATAGAAGCCCGTTCTTCTTTTGTATAAATATCACCAACAATAGTAGTGGCGATCGGCATGACAGCACCCGCACCAAACCCTTGTATAAATCTAAATAAAATAAGCATTTCCATCGATTTAGCAAAACCACACAATAAAGAGCCGAGCAAGAAAATGCTGACACCGACTACAAATACAGGCTTTCTACCAATTAAATCCGAGATTTTACCGTAAATGAGAATAGTCGCGACTTGCATTAATAAATACGAGGAGAACACCCAGCTGTATAAAGAAAAGCCGCCTAAATCAGATACGATACTAGGCATAGCTGTAGATACAATCGTGGCCTCTACTGCAGACATAAACATGGACAGCATGACAGCTGCCAATACTAAAGGTTTTTTAGTTTTACTTTGTTTCATGATTGCACCGATTTATTTAGATTTTTTGTAAATAATTTAATAATCGCTCTCCTCGTCAATATTCCTTTAAAAAACCCTTGATCATCCTCAACACAAACAAATGGATGATTAATTGTTAATCCTAAAGCCCTCATAAAATCATGATTTACCTTTAAGGTAGGTATATTTGAATTCATAACATCTTCCACTTTTAGCTCTGACAACTTTTCCATCTCAAAGGATTGAATACCAAGGACCGTATCCATAATCATCGTAGTACTGATTAAACCCTTTAATCTATAGGAGTGATCCAATACCGGCACCGCTGAATAACCGGATTTTGTTAATACCAATAACGCATGCTCAAGAGGGTTATCAAATTGAACATGTGCAACCTTATCTGAACTAACCATTAACTCTTCAATTTTTGTATTTAAGATGATTTCTTTATCAAAACTGTACATCTGTTGCCCCACCCCTTCTGTAAATTTTTTTCTTAATCCTCTATTCTAATTTTATGTAAACGCTTTCTGTAATTCCCCCAAATATAATTGTACCATTAGAAAATAAAATATTTCACTAAAAAGCTCTTACTATTCTAAATAAAAAGACCACCTCTAACAAAAGAGATAGTCTACTTATAAAAGTACAAACGAAATGGACTATTCGTCTGCACTCATGATTTCGAAAACATCAATAGCGACCATATCAATATTGTCGAATTGATAAGTCTTTGGCTTTTCACCAGGCGTATAAACTTCTAACTCAAACATCTTTGTGTGATCGAAATACTTCACACTACATTTCTTATCACCGTTTTTCTCAAAATATCTTTGCTTTGGTTCGACATTATTTTCATCGTCCTGTAATGTCATTAAGCGTTTTAAAATCCCATGAAGTAGTGACATTCCACTTCCCCTTTCAGCACCATTTAGTTTTTAGGATTCACATCCTAGTGTTTGTCCATTCTTTACTTTTCTATTTTGACAAAAAACAACCCGCTTTACAATCTAAACTATTATCACTTACAATATTTTTTAAAAGGGGGATGTAAATTTGAACAAAAAACCAATAGATTTAGGCCATAATATTTCATTTTTTGATGTATTTGATCTTGGTATGGAAAATCGGACAGGTACATACGTTATTCATGATGAAAAATTGACAATCGTTGAAACAAGTGCCAGCCCTTCTATTCCATATCTTTTAGAGGGACTAAAAAATTTAGAAATTGACCCTTCAGAAATTCATTATATTATTGTAACACATATTCATTTAGATCATGCTGGTGGTGCTGGTTTATTATTAAAACAATGTCCAAATGCAAAAGTGGTTGTACATCCAAAAGGATTCCGACATTTAGTGGATCCATCCCGCTTAATTGCCGGAGCTAGGGTCGTATATGGAGATGATTTTGATAGATTATATGATCCGATTTATCCTATACCGGAAGACCGTCTAATCGTAAAACAGGATGGGGAAACACTCCCATTAGGAAAAAGAACATTAACATTCTATGACACCCCAGGTCATGCTAAACATCATTTCAGCATTCATGACAGCCTTTCAAATGGCATCTTTACCGGTGACACGATCGGAATTTATTATCAGGATATAGAGGAATTTGATTTCTTCCTTCCATCTACATCACCTAATCAATTTGATCCGGATGATATGCTTCATTCGCTGAAGAAAATTGAAGAATTAAATGTTTCCCATATTAATTTTGGCCATTTTGGAAAGAGTAATAATCCAAATCTTGTTTACACCGAAATTAAAAAGTGGTTACCGGTGTTTGTGGAAGCCGGCAAGGAAATTTATTTTAATAATAAAGAAAAATCTTTAGAGGAGCTTACTGCCTTAATATCAGAAAAGCTTTTTGCTAAAATAAAAGCGTATTTATCCGAGAGAAATATTCCGAATAATCATAACGTTTATACGATTTTAAAAATTGATATCAATGTTTGCTCGATGGGGCTTGCAGATTATTTTATAAGAATAGAAAATAAAAATTAAGAAAAATAAATCGGAGCTGCTATGCTGCTCCGATTTTATTCCATGATAGGCTTATCTTCACTTATTAGATATTCGCTAATCTTCCATCCATCATTCGTTTTAATGATCGTGAGACTTTCATAATGCGGTCTATCCCACACAACCGGTCCTTCCAATTGTGGTAAAAAATACTCTGTTACGATTATTTTATTTTTAGCGGTCATAATTTTCGTGTTTTCATCATATGAATACATTGGAATAAAGTAGTCAAACACGTCCGAGCCATACAAAATAAATCCTTCGGGCTCAGAAAAAATGTGTTCAGCGACAAATAGATTTTGGTACTCATCCGTGAAGTAAGGCGAAAGGACATCGCTTATTTCTTTTTCTGAACGAAACTTATCACCTAATGAAAGTTGGGCTGATAATGCCTCCTGCAGAAAAGGAAATGTTTCTTCCCTTGTCATTGATACATTTTCAGCAGAAATAAAATGAACTTGTCCGACTAAAAGTAATAATAATAGTGCCCAGATTTTTACCCGCATGAAATCATCCTTCCCCAAAAAAAATGCCCCCCAAGAGGGGTGTAAACCTATTCCTCACGAAAGCTGTCTAATATACTTGTTCCTTTTTGAATATTAATTTCAATTGGAACAACATGAACTTCCTCATTACAAATTGGACAACTCGAAAAGCTTTCCATTATATTGCAGCACTTCTTACATGTATATTTCATCATTAATTGACCTTCCTCTCCTAGGTGTATATTTTAAATTTTACCAAGGTATTATACGCGATACGACTATTTTCGTTCGTAAAATAACCTCACCATTAGACAGTTAATTTTGCAATTAATTGTAAAAAAAAAGACAAGGCTGTCTCAATTCAGACAGCCTTGTCTAGTTATAAAACTATTTAGAGAAGATTTTCATGTTCAAAAAGAAAACTATAGGAAAGGTCAATAAAGATATACAATTGTTCAGATAACGGAAATGAAAAGGTTCTGGTACTTTCACCCGTTTCGACATCGCTGTATAAATCAGATAAAATCCCGCGTTTATCATAATTCATCCTCACAATATTTTCTAAAAAATACGGTCTCCAGCTCCAATTCTTATTTCTGTATTCTGCTTGTAAAACCCATTTTCCATCCTGTGACATATAAAGATTGGCTGATTGTTGAAATCCCTCGCCATCACATATATAAATCCGAAAACTTTCTTTCGAAAACTCCTGCGATACATGAAATAAAAGTTGATCATAGTCCTTCGTTTTTAGCTTTGCATTCAGTTGGTTCATCCGATTTGTGAATTCATTGCAAATTTCATATTGTGCCGATAATTTCTTTTTTTCATGAACAATAAAACTATGAAATTCCTTTTTTAAAAATTCTTTGCGGTAGTTTTTATCAATAATAGCTTGTTCCGGTTTCGCTAAATAGAATCCCTGATAATAACGGCCCCCATTACGCCAAGCATATTGCAGTTGAAATAGCATCTCGATATCTTCATAAAGGAGAGCCGCACCAACTTTCCTAGCTAATAACGATAACGAATATAAAACGTCTATATAGGATTGAGCCGTTGTAGTCTGCCTTAATAAAGAAAGGTCCACCTTTAAAATATCCGGATTTAACATCCTTAAACTGTCAAGATTGCTACCTTCTTTCCCAACATTATCGATTGCTAATTTAATACCGTATGTACGTAAATAAGTTAACACATGATTAAGTTGTTCGATATCACCGTGATAGTTATGTTCTGTTATCTCCAGTACAATTCGTTTCAAATCAAAACCCTGTTCTTGAAAGGATAAGAGTAATTGTAAAAAAGACTCACCTCGATCAAGCATTAATAAGTTTGGATTACGATTTATAAAAATAGTGATATCACCAAATTTTGAAAGTTCCTGTAAAGCTTTTTTGGTAATAAAATCATCAATTTCTAATCTATACTCATCTGGAACCGAATCATCTTCAAAAAAAGAACCGATACTGTAGAAATCTTCATCTACTTCCATTCTTCCAAGTACCTCATATCCAATAATCTCATGATCATCAGCACTGAATATGGGCTGATAGAAAGGTAATAATGATTCTTTATTTGTTAATATTTCTAATGGATCCATACGTCCCACCTCAAATTTTCCTATCTGTAATGATATTATGTAATCTGTATGCTATTTTAACATAATTATACAATAATATCCCGACAAAAAAACCTATCAGATAAATCTGATAGGTCATTCATTTTCGCGTATATAACGGTTCGCCGCCTCCAATGCAGCACCAGAAATAAAATGAAATCCTTGTTCGCGTAGGACATCTTCCATTGCAGCTAATGCATAGGTCACATTCTCTTGGCGTGCATTATATCCCATAAGGCCGATACGCCATATTTTACCTTTTAAGTCTCCTAAGCCCCCACCAATTTCGAGACCGTACTTTTGTAATAATCGTTTCCGAACATCAGCATCTGAAATATTAGCTGGAATTCGAACTGCTGTTAATTGATGTAGTCGATGCTCCTCTTTCACAAGTAGTTCTAATCCAAAAGCTTCGAGACCTGCCTGCAACGCACCACCATATAGGGCATGGCGCTTAAAGACATGTTCCAAGCCCTCATCAATGATCAGGTGTAATGCCTCGCGCAACGAATAAATCATTGAAATAGGAGCAGTATGATGATAAAAACGCTCCTCCCCCCAATAATTCTGAATCATCGAAAGGTCTAAATACCAGCTTTGCACTTTGTTTTTGCGATTTGCTAAGACCTCTAAGGCACGGGGACTTAAAGTAACCGGAGCAAGCCCTGGAGGTGCACTCAAGCACTTCTGGGTGCCACTGTATGCTGCATCAATTTCATATTCATCAATCTTTGTGGGATTCCCACCGATCGATGTAACCATATCACATACAAAAAGAGCTCCATGACGATGAACAATTTCACTTAATTCCTGTAATGGCTGCCGAACACCCGTAGATGTTTCTGCATGTACAACGGCAACCAATTTAATGTTTTTGTGTTGTTGCAAGGCCTCTTCTACCTTTTTAGGATCGATAATATCTCCCCAGGCCCCTTCTACTTGGATGACTTCAGCCCCACATCTTGCCGCCACGTCTACCATTCTTTGTCCGAATAAACCATTTACACCGATAATGACCTTATCTCCTGGTTCAACTAGATTAACAAATAAGGTTTCCATTCCGGCACTGCCTGTTCCAGACATCGCAAGTGTCACTTTATTTTCTGTCTGATAAACCTGCCTTAATAAATCCATTGTTTCATTCATTATTTCTAGAAAAGCTGGATCAAGATGTCCTAAAAGTGGTGTTGCCATAGACTGAAGGACAGCTGGATGAACATCACTCGGCCCCGGGCCCATTAAAATTCTTCTCGGTGGATTTAATTGTTTACTCAATTAGTTCGACCCCCTTACCATTATTTCAACATATTATAATTTCCATAAAGGTAATATAAAATCCTGCACAAAACGTTTAAAATGAAATTGTGGATTTAAAAAGAAGTGTTATAATGATGATTATGTGATTTTAAATACGATAGGTTGATTTATATGAAAATTGAGGATGCTAAAATAACTAGAAGATCATTTTTTAAACAAATTTACAAATTAGGTTTGGGTGCAGTCTTTATTACTAGTATTGGCTTTGGGTATGCCCGCTATATTGAACCAAGGCAGCTTAAAATAACGCGCTACCTTTTACAGTCGGAGAAAATACCTACAAGCTTCGATGGCATTAGGATTGTGTTATTCAGCGATACACATATTGGCTTTAACTACTCTGCAGACCAATTCTCAAAACTAATAAATCGGATCAATGAAGAAGCACCTGATATTATCTTTTTTACGGGCGACCTGTTAGATGCTCCGAACAAATACAAAGAAATCGGTAAAGTAACCCAGTTATTAAAAGACTTAAGGGCCCCTCTCGGGAAATTCTCAATTTACGGAAACCATGATCATGGAGGCTATGGTTCTGAAATCATTAAGATGATTATGAAGGAAGCCGACTTTGAATTGCTTGTCAATACGAATAAAAAGCTTTATAACAAAATGAATGATTATATATATATTAGCGGACTTGATGATGGGATGCTTGGCAAACCAGACCCAGTGAAGGCACTACAAAAGGTTGAAAAGGATGTTTACACTATCTTTCTTGCACACCAGCCAGATCTAGTTAAATCAATTGGGGATCTGCCTGTTGATCTTCAACTTTCAGGTCATAGCCATGGCGGACAAATACAATTGCCTTTCATCGGTCCAATTTTTACTCCTTACGGAGCAACAACCTATTTTGAGGGTTTTTATCAAGTAGGTTCGACACAGCTTTATGTAAATCGAGGGATTGGAACGACAAGAGTTCCGTTCCGCTTTCTTTCACCACCAGAATTAACTATTTTTACTCTAAAACCACTAAAAGGACGATCTGTTGATAAATAGACCGTCCTTGTTTATTTGTCTAGCTCCAGTTTATACATCACTCCCTGAACGGGCGCTTTCGTTTTTCTATTTGTCCAGCTCCAGCGCCCAGCGACTCGTAAACTTCACCCATCTCCCTACGATAAGTCATCATCGACTCTCTTCATTCGTCGTGATTCCTTTATCTCAGTCGATGGGCTCCAGTTTATACGTCGCTGAACGGGCGCTTCCGCTTTTCTATTTGTCCAGCTCCAGCGCCCAGCGACTCGTAAACTTCACCCATCTCCCTACGATAAGTCATCATCGACTCTCTTCATTCGTCGTGATTCCTTTATCTCAGTCGATGGGCTCCAGTTTATACGTCGCTGAACGGGCGCTTCCGCTTTTCTATTTATTCTTCATCTTCAAGAACCCGATAAGCTATTTCAAATAATACCTCTTGGCTGTTCATCACAGGTTCATTCGGTCCTCTACTATAATAACTATAGGATCCGTCTTCGTTCAGAACACGTGCTTTTACGTTATCAGCAATTAATATTGAAACAATCTTTAATACTTTTTTCTTTATCACTTCATCGTATATCGGGAAGAGAATTTCCACTCGTTTTTCCATATTTCTTGTCATCAAATCGGCCGAGGATAAAAATACTTTTTCCTCTCCATTATGGTGAAAATAATAAATTCGACTATGCTCTAAGAAACGGCCAATAATACTTCGAACCTTAATGTTTTCACTTATCCCTTTCACGCCGGGTTTTAAACAACAAATTCCTCTAACAATAAGCTCAATCTTCACACCAACCCTTGATGCCTCATACAGTTTCATAATTAATTCTTTATCAGTAAAGGAGTTCATTTTAAAAATTATTTTTCCGTTTTTATATATGTGATGGTTTGAAATTTCCTCATCGATGAGGCGGATCAACTTCTTACGAATATCGATTGGAGAGACAGATAGATGATGGTAAATGGGCTTCTCAGTATAGCCACTTAAATAGTTGAAAAAATTCGTAGCATCTATACCAAATTCTCGGTTTGACGTTAAGAAACCTAGATCAGTATATATTTTAGCAGTAACATCATTGTAATTCCCTGTTCCTAAATGAACAAAGCGTTCCATATTATTATTTCTTTTTCGAACGACTAAAGTAATCTTGCTATGAGTTTTTAAGGATGTCATACCATAGATAACGTGGCAGCCTGCTTTTTCAAGCTCTTTTGCCCAATGCACGTTTTTTTCTTCATCAAATCGAGCCCTAAGCTCAACTGATACTGTTACTTGCTTTCCGTTTCTGGCTGCTCGTTTTAAGGATTTTATGATTGGTGAATCCCCACTAACACGATAGAGCGTTTGTTTTATGGCCAACACATCCGGATCATCGGCAGCTTGTGAAATAAAATCAACAACAGCCTCAAAAGATTCATACGGATGATGCAAAAGAACATCCTTTTTTGTCAACGCTTCAAAAATATCATCTTCCCCAATTAAATCTATTGGCGGCTGCGGGATTAAAGTTTGATAAGCCAAATGTTCTTTTTTATTTGTTATTTCATTGTAAAAAGGAAATAAAAACGAAAAATCTAATGGGCCATTAAGATAATAGATATCATTTTCATGAATTTCCAAGGAATTGGCTAAAAACTGTAGAATGTTGTTATCAATGGAATCTACACAAACCTCTAAACGTACCGCCGCCCCCCATTTTCGTTTTTTTAGCTCTTTTTCTATTTCTTTTAGTAAGTCACGTGCTCCTTCTTCATGAATCGTCATATCAGCATTTCTTGTTATTCTAAACTTGGAAATTAACTTTACCGAATAGCCATTAAAAAGCTTCCCGATAAAATGACTAATGACATCCTCTAACAAAATATACACCCCTGCCCCCTCTTCGGAAGGAAGCTTAATGAATCGTTCCAAAACAGCCGGTACTTGAACAATTGCGAATTTTTCTTTAGACCGTTCGCTCTTTTTTTGAGGATCGATAAGTATAATAGCAAGATTAATACTTCTATTAGCTAGCATTGGGAAATTCCGATAAGCATCTATGGCCATCGGTGTTAAGACAGGGAAAATTTGTTCATCAAATACTCTTTCGATATATTGATGTTGCAGTGAAGTTAACTCACCCATCTTACTTACAAAAATATTTTCTTTTTCTAATAATGGCATCAATTGATCGCGATAAGTGGCATATTGCAAATCAACAATTTGGTGATTTTTTTTCGATATGAGAGAAAGCTGTTCCTTTGGGGTTAGCCCTGATTTATTTTCCGGTTTATTAAAGCCGGCCTTTACCTGGTCCTTTAATCCCGCCACACGAACCATAAAAAACTCATCAAGATTGTTGCTTACAATAGCTAAAAATTTTAATCTTTCCCCAAGTGGATTGCTCTCATCCACTGCCTCTTGTAATACCCTTTCATTAAATCTTAGCCAACTAAGTTCTCGGTTATTGTATAGAGATGGATGCCCTAAATCAATTTCTTGATTTTCCACTGTCTCCATTTTATTGGAGCCCCCTTTTTATCAAATGCGCCTTGGCGTATTTGCGCCCAGATTTTTTCGAGCCTGCTCGAAAA
>JAENZK010000165.1 GCA_016841285.1 Guptibacillus hwajinpoensis | reverse complement strand
AGTTGATGGACTTCGTGCAATTGGCTGGGAAGTGGAGCATCCACCAGCAACGATGTTTATGTGGGCGGAGATTCCGAAAGGACATACATCAAAAGCATTTGCTATTGAGTTAATCGAAAAGGCAGGCGTGGTTGTAACACCGGGAAATGCCTTCGGTCCATCAGGAGAAGGCTATGTACGAATCGCACTTGTTCAATCAGAGGAAACATTAAAAGAAGCTGTTCAGAGAATTAAAAACAGCGGTATTTTTTAAAGGAGACTATGAAAATGGATGAATTAACAAGATTACAGCTATTAACGGAAGCGGTTATGGAATTTAGAACGCTGCTTAGAAATGGAATGGAGGTTGATGAAATTGGGCAAATGGTTCTTGAAGTTGTTCAACAGGGAAATGACAGACATTTGCTAGAACTAGTTCAAGAAGCCTATGCACAAAGGGACAAAAGCTTCGCTGCTATTGAAATACTTACGGAAGCAATGAACTATATGCACGACAAAATAGATCAACTGCAAAAAAACATGTAAGTAATTGATTGGTTACATTTTTATTACAAAAGGGCTTATTCCTAGTTTTTTTTCGTGAAACATGAGAAAATATTCTATAAATACTTAATAAAAAGGACTGGGGAGACCAGCTCATGAAACTCTGGATGAGAAAACTTTTTGTCGTATTGGTAACGATTTTTACCTTTGGAACCGTTGTTCCGCAGCTACCAGTCGACATTGATAAAAATGTAAAAGAAAATAGTGATATTTCTGATCAAAATGATCGCCTATTAGTTGTTAATGATATAGAGGAAATAGAAAACGAAAAAGAAAGTGATAATTCCTGGCCAAGCCTCGCACTTTCGATTGATAGCCATTCTGATTTAATCTCATCATTTACAGCTTATTCTATGGCTCAAGCTGAGCAGCAATCGATGATGAAATTTGGTTCTACGATTGGTGATGTTATTGGCGATGAATTTAAGCAGGTGATCTTGCCGAAAATTGAAGAGGCTATTGCGCAGCTCACAGAGAGAGTTCCTGAAGATGACCTTCGTCAGTTGGTTATTTCAGAGAATCCGGCTAGTGGCCTTGGAGAAAAGATTTTTCATGTGTACCATACCGATACGGGGAAGGACTTAATAAGATTCCATGTCAGACGGGACCATCCACCAAAGGAAGGCTATTGGTTTAATTTCCATTACCATACAGCAGAGGATGAGTTCTTAACCCATTATGAAATGGGATCGATTTATTGGGATAAAAATACCCCACCGCATTGGATGAGTGCTTAATAAAAACTATTTAAAAAGCTCAAACATTGTGTTGGGCTTTTTCGTGCTTTTTTGGAGAAAATTATCGAATCAGGGAATTCCCTGATGTTTAACATTTTTATAATCGGGTATAGTTATAATCGGAATAATTTAAAATTTCAGTTTGTGTGAAATTTTTGATAAAGAGGGTTTTGCTATGATGGAACGAATTTTACTTAATGTTTTTTTGGTTATTTTACCAATAATCCTGCTTCCGGTTATCACCTCCAATAATATTGACAGATATTTAAAAATAAGAACAAAATATATTTTTTTTGCAGGTTTATTAACAAGTTTTGCTTGTATGATATTTACGATTAAAATTAATAACGCCATTTCGTTTGATTTTCAATTCATTCCACAATTATACGCAAGTTTATTTCTTGGTCCTGTGTTCAGTATCTTTTTTGTTCTTATAACGATGGGCCTTAAATTACTATTAGAAGGACACGGATTACTTTTTGCAGCCGTTCTTTCAGGATTCCATATCGTTTTGTCAATCGTTTATTCAAAAAAGTTTAATAATAGCACCTCGGACCAACGGATTTTTGCTTTTACAGTCATTCATATTGTAACCGGAGTATTCGCTTTTCTTTATTTATATATAACAACAGACGTTCATCATAGTTTTGAATTAGTTTTATGGTTTTTTGCACAAGCATTTGCAGCCTTTATCGTTATCTTTTTTTCAGAATACATTCGGTCAAATTTGTTATTATATAGAAAAATTATTAGTACTGAGAAATTGGATATTGTCAGCCAATTGGCAGCTTCTATTTCGCATGAGGTGCGCAACCCATTAACGACTGTGCGGGGGTTCTTACAATTATTAAGCAAAATGGACAATAATGAGAAGTCAAAGGAATATATTCATATATCTATTGATGAGCTTGACCGGGCAGAAGCAATCATTCGTGATTATTTATCATTTGCAAAGCCGTCAGAAAATAAAGTGACCACGCTTGATATTAATAAAGAATTTAAGCGCATAATCGATATTATGAAGCCCCTTGCCAATCAATATAATGTTCTTATTGATGCTACATTACAAAAAGATCTTTTTGTTATAGGTGAGCAACAATCGTTTCAACAGTGTTTTATTAATATTATCAAAAATAGCATCGAAGCGATGGATAAGGGGGGAACATTATCCATTAGTACAACCGTTAAATCCGATAGAATTATCATCAAAATTCATGATAATGGCATCGGAATGACAAAACAGCAATTAGAGCGTATTGGTGAACCTTATTACTCAACAAAAGGGAGTAAAGGGACGGGTTTAGGGATGATGGTCGTTTTTAAAATCGTAGCATCGATGGAAGGACGAATAGATATTAATAGTGAACTTGGAAAGGGAACGGAAATTGTAACATCTTTTCCGCTTCAAAAGAGCAAATCGGCGGTTAGAGAGGTTCCGATTGGAGAAGGAGACCCCGAAATATGCTAACCGATATATTGGAAATAAGTAAAACCGACATGGAAATTTGTCGGTTTTTTTACATTTTTGAACTGGTAATTTATCCAAATAGGAAATAGTTCCAAAAGACTTCAAAGCTGTGATTTAACAATTATTATAGCTAATTCAACATTTTAGGATTCTGGAAATGATAGGTTCATTGTTGTCCATTTTGGAAAATGAACCAAGATATACCTAAAAATTTTGTCAGAATAATTGTTATTATAGGGTCATAGTTTCTGAGATGCATACGAATTACTAATGTATCAACATAATTTCACCACAAGAATAATACATACAAGGAGAGAGATTCATCATGAAAATGAAAAAGTTTATTATTACAGCAGGATTCGTAGGTACGTTATTATTCGCTTCGCAAGCTGATGCTGCCACTTACACCGTTAAAAGTGGGGATGTCTTATGGAAAATCGCGTATGACAATCATACATCTGCTTCCCAAATCATAGAGTGGAACGGATTAACATCTTCGATGATCTATCCAGGGCAAGTATTAAAGGTATCTCAAGATCTAACAAACTCCAAATATACTGTTAAAGCTGGGGATACACTTTATATCATTTCTCAAAAATTTAATACTTCGATTACAGCTATCTTGGCAATAAACCCGCAAATCACAAATCCTAATAATTTGTATATTGGACAAGTTATCAACGTTCCAACTACATCACAAGCTGCACCCGTACAACAGGTAACTGGTCAAGATATCATTAATAGTGCTAAGAAATACATAGGCGCTGGATATTTGTTTGGTGCATCTACTACTAGAACAGATGTATTTGATTGTTCTTCTTTTATAAAAAGGGTATACGAGGAAAATGGAATATATTTGCCAAGAGTATCCCAAGAACAAGCTAATGCAGGCACGGTGGTTCCATTTTCACAGGCAAGAGTAGGCGATATCGTGTCATATGATACAAATTTTGATGGAACGATTGACCATACAGGTTTATTCGTCGACCCGAACACTATTTTGCATGCATCTTCTTCAAAAGGTGTAGATTACTCCAATACCACATATTATTGGAAAGACCGTATGGTAAAGGTTACTAGAATAATAAAATAAAAAAATAAATTCAATAAAAATCTAAAAATCAAAACCTCGTCCAAAAACTTTTTGACAAAAATATTATATTTACCATAAATAATGTTTGACTCCTACGATATTTGTCGCCATTAAACTAATTATTAATATTATTTTGTAAAAATACTACAAATTTTGTCGGAAGTTTAAAAATTCTAAAAAATAAGCATACCCAAGACTGGATGATATTATATAAATACACTATTTAACAGGGGGAGATTCGCTTGACATTAGAGGTTTTGATTCAACAATTTGTGGAAGAGAAGGAACATAAACCAACAAGTGCCAATGATCTACTAGATTTTTTAAAGAGGGGTTATATTCAAGGGAAGCTTTCATTTGTTGAGTACAGAAGATTGATCCAAGAGCTTGATCAACGTGGGGCAAAAATGGCTTAAGTGAAGATTTTTGCAAGTACAAATTGAAAATTGTAAACGATATCAATCTGCAGACTAAGTGTTTAGTCTGCAGATTTTTTTTTTGAGAATTTGACAATTTCGTGAATATTTTATTTTATATTTTTTATAAATTATAGTATAATAAGTTAAGAATATTTAGATAATTTTATCGCTTAAAATGTGAGGGGTATACATGAGAAGGTTATTTGGTACCTGTTTATTTTTACTTTGTTTTTTGCCGGCATTGACATTGGCTAAAGGGGATATAACAGGTTTAACTTTAGAGGAAGCGGAGAATCGTCATCATTTGAATATTAATGTGGAAAATGAAGAAGTAAAGAATTTGTTGGAACAGTTGATCATGGTTCCTCTCGAAAATGATTATAATCATGAAGAAGTGGTAGGAATGGTTTCACGTTTAGGACATATTCATCCGACGATTTTACATGATTTGGTGGTGAATAATGTAAAAGTTAAACTATTCTCAGGAAAGTTAACCGATGAACCTTATTTTGCTGATTTAAAAGGAATATCACCAAGAGGCTGGAGCAGCCATAAGACATGGGATCAAGTACCGGGTGCAGGTGGAACCTATATTGCTGCTGCAAAAATTGGTGCCAGTGAACCAGGTAACGGTCATGGTTCCATTAATCTAGAATTGCATGAAATAGCTCATTCTGTTGAACGTACTGTTTATAAAGGGCTTCGTGATGATGATGAATTTTTAGAAATATGGGAAGAAGAGGTACCGGTTATATTTAAAGATGATACATATTTTAATTCCTATCCTGAAGAATACTTTGCAGAAGTCTTTGCGATGTATTATCTTAATGAAGATACGAATAATGAAGTACAACTGATGGCTCCAAAAACATATGAATATATTAAAAGACTAGAAAAAAAACGTAAAGATTTCAAAATTAATATTGTCACTATGCGATAGAAGGGTTATCTCAGAAAGAGAGGTAATCCTTCTATTTTTTGTTATATTAAAATAAATAGTGAAAGATTGACCAATTGGTCATTTGCAGATAAACTTAAATAAAATGTGTTGTAAGGATGGTATAAATGACCGATAAAAAAATAATGATTATTGAACAAGCGATAAAGCTCTTTGCGGCAAAAGGCTATCATTCTACATCAATTCAAGAAATAGCGGATGCCTGTGGTTTCGCAAAGGGAACACTATATAATTATTTTGAATCAAAAGACGATGTAATGCTTTCAGTTTTGAAACACTACTCAGGCATGATCATGGCTATGGTTGAAAATATCGCGAAAGATCAATCTTTAACTCCAAAAGAAGTTTTTTTGAAACAGATACATTTCCAATTAGATGAATGTGTGAAACACCGGGATTTTATTGAAATGCATATCCGTGAATATGCTGTTCCTGTTAATCAAGAAATAAATGATTTCTTATATTCCATCCGGTCCCATCGTATTCGGTGGCTGTCTAATCGCTTCCGTGATGTATATGGAGAGAGGATAGAACCATTTGTATTAGATTTAGCGACGATGATGAACGGTATACTGCGCGAATACTTGGAATATATCATCTTGGATAAGAAGCAATTTGATACTCTTAAACTATCAAAATTTATTATTGACCGCATGGATAATATAGTAAAGGCATTAATGAGCAGCGGTGAACATTTCCTTGAATACTCAGACCTTGAGGATTTCTTGGAAAATAGGTAGAATAGATAGTCGTGACCAAACGGTCATTTAAATTTTTAAAACAAGATTAGTAGATTTATCATTTGATCATATTTAGTTGAAAAGGGTGAACTTCATGAATTTATCTCATTTATCCATCAGAAGACCTGTAACGGTTTTGATGGTTATCATCGCCATGCTTATCTTTGGATTTATTTCATTTCCAAAGATGGCTGTTGATTTAATGCCAGAAATGAATCTCCCTGTCGCCGTCGTTGCTACAACTGTTGATGGCGGAACTCCGGAGGAAGTTGAAAAACTTGTAACAAAACCAATTGAAGAATCTTTAGCGTCTATTGCTAATGTGGATACGATACAGTCTAGTTCTGTTTCTGGATCTTCTTTAGTAGTGATCATGTTTAATTGGGGAACAGATATTGACCAAGCAACATTAGATATGCGGGACAAAGTCGGCATTATCGAAGGAATGTTGCCTGATTCTGCAGGCTCTCCTAAAATCCTAAAGTTTGACCCGAATAGTGAACCAGTTATGACATTAGCCTTATCTGGTCATGAGAATGTCGGAGAATTAAAATCAATCGCCGATAATCTTATAAAAACAAACCTTGAACGGATTGATGGTGTAGCTTCTGTTGGGATTAATGGTGGCCGTGACCGTGTAATTAAAATTACCGCTGACCCTAATAAACTTGAAATGTATGGAATCACCTTTGATCAAATACGTGGGGCTCTTAGTGCAACAAATCTTTCTGGTTCGGCTGGTGAGGTTCGAGAAGGGGATGAAAAGCTTCAAATCAGGGTTCAAGGGGAGTATAGCAACATAAAGGAAATTGGTGAAACTCCAATTTCAATTGCTGGCGGCAGTATCGCTTTGAAGGATATTGCTAAGGTTGAGGACACTGTTGAAGATATTACACAGCTAAGCTATTATAACGGTGAGCCAAGTCTTGGTCTTACGATTACAAAGGCTACCGGTGGTAATACAGTTGAGGTTGCCGATGCGGTTCATAAAGAGCTTGAAAGCATCAAAGCACAATTACCTAAGGGCATCGAGCTTTCAATGATTATGGATACATCTGTTTATATTAAAGACTCGATTAAAACCGTAGCAGAGCATGCTTTATTAGGATTAATCTTTGCTGTATTTATTTTATATTTCTTCCTAAATAGTGCACGTTCTACACTAGTTGTGTCTATTGTTATCCCTATTTCAGTTATTGCAACCTTCTCTCTCATGTATTTTGCTGGAGAGACGATTAACTTGATTTCTTTAAGTGGATTATTACTAGGTTTAGGGTCGCTCGTTGACTTTGCGGTCGTAATCATGGAAAATATCTTCCGCAAAAGGCAAGAAGGAATGGGAATGCTTGAAGCAGCCCTTGAAGGTTCGAAGCAGGTAGGTAATGCTGTAATGGCTTCTGCCTTAGCTCAGATTGTAGTATTTTTACCAATCGTTTTTGTTGATGGTATTGCAGCTGAAATTTTTGGGCCATTAGCTTTAACCGTTATTTTTTCCCATATAGCGGCATTAGTCGTTTCTCTTATGCTTGTGCCAATGTTAAGTTCACGCTGGTTAAATGAAGTTCCTAATGAGGAAATTTATACAGCAGGAACATATAAAGGATTTAACCCAGTGATGTGGTTTAATATAGGTTTTGAAAAAGTGGCAAGATTCTATGGTCGTTTCCTTAAGTGGGCTCTTGGTAAGCGGAAGACGGTTCTGCTTGTTACAATCGCCATCCTTGTGGGGTCAATCACGTTATTCCCATTAGTGGGAATGGAATTTATACCAAAGACTGATGAAGGACAAGTTAGCATATCTGTTGAGATGCCGACAGGAACCATTTTAGAGGAAACGGAAAAAACTGTTTCACAAATAGAGGAAGTAGTAAAAAAAGTACCTGAATTAGAGCATATCTATACTTCAATCGGCTCAAATGGCGGTGGCGGAGCAATCTTTGCTTCATCGTCTTCTCATATTGCAAACATCAGTTTGAAATTAGTAGATTTGGATAAACGAGATCGTTCAACTGAAGAGGTTGCCGATGAGGTTCGTAAACAGCTTGATTTCTTACCGGATGCTAAGATTACGGTATCTGAGGTATCAACATCACACGGTATGGGCGGCGCAGCTATTCAAGTGAATTTACGTGGGGATGATCTGAACGTATTACGTGATATTTCCGACATTATCGCAGGTGAAATTGAGCAGGTTGATAGTACGTACAACGTGAAAACTTCATTAGATGCATCTAAAAAAGAATTCCAAATTGTTATTGACCAAAAACGTGCAAGTCAATATGGTTTAACAACTAGCCAAGTTCTTTCAGCTGTTCGTGTTTCCTTTGCTGGACAAAAAGTTACACAATTCCGGACAGGTGATGATGAAATCGATGTTAAGCTTGTAATGCCTTCCTATTTACAAGAGGATAAAACTTATTTAGATAAAATTAGGATCACAACACCACAGGGTGGAACCATTGCACTTTCTTCAGTAGCGGAAATTAAGAAAGTAGATGTACCACAAACAATCACTCGTACAAACCAAACGAGAGAGGTTCAAATCACTGGAGATGTGATGGGAAGCGATATTGCGACAGCTTCCAAAGCAGTTCAAGATCGGATTAGTAAAATAAATCTTCCAGATGGCTATTCCGTTGACTACGGTGGTCAAAGCCAGGAAATGATGGAGTCATTCTCCCAATTGGGACTTGCTATGCTCCTCGCAATCGTATTAGTGTATATGGTTATGGCTGGACAATTTGAATCACTATTTACACCGTTTGTTATCATGTTCTCTATTCCACCAACTTTTGTTGGTGTTGTAATTGGACTATTGGTTACCGGCCAGTCTATGAGTATAATGGCGCTTATCGGTTACATTTTATTAATTGGTATCGTTGTTAATAATGCCATAGTATTAATAGATTACGTGATTCATTTAAGAAAAGATGGCATGGATCGTAATGAAGCGGTGTTAATGGCTGGTCCAATCCGTCTTCGTCCAATTTTAATGACAACACTTGCAACGATATTGGCAATTCTTCCTTTAGCATTCGGTGGTGGATCTGGTAACGAAACACAGGCACCAATGGCAATCGTAGTTGCATTTGGATTAAGCTTTTCAACGTTAATCACACTTATTTTAATCCCAGTAGTATATTGTTGGTTTGATGATATTGGTGCTAAAAGAAAACGTAGAAAAGCTGAAAAACGTGCTAAGAAAATGAAGGCTGTCACACAATCCGTACAGGCACAGGTAGAGGGAGAGAAACTATGATGCATAAACAAATAAAGTTACTACTATTTTCATTACTTCTTATTTTAACGGTTGCTGGTTGTGCCCCAAAACAGCCAGCAACAGCTGATGAAGAGGAAGCAGGGGCCGTACCTGTTCAAGTAGAAACTACGACAAAAGGCGTATTGGATGCGCAAGCAGGTATAGCTGGTAAATTTGAACCTAAAGAGACAGCAGCTATTGCCCCAAAAGTGAATGGGAAAATTAAAACCATTAACGTTAAATTAGGTCAAAAGGTAAATAAAGGTGACGTTCTTTTCACCCTAGATCCTGAGGACTTGCAAAATGCAGTAAAGCAAGCTGAAGCTGCCTACAAGGTTGCACAGGCAAACTTAAAGCAAGCAGAGGTCAGTTCAAGTCAAGGACTTGACCAAGCCAAAAGCGGTTTAGTTCAGTCAGATTCTGGAATTACACAAGCTCAGCAAGCATATGATGATGCGAAGCTTAATTTAGAACGTACTAAAAAGCTTTATGAAGCAGGTGCTGTTGCTTCTGTAGAATTAGAGCAAAAAGAAACAGCATTCAAAAATGCTGAAATAGCTCTTAATAATGCTAAAATCTCATACGAAAATGCACAAAAATCCGTACAATATGCAGAACAAAAAACAGCCATTCAGGTTGCAAGTGCTTCTGTTGAGCAAGCAAAGGTAAATTTAGAAAATGCTCGTTATCAACTGGCTAATGCAACTGTCAAAGCACCAATTAGCGGCATCGTATCGGTTGTGAATGGGTCACCTGGTCAAATGTCCGGTCCATCAGCTGGTGTTGTTACGATCGTT
>JAENZK010000164.1 GCA_016841285.1 Guptibacillus hwajinpoensis | reverse complement strand
AAGAGGAACTTTAATTTTAATTTTAGCAGGGCTTATTACCCGCTTTTTGGGATTTGTTAATCGAATTGTTGTCGCTAGAATTATGGGGGAGGAGGGGGTCGGACTCTATATGATGGCCGTCCCAACTTTTATCCTAGCCATTACACTCACACAGTTAGGGCTGCCTGTTGCCATATCGAAATTAGTAGCTGAAGCTGATGCAAAAGGAGATCGCCCAAAAATCAAGAAAATACTTGTCGTTTCTCTTGCAGTTACGGGGGTCACAAGTATAATCTTCACAACAGGTATGATTGTCCTAGCGCCCATTTTATCAAATACGTTATTAACGGATTCCCGAACCTATTATCCTTTAATAGCGATTTCACCAGTTGTTCCAATTATCGCGCTGTCCTCCGTTTTACGTGGATATTTCCAAGGACTGCAAAACATGCGGCCTGCTGCTTATTCACAAGTAATTGAACAAGTTGTTCGAATTGCTTTAGTTGCCGTTATCACAAAAGCCTTATTGCCATATGGAGTAGAATTTGCCGCAGCAGGTGCGATGATTTCCGCTGTATTAGGCGAATTGGCATCATTGCTATTTATGCTGACAATGTTTAAAATGCGAAAACAAATTAAAATTCGCCGGAACTTCTTTAAACAAATGCAGGCAGGTAAAAGTACTTTAGATGATTTGCTTAGAATTGCCCTTCCTACAACAGGAAGCCGCTTAATTGGGTCACTTTCATACTTTGTCGAACCAATCGTCGTTTCCCAAAGTTTAGCGATTGCAGGTGTGGCAACAGCACTAGCAACAATGCAATACGGCCAACTGACAGGATATGCAATACCGCTGCTTTTACTACCATCTTTTGTTACCACATCATTGTCTGTTTCTTTAGTACCGGCCATTAGCGAAGCAGCTGCCAAAGGGCAATCCTTAGTGATTGAACACCGCTTGCAGCAGGCCTTACGATTAGCATTAGTGACCGGTGGGCTTTCAATTGTCATATTATATATTTTTGCCACGCCACTCATGGAATTAATGTTTAATACAACAAAACCCGCTGTATATGTACAGTTAATGGCCCCATTCTTCCTGCTATTATATTTTCAAGGACCTTTGCAAGCAACGTTGCAAGCTCTTGATTTGGCAAAAGCAGCGATGATTAATAGTCTGATTGGTGCTGTCGTTAAAATAGTTGCGATATTTGCCTTTGCCTCAAGACCAGAATTTGGAATTATGGGTGTAGCTATTGCCATTGTACTAGGAATATTGCTTGTCACCCTACTGCATTTCGCAACAATAATAAAAACAATCAGCTACACGTTCTATGTTAGAGATTATGTAAAAAGTATTGTCACAATGGTCGCTTCCGGCCTTTTCGGAGGATTTGTTTTCACGCATTTCATTGTTGATGCATCACTTTTAATTCGGACTTTAACAGCAATTGCGTGTACCTCTATCTTATATTTCATCCTACTCATCATTTTTAAATTAGTGTTAAAGGAAGAAATAAAACGAATCCCTTATCTTGGACCTCGTTTGGCAGTGCTAATACCGAATAGCAAAAAAATATAGATTTATATATCAATAAAAGTAAGGCACTCTCATAAGAAAGATGCCTTACTTTATTTTTTGTCATCCTTGATATCAACAAACAATTTTCCGTTATCATCAATGGAACAATAGGTTATATTTTTTAATTCTTTGTGACCTAATTTTCGAAGCTCTTGTCGTAACCACAAATTTGTTTTATGAATTCGCTTCAACTGGTCCTCTTGAATTTTCCCATCCTTTATTAATGGAAAAGGGAGGTTGAATGCTTCATCTGTTTGATTATATTTATCCTTCTCAAATATAGACAGCTTCCCGGTTGTTTCTAAAATAGCGAATTCTACATCAGCCACATTTTTAATATCTTTTTCACGAAGTTGTGTTAAAAGGTCATCAATATTATAGCGTTGCTTTCTCATTTCCTCTTCATTAATTTGTCCTTGATCAATTATAAGAGATGGTTGACCGTCTAAGGCATCGCGAACTTTTTGACTTTTCAAAGAAAAAATTGATAATGAAAGCTGGATCAATAACAATAAAATCATTGGCAAAATAGCAATGAATAACGGTTTATCGGGATCTTCAATTGCCACTACCGCAATCTCACCTATCATAATAAAGACAACCAAATCTAAAAGACTTAATTCCCCGACCTCTCTTTTTCCCATTAATCGAAAAATAATAACGATCAACAAATATAGAAACAGAGTCCGCAAAATTATTGTCCAAATGTCCAATTTGATCGCTCCTTATATCGTACATATTTATTGACTCCTTATATAGTTTGACCTTTATGGTTGTAGACATAAGGTGAAGGTTTTTCCATTTTTCTATTCTAAATTTTGTCCGACTGAATAAGTTTTAATAAGGGTTGAACAACCTCTATGAGAATCGAGGAGGCGTGTAAATGGCAAAAAACTCAATTTCGGCAATTTTATATGGAGTGATAACGACCTTTGTCATCGTACTAACATCTAGTATTGTTTTATCACTATTACTTCGTTTTACAAAAATCCAAGAATCCTCATTAACTTGGGTTATTTTAGCCCTTTCCTTTCTTGCCCTATTTATCGGAGGATTCGTTTCAGGTGGAAAAGGGAAGCAAAAGGGGTGGCTTGTTGGCGGCGGAACCGGAGTATTATTTACGTTATTAGTATTCCTCGTTCAATTTTTAGGATACCAGGCCAACTTTTCGATTGAACAGATGTCCTACCACATTGGATATATTATTATCGCGGTGTTAGGTGGAGTGATTGGGGTTAATATGACGGGGAAAAGAGCATAATAGCAGAAAGCGGAAGTACCTAATTGGCATTTCCGCTTTTCCATTTTTCAGCTTTTCTATTGTCCAGCTTCAGCGCCCAGCGACTAGTAAACTTCGCCCGCCTCCCTACGATAAAGTCAACATCGATTCACTAAACTCATCGTGTTTCCTATATCTCAGTCGCCGTGCTCCAGTTTATACGTCGCTAAACGGGCGCTTCAGCTTTTCTATTAATCGTGTTTTACCTCACGAACAGCGTTGCGGTCAAAAGTTAATCTTGACCCATCACCAGCTTTAATGACAACTTTGTCTTCATCAATTGAATCAATGATTCCGTGAAGTCCCCCGATTGTTACGACACGATCATTTTTCTGAAGGTTTGATTGCATTGATTGAACCGCTTTTTGGCGTTTTTGTTGTGGACGAATAAGCAAAAAGTAGAAAATCGCAAACATCGCTACTAATGGTAATAATTGTACGAGTGTATCCATATTTTTTCACCCCTTTCACAGCTTGTCTATGTATTCTTCGTTGGTAAGACTATATTCGAAAACCATCCAATAAATTATATGTAATTTTAGCAGAACGCTGTTTAGAAATTTTTGGCATCAGGCCGGTTAAACCCATATTGTTCAAAAAATTCTTCACGGAAATCACCTAGGCGGTCCTCACGGATGGCTTGACGAACATTCTCCATTAATTTTAACAGAAAATATAGATTATGGTAAGTAGTAAGCCTTATACCAAATGTTTCATTACATCTGATAAGATGACGAATGTAGGCACGAGAATAATTTTTACATACTTTACAGTCACAATTAGGGTCTAGAGGCGTAAAATCTCTAGCATACTTAGCATTTCGAACTACTAATCGACCAACACTTGTCATGACTGTACCGTTTCTAGCAATACGAGTAGGCAACACACAATCAAACATATCAATGCCACGAATAGCCCCATCTATTAAGGAATCCGGAGAGCCTACCCCCATTAAATAGCGCGGCTTATTGTCTGGAAGCCATGGTGTTGTAAATTCAAGAACCCGGTTCATTACTTCTTTTGGTTCACCTACAGAAAGACCGCCTACTGCATATCCTGGAAAATCCAGTGAAACTAAGTCTTTCGCACTTTGCTTTCGAAATTCTTCATATTCCCCGCCTTGAACGATCCCAAATAATCCTTGGGTCTCTTTTCTTGAATGAGCTTCCAAACAGCGTTCGGCCCATCTGCTTGTCCGTTCCACTGAGTTTTTCATATATTCAGGAGTTGCTGGAAATGGTGGACATTCATCAAATGCCATCATAATATCTGAACCTAAAGCATTTTGAATTTGCATTGCTTTTTCAGGTGAAAGAAAAAGCTTCTCCCCATTCAAATGGTTTCTAAAGTGAACGCCTTCTTCCGTAATATCGCGCAGATCACTTAAACTAAATACTTGAAATCCGCCGGAATCCGTTAAAATTGAACCGTCCCAATTCATAAATGAATGAAGACCTCCCGCTTCCTGCACAATGTCTTCCCCAGGTCTTAACCAAAGGTGGTAGGTATTACTTAAGATTATCCCGGCACCGATTTCCTTTAATTCGTCAGGACTCATTGTCTTTACTGTTGCAAGTGTCCCAACTGGCATGAATACAGGTGTTTCAAATGTGCTGTGGGGGGTTGTGACCCGCCCAAGCCTCGCTCCTGTTTGTTTACATGTTTTAATCAATTCATAACGAATAGCCGTCACTGAAATTCCTCCCTAATAAAATACGCCTTGGCGTATTTACGCCCAGATTTTTTCGAGCTTGCTCGAAAAACTACCTTTGAAAATCTGAGGCATCCGCCGGAGGCTTAACTTTATTCGCAGAATAAAGTTATATGATCAACATTGCATCTCCAAAGCTAAAAAAACGATACCTTTCTTTTACAGCCTCTTCATATGCGTTTAATACATGTTCCCGACCTGCCAAGGCACTGATTAACATCATCAACGTCGATTTTGGCAAATGGAAGTTTGTCAACATCCCATCAATAGCTTTAAACTCATAACCCGGATAAATAAAAATATCTGTCCAACCTGATGTTTCTTGAAAATGGCCGTCATTCCCGGAAGCAATTGTTTCAAGCGTTCTTGTTGAAGTAGTCCCTACTGAAATGATACGGCCGCCATCAGCCTTCACTCGATTTAATAGATCTGCGGTTTCCTTCGTCATTTGATAAAATTCCGCATGCATATCATGGCCTTCTACTGTTTCGCTGCTAACCGGTCTGAATGTACCAAGGCCAACATGTAAAGTAATAAAAGCAACATGAACCCCTTTTTGCTTAATTTCTTCAAGAAGTTCTTTTGTAAAATGCAATCCTGCTGTTGGTGCAGCTGCTGATCCACGTTCCCTTGCAAACACGGTTTGGTAGCGTTCCTTATCATCGAGCTGCTCTTTTATGTAATGGGGCAGCGGCATCTCACCAAGCAAATCTAAAACCTCATAAAAAATGCCTTCATAGAAAAATTCAAAATGGCGACCTCCATGATCACCTTCACTAATACATTTAGCTTTTAAGCGACCATCACCAAAGGTAATAATGGTACCCACTTTGACCCGTTTAGCCGGTTTTGCTAGCGTCTCCCAGATGTCATTTTCGACCTGCTTTAATAAGAGAACTTCTATTTGGGCACCCGTATCTTCTTTTACACCAAAAAGTCGTGCCGGCAATACGCGTGTATCATTTAAAATGAGACAATCTCCGGCCTGTAAATAATGAATAATGTTTCTAAACTGTTCATGCTTAAATTCACCTGTTTCTTTATTAAGCACCATTAACCTTGATGCTGTTCTTTCTTCGAGTGGTGTTTGGGCAATAAGTTCTTCAGGTAAGTTAAAATCAAATAAATCAACTTTCATAGATGTCTAGTTGTCTCCTTCACTTTATCTAAATCGGCCAATTACATAGAAAATTAGCGATAAAACTATACTTACAACAATTGAGGTTACAATCGGAAAATAAAAGGTGGTATTCCCTTTTTTAAAGACGATATCACCGGGCAGTTTCCCGATGAATTGCCATAGAAATCCTACCACGAGGAGAACAACTCCCATGACCATTAACATTTTCCCCATTATTTGTTAGGCACCTCCAGATGGAAATGTTCATATACGTGCGGCGTTACAACTCTTCCTCTTGGTGTCCGCTGCAAAAAGCCGATTTGTAACAAATAGGGTTCATAAACCTCCTCAATTGTATGTGGTTCTTCCCCAATTGTCGCAGCAATCGTATCAAGGCCAACAGGTCCACCTCGGAACTTCTCGATAATTCCCATTAATAATTTATGATCAATATGGTCTAATCCTAATCGGTCAACCTGAAGCATTTCGAGCGAATGAATTGCCAAATCTGCTGTAATTGTACCATTACCCTGTACTTGCGCAAAATCCCTAACCCTTTTTAATAAACGATTGGCAATCCTCGGTGTCCCTCTTGAACGGCGGGCAATTTCCGTTGAAGCAAGATCGTCTATTTCGATTGAAAAAATATCTGCGGTTCGTTTTACAATATGGGTTAATTCCTCTACTTTATAGTATTCTAAACGACAATGCACCCCAAAGCGGTCGCGCAATGGTGCTGTTAATAGCCCCACCCTTGTCGTTGCACCTACCAAAGTAAACGGCGGTAAATCAATTCTTACAGACCTTGCACCAGGACCTTTGCCGATCACAATATCGATACAAAAATCTTCTAATGCAGAATAAAGGACCTCCTCCACCGTACGCTGCAAACGATGGATTTCATCGATAAACAAGACATCTCCAGGTTCAAGCGATGTTAAGATCGCAGCTAAATCCCCTGGACGTTCGATCGCCGGACCTGATGTAGTTCTAATTTGAACATCCATTTCATTCGCAATAATCGTTGCCAACGTCGTTTTCCCGAGTCCTGGAGGTCCGTAAAGTAAAACATGATCCAAGGATTCATTTCTCATTTTTGCCGCCTGAATAAAAACCTGTAAATTTTGTTTAACCTTTTCCTGCCCAATATATTGTGTTAAAACCCGCGGCCTAAGGCTTTGTTCAAACAGATCCTCATCAGCTGTATATTCACTTGAAACTAAGCGCTCATCCACTTAAAACGCCTCCTCTACCTGAGTAAGAGCTGCAATGCTTTCTTTATGTATTTTTCAGTTGACAGCTCTTCTTGCTGCAATTGTGGAACCACCTTAGTAATCTCTTTTTCAGCATAGCCTAACACTTTTAAAGCTTCAATTGCTTCCTCTAATTCATGTGTATATTTTTGCGGGCTTACAACAACCTTTTCAGGCTCAAATAAATCGGGCATTAAATCTAATAATAGATCGTTTAGTTTCCCCTTTAAGTCGAGGATCATTTGTCTAGCGGTTTTCTTACCTACGCCGGGAAACTTAATTAAAAACTTTTCATTCTCATCCTCAATTGCTTGAACAACTGCATCGGGCTGCCCTGCAGCAAGAATAGCTAGTGCACCCTTAGGGCCAATTCCTGATACATTTAATAGCTTAGTAAATAGAGTACGTTCCTGCCTTGTTTCAAATCCATATAAGGCAATAACGTCCTCCCTTACATACTGATATGTATAAATCTTTATAGTTTGCTCCAAATCCTTTTGGAATAGGAACGGATTTGGTGTATATATTTGGTACCCAACTCCAGATACGTCAACTACGATAAATTCCGGGCTAATAAAATCAACTTTTCCATTAATAAATTCAATCAAAAGATTCCTCTCCCTATACGAACGTGCATTTCTATATATACTTTTACCATTCTATCATATTTCGTTTGCATAGTAGAAGAAACATATACAAAGAAAAGCGTAAGCGCCCGTTTAGCGACGTATAAACTGGAGACCATCGACTGAGATAAAGGAAACACGGCGAGGCTTCGCTGAGTCGATGTTGACTTATCGTAGAGAGGTGGGCGAAGTTTACGAGTCGCTGGGCGCTGGAGCTGGACAAATAAAAGGGTTAGGCCTTATTATTCAAGTGCCTAACCCTAGAGTATTATTGTTTAATGGAAAGTGTCTTAAAGCTTTCAATAACCTGAATATAATGATCCTTTGATACAACAGGAATTCCTTCCTTTAATTCCTGCTGCTGCCGGCTTTCAAGTTTACTAATATCAATTTGGAAAAAAGACTGAATCACTTCTTCAGATTCCGCTGGCAAGCCTTTAAAAATTGTTAATGTTCCATCCTCGGATATTCCAAAATAGCCATTAGCTTTCAACAGTGGAGAGATATCATCGATGGTTTGTCTAAAAATCATCTGTCCTTCCTTTTGATCTACTAATTGCCAATCACGATATTGTGCCCAAAAGTCTTCCATAGACCAGATTGTTTCGGTGACAACCTCCTCACTTGTTTTCCCATCAAGATATTGCCGTTGTAGAATCACGTTTACTGTTAAGGGGCCTGTAACTTCCATCGCCTGAGCCACTTCTTCTGTTTGTACAATGTTTACTCCATTATTTTCAGCAGCCGACTGATAAAGTAATAATTATACAGAGATTCCTCCAATTAATAAGCTTAAAACTAAATACTTCACGGCATAAGCTCTTCTAAATAAAGGAGTCATAATGGTCACCTCGATTTATTAAAAATAAGAAAAACTTCTATTCCAGTGTCACTAATAGTTTCACCATGGAATAGAAGTTTTATCCTAAAAACTGTAGAATTTTTCTATTTTATTTCATATCTCTTATGCGGTCGAACATCCCTTTGTCAGTGACAACCCTTACGTCCCGCCCATTCGCCATACCTTCAACAATCCGGTGCACTTTCTTTTCAATAGCTTGGCTATCAACATCATCCGTATCGATTGCAACCAAGATCGTATTTCCATCAATAATGGCTGCAACATCATTTACATTAGCAACATGTTCAATGCGGTCTGTTATTCTTTGGGCAATGACGTTATCATGCCCAGTATTATATGATCTTGTCGGAACCCCGTTGAAAGTGGTATTTAAATGTCCATGATAATTATAGTCATCATAGCCATAATTCCCACGACCATATTTTGATAAAGCTCCATCTTTCTCGCCTAAATCATTTCCATCAAGTGTCCGCACTTGATTCACCATTTGCTGGTCATTAAATCCACGGTCATTGATAAATCGAAAGGCCCCAGAATTCTGATTCGCATTTTTATCATTCGAATAAAATGCTACTTGTTGTAAGGATGAATTCCCATCTTGGGTTGAATCATTAACACCGCAGCCTGTAAGAGCGATACCGATAATCAAAAATGTGGAAAGTGAAAAAAATGAACCCCTCATGCCGAAAAGCCTCCCGCCATTTTTAGTACTATCTGAATTTATCTTCTAATTTGTAGATAGTATAAAAAAGACATCGGCTTCCGCCATTATTGGCGGCAAGACGTGTCTTTTTAAAGGATTTTGGGGAACACCCCATTGTTAGGTTGGCAAATGGAGGCTTATTTTAATCCCTTTTGAAATTGGTAATTTTTACACATCATACCTTCTTAGAACTTTGGCGGGTGTGCAGCTAAGTTCCTTTTGTGTTCTGAACGTCTATGTAGTCTTTCAATTATCTCACGGTCTTTTTCAGGGATATCCTCACCTTTTAGATAGCGGTCAATCGTATCGTAGGTTGTCCCCATTTCATTCTCATCCGTTTGCCCTTCCCAAAGACCAGCACTTGGTGATTTCGTAATTATAGGTTGCGGTACCCCTAATTCCTTGGCCATTTCTTTCACTTCCCCTTTTGTAAAATGAACAAGTGGAACTAGGTCTACTCCGCCATCCCCATACTTTGTAAAATAACCTGTATACCATTCAGCGGCATTATCTGTGCCGACAACTAAATACCCATAATTATTAGCAACTGTATAAAGGGTGCTCATTCTAAGACGTGCTCTTAAATTTGCATCACCTAATGTGACGGTATTTTCATTAAGTTCGCCAATTCCCTTTAGTTGATCCTGAATTTGTGTAAAAAGAAGCTGATGTGTTTCTGTTAAATCAATGGTTAAGGCTTGAATTCCACTGCCTTCAACCACAAGAATAGCGTCTTCTTGATCTTTAGGATTACTTTTACACGGCATTATGACTCCCAGTGAATCATTTGGAAAGGCCTTTTTGATTAGATACGCTACAACGGCAGAATCGATTCCACCTGAAATACCAACGATGGCGCCATTAAGACATGCACCTTTCACCTGTTCTTGGAGCCAGCTTACAAGCTGTTCT
>JAENZK010000163.1 GCA_016841285.1 Guptibacillus hwajinpoensis | reverse complement strand
CCTCCGGGTTCTTCTTATCGGAGTAACCGTTTTACTGCCAATCCAGCTTATTTATACGATTTTAATCAACTATGTGGCCATGCCCTTTCAATATTTCAATCTACCTTTGTGGGTCAGTATTTTTCAGAGCATCTTTATGCTTATTAGTATATTTGTAATGTTCATTCCTTTGATTAGTATGGCAGCACAGGACACGCGGACGGGCAGCATCAAGATAGGCAAGCTATATGGGGATTTGGTAAAGTACGCTTTTTTCGCTTATTTAATTAGCATCCCCGTTTCGATCCTAATCACGGCAGGGTTTTTGGTGCTCATTGTGCCCGGAGTAATTTTGCTGGTGTTTTTGATGGGAATTCCATTTGTAAAGGTCATTGACGATGAAGGTTCAAAAGCAGTCATCAAAAAATCAATCGCGTTTGGAAAAGAGAACTTTTTATCCATTTGTGGAGTGCTCCTTTCCTTTGCAACATTCGATATGGTTGGGTCCTATATAGTCACCTATGCGGCAAGTGTGCTTAATGGGCAAATGGCTTTGGCTAACTGGCTCCTGATGATTTTAAATATATTGGTGCTGCCGTTGTTTGTTTTTACAGTAGCTAAGGCTTACTTAGCTTGGAATGGGGAAAGTGATTTTATCCAAGAAAAAGCTTATCTGCATCAATTAGAGCAATATCGATAAATGAAATAGTTTAGAAGGTTTGAAGGTTACCACTCAAGGTAGCCTTTTTTTATATGGAAATTTTAAGCGAATTGTGAAGGCTATATTAATTTTATGTAAACGTTTATACTATAATAGAGAAAATGAACGAAGCTGAAGGATGATTCAAAATGAGCACGAGGAAAAATGTAAGAAAAAAATCAAAAGAGAAAAAACCGAAAGATAGCTTAGCAATTAGAATAGCAAAAATATTGTATACCTTAGTGTTCGCAGCAGTCGTAGCTGGGGCCCTTCTAATATGTATGGAAACCTTCATCCGTGGCGATTTCCTAGAGGCCAAAAAATGGATGGCGGACAACTACAATCCGTTTATATTAAACTATTTAATTTTATTTATATTTTTTCTATTATTTTTAGGCCTATTTAATGACCTGCTATTTAGTACCTTTGCGTTTACCGTTTTTATTTTATTGCTTAGCTTTATCAATCGATATAAGCATATGTTTTTAGGGGAGAACCTCTATCCATGGGATGTGTTACTCTATCAACAAATGTTCAACCTGTTCCCGGAGCTGATTAAAGAGGTCGACAAGGTGAAGCTGTCGATAGCGGCGGTCGGCATTATTCTGATCATCACAGCGCTTATTCTTATTAAGAAAAAAATAAACTTCGTCGTGTTTAGGCTTGGTATTTTGAAACGATTTGCCTTAATCGTAGTGAGCGTGGTGTTAATTATTTCGTTCTTTGTGTTTAGATCAACACCATTAAAGCGCTTATTTAATGAACTGCAAATTACGAATATTAACTGGAATCAAGAGACGAACTACAAGACGAATGGTTTTATTTTAAGCTTTGTTTTAAATACGGAAAGTACACTCGTTTTTCCACCGCAAGGCTATGGGAAAGAGAATATTTTGAATGCAATAAAAGATTTAGAGAGCAAGCTGCCGGCAGAAAAACCGGAACAAACATTAAAGCAGCATCCAAATATTATTTTTATTATGAGTGAATCGTTTTGGGATCCAACCCGGCTAGAATCCGTTCCTTTTAGCGAGGACCCTATGCCAACCATTCGCAAAAACCAAGTGGGCTGGCTGCTTTCACCACAGTTTGGTGGAGGTACAGCTAATATAGAATTTGAAGCGATAACGGGATTAAATGTTTCATTTTTACCAACCGGCTCGATTGCCTACCAGCAATTCGTAGGCCGCCCGATTCCGTCGCTAGTCTCGGTATTGAAAGAGCAGGGCTATGAGCCAACAGCTGTTCACCCGTACTTTAATTGGTTTTGGAATCGTGAAAATGTCTATAAACATATGGGATTCAATGAATTTATTAGCCTAGATAACTTTAAAGATGCCACTTATCGGGGGCCCTATATTTCTGACTTTGAGGTTAATAACAAAATTATCGAAAAAACATTATCAACTGACAAACCCGATTTCATTTATGCCGTCACCATGCAAAATCATGGTCCATATGAAAAAGGCCGCTATAAAGATGCAAAAATTAAATTTGATGACAGTAACTTATCCGAAGAGGCTAAGTACAACTTAGAAACCTATACACAGGGTGTAGTCGAGGCTGACGAAGCGTTTGCGGAGCTTATTAACTATTATAAAAAATCAGAGGAACCAACGATTATCGTCTTCTATGGAGACCACATGCCGTTCTTAGGAGCAGATTATTTAACATATAAAGAGGCTGGTTTTGTTGACGGGCAATGGTCGTTGGAAGAGTACCAACGCATGAGACAAACGCCGTTAGTCGTCTGGAATAACTTTACTGATGAAAAAATCGAGCTGCCAAGTATCAGCCCATCGTTCTTAGGACCACATATCCTTGACTTGGCGCAAATTGAAAAACCGTTGTACTATCGCTTCTTGGAGGAGTTTAGCGAACAAATGCCAGGCTACACGGCATCCGTTAAAAATGATACTGACGGCAAATTGTATAAATTGACTCCAGAAGCGGTTAAGCCGCTGGAAGATACTTACGAGCGGCTCCAGTATGACCTGTTGTTTGGAAAGGGATACAGCAAGGAAGCATTGTTTGGTAGCGGGGGAAGTAAGTAGATTTAGATATGTTGTGTTGTGGTGTGGGATTATCTTATCGCATATTGAATATGAGGGGAGCCCTTCAATAAGTCGTAGTTGGCTATTGGGGGGCTTTTTTGTTCCTGGAGTAGGTTGAAAAGTGGGGTCTCGGTAATGCAAAGTTGTTTAGCGTGCCTGAAGTTGGTGAGAAAGAGGAAATCTGGTAACGCAAGGTCGCTGAACGTGCCTAGGACTCTTGATGTATGGGTATAGTGACTGAGTCAGGGAGAAAAGCCAGCCCCAAGTAGCTAAAGCATATGGATAGAGCCCGAACCAAGAAAAAGAGCGGTAGTATGGTCACTAAACGGAAACTTAGAGCCCGAATTGAATAAGGCTGCCGGGGGTCCGGTCACTAAAAGATAATTTAGAGCCCAAACCAAGCAAAAAAGTAGGACCTCGGTCACTAAAGACTCATGAACGTGCCCGAGACGAGGTCAAAAGCAGTAAAACGGTAACGATCGAAGGCTGAACGTGCCCAGAGCAAGTCTTAGAGCAGGGATTTGGTCACGATCGTGGCTTGAATGTGCCCGGGAGGGGGTCAAAAGCAGTAAACCGGTAACGATTGAGCGGTGAACGTGCCCAGAGCAAGTCTTAGAGCAGGGATTTGGTCACGATCGTGGCTTGAATGTGCCCGGGACGAGGCCAAAAGCAGTGAATCGGTAACGATCAATGTGTGAATGTGCCCGAAACCAATGCAAAAAGCGTAACTCAGTCACGCAAAGTCTTCCAGCGTGCCCAAACCCAGCACCAAAGCCAAAAAGGGGCACGTTCCTTCAGAACAGCCCCTTTGGTAAATAAACCGATCAGTAGTATGTAGTTACGAAAAGCTAATTTGATTTTCTATTGACCGCTCTCGTCTCTCATTTCATGGCCTTTTTTATGATGCCCATGCTTGCAAGACCCAGGCATATAACCATTTTCCTTCATCATCTTTGCCTTTTCTTGAAGCTTTGCTTTAATCATTTCGCCTTTTTCTTTTGTTAAAACCCCATACTCAATGTGCTTGTCGATCATTTCCAGCTTTAACTCAAGAATATCCTCGTGAATAACAGCAAGCTCCTTCTTTTGCTCCTCAGTTAGCTCCACCTTCTGTTCAGGCTGTTGGGCCTTGTCATTTTGTGCCCAAACAGGCATGGCAAGACCTAGTGTCAGAAATAAAACACTAAGTAAGACAATAATTTTTTTCATGATGAATCCTCCTATTCATATTTTTCATAGTTAATATGTAACGGGGATGCAAGTTTTATCCATAATTTATTTTTTGTTTTGTGAGCCGCAGGGTCGGAAACTGTGTCCCGGCACATATGGAACAAGCTAATCCACAGGGTCGGAAACTGCGGCTCTCAGTCAATTATGTATCATGGATTCAATCTTGTTATTTAATTTTTTCGGAAATGCGCCGATTAATATTTTATACTTATGAGGGATGCTAACCCTTTTTGGGAATAAAAAGAATAAAGATCCCTTTAAATGCCTCTTTGTTATTGGCACACGGAATTTAAAAATGAGAAAAATAATAGAGACAAGGGATAGAAGCGATGCGAGTACGGGTCTATAAGTAAATATATGACTATATATATACATTTTAAAATATAGAATTCCAGACCAGAAAACATTCCATCCATATTTAAACTGAATCATTTTTAGCTTATGTAATCCATACTCTACTACAAAGGAACCAGTAACCCAGTTGGTAATATAAACAATCTGTTTTGATAAAGTGCTAGGTAACTTAGACAGATATAAAAGGATTAATAGTGGTGTTACAACGAATGTATGATAAACTCTTAGCCACCGCCATGAGAAACCACCGGGTCTAAACTCCCAAACTAAATGTCTTTTGCAGAGATAATAATAAAAAGCATTGATTACTGTTACAAAGACTAAGTTTTTGTAATACTTACCAAGGTCTTTCCACGTTTTGTTGATAATATTTAAGAATAGAATTATTAGGATTAAAACAGTTTGTTTTTGTTTCAAAAAGGATACCTCCTATGTTTAATAGGTGCTCCTTTTTATGTTTTACAAATTATGTAAATTTATACCATAAATATCCAAATAACCAAATTAAAAATGGTATGGAATAATTGTCCACACCATTTTTTATAATCTTAAGAAGTTGTACCATTTTTCACTTTTATATAAGGCCGTAGTAAACGGCTTGCCAATTTAATTGGATTAAGCGCCCTTGTCTGAAGTAATTTTTCTCCCCAGTAGCCTTGTAATAATCGTATGATTCTATCTAAACCCTCATCCGATAATTGTTCCATAGCTCTTCTCATAACAAGAGAATCTTCATAGCTTTGACGCAGCGGTTCCATTAGTTTTTCATATTTTCCTAAGCCGCACAAATCATAGGCAGCGTAGACCCCGCTTAAAATAGCCGCATACTGTCCAAATCCCATAAAAGGCATCATACTTCCAAAGCAATTGCCAACATAGAATGTATTTCCAATACGAGCTGATCGACAGATTCCAATCGGATAACCAGTAATCTGAAATTGATCAGTTATGGGTAATGGTTGGTTTAACTCTGTACGCACTTTTTGGCAAAATCCCTCCCATAAATCATCTGTATTTTTATCCGAATTTTGAGGGAGGTCAGGAATGGCAAGAGAGATATTTGCTTCCTTTTCCGAGAATGGAATAAGGTAACAGTATCCCAAAGGGGCAAGGTCATAATCAATCCATGAAAAAACAGTATATCTATCAAAGTTCCCAGAGACTGTTGCGCCTTTGATGGAGACGGTCAAATCCTCTCTGAAATTCCTCACTTTTTTTGAATAGTCCCCATCTCCAGTGGCCAAGATTACATGGGAATACTCTCTCGATAATTGCTCATACGTTGCCTCAGAATGATAGTGAATCGTTGATTTTACTTCCCTTGCCAGTTGGGCCTCAAATGAATCTTGATGTCGACCTCGAATATTTGTGAAACCAAGCTGTCCTTCCAGTATTGCTTTTTCATTTTTGGAAAAGAGATTCATTTTCTGAATCTGTGCTGCAGGCTTTAGGAAAATCCCATATTCTTCAGATAAGGATGCAATATCATCATGTTTAGGTCTAGTAAATATGGATAAAAGAATCTCTCCATTAACAAATCGATCCCCGGGCTGGCTTCTTTTTTCGAAAATCGTTGGAGTAATGCCGTGTTTTTCAAGAGTAATGGCACAGGCTAAACCAGATAATCCTGCACCCATAATTGCGATATCCATTTTCATCAAACAGTCTCCTACATGTATGTAAATTTATGAATATAGTATGAGCACTTGAAGAGCGGTTTAATGTAATGTGTAAATGGTAAATATTGTAACATGAAGTGAGGCGTAGGGTCAGACCCTCCGGCTCTTTTTTTAAAGTCCTTTTGTTGGCGTATGGTGACAAATTTCGGTAAGATGGAGGTACAAATTATTGTTTAGAAGTGGGGATTTTAAATATGATGAAGGCATTTATTATTTTGGGGGCAATCAACGGATTTTTAGCGGTTGCGCTAGGGGCCTTTGGAGCTCATGGTCTTGAAGCCAAGTTGACGGAGAAGATGATGGATGTTTGGGAAAAAGGCGTTGATTACCAAATGTTCCACACGATGGGCTTATTTATCGTAGCTTTTGCGGCTAATAAGTGGCCGGGTTCTTCTACGATCAAGTGGTCTGGTATTATGATGTTTATTGGAATTATCCTGTTCTCAGGAAGCTTGTATGTTTTAAGTACGTCAGGAATTACGAAACTTGGAATTATTACGCCTTTTGGTGGCGTATCGTTTTTGGCAGGTTGGATCCTGTTGGCAGTTTCTGCTGCAAAAGGGAAATAGGTGAGTTTGAATGGAAAAAAGGAGGCTGTTTTACAGCCTCCTTTTGCTTGTTCTTTCCTATTTTTTTATCTCGGTGGGATATTAGCTAGACCGGGTGAAACACCGCCAAATTGAGGTTGATAATTAATTTCCTCATCGAATGTTACAAAATCTACGTAAATCATTGGAATCAAAAAGCGCATCCCTGTTTGTGGATCACTGAGAATTAGGTGATCACGCCCAGCAGCTTCGATTATCCCCTTGAAAACTTTTGCATTCCATTGTGTGTTGTTTTCAAAAGTTGCATAAACAGTAACGAGTTTTCCTTTGTTTAATCGTAAAATGTTTTCAATGTAAGATTCTTCAATTGGTAGCATTCCTGGAACATTTGCTGCAGGTGATTGGGGTTTTTGTTGTGGAAAGCCTGGGAAACCTGGAAATTGACCTCCTGAAAATGTAGGTGGTACTTGCTGTGGCTGCTGCCCGAAACCATATTGTGGGTATTGGCCATATGCTGGCATTTGAGCTGGGAAATTACTTGCCATTTTACATTCCTCCCTTTGATGATAGACATTTTTATACTTTATGGAAGAACAGCCTAGTGAAAGGTAAGTATAAAATGCCTTTATTTTCTAATGTATGATGTAAAATTTAAAAACAGCTAAGTGAGATTTAAATTACCCTAATAACATATTGCAAGAATAGAAAATGGTGACTTGTATATTACAATTTTATAGCCATTACACTTAGATACTATGTGGCTGTAGGTGTTTTTATGATAAAAAAGAGTGGGACGGAGGGTCGGGTTCTGCGAGCCATGGGGTCGGGAACTCTGGCCCAAGTCGTGAGGGTGAGCCGCAGGGTCGGAAACTCCGGCCTACAGGAAACTCCGTCCCAGAAGGTCTATTCCGCGAGATTCCACCATATGAATGAAAAAAGCCCCCTAATGGTTAGGGAGCTAACAATTTGTTTTTTTATTAAACTTGTAAGAATTTCGGTACAGCTTCTTCAGTTAAAATGTTACCGACGAAGAATGCACCGAATTCGCCATATTTTGCGCTTACTTCATCAAATCTCATCTCATACACAAGCTTTTTGAATTGTAGAACGTCGTCCGCAAATAGCGTAACGCCCCATTCCCAATCATCAAAACCAACAGAACCAGTAATGATCTGTTTTACTTTACCTGCATACCCGCGGCCGATCATCCCGTGTGAACGCATCATGCTGCTGCGCTCTTCCATTGAAAGCATATACCAGTTGTCATTGCCTTGGCGGCGCTTATCCATTGGATAGAAGCAAATATGGTTCGCCTTTGGAAGGATTGGGTATAAACGAGCCAAAATTTCAGGACTTTGATATGGATCCTGATCAGATGGCAAATAGTTACTCAATTCAACGACAGACACATATGAATGAGCAGGGATTAAATACTCTGCAAATTTTGTTTTATTAAAAGTAGTTTCAAGCTCGTTTAGCTCTTCCATTGTAGGACGAAGAATCATGAGCATAAAGTCAGCTTTTTGACCAACGATTGTATATAACGCATGACTTCCTTTTTTTGCTTCTTCAGTATTTTTTAACTCGCTAAGAAAACCTTGAAATTCTGCAATGATTTCATTTCTTTCATCGCCCGATAGTCTTTTCCAAGATGTCCAATCTACAGTGCGGAAATCGTGCAGACAATACCAACCATCTAACGTTTTTGCTGGTTCAGCCATTCGTAACACTCCTTTATCTTAATTGCTAAATTTGTATATTCATGTCAATTATTAATATAACAATAGTTTTATCCAGATGAAAGTTTTTAGCATAAAAAGTTGACAAAGGGTGGCAAAAAATAATCAAGGTCGAATTTTTTGCTCTTGTTATGTAAAATTTTCTAACGTTCTGAAAAAAAGAACTTTTTATAGTAAGCGCTTCCGTGTGGAATAGACTATTTCCAAGAATATTGGAAAAGTATATGGTAATAATAAGCAGGATAGGGTGAATTCTCCACTGGCGCTCAGTGGGGGTTTAAGGATGCTTTCACGGAATATTTATGGGGTAATTTCATTTTGGAGGTATGAATTTGAGCGACTTATTTTCCATTGTAAAAGAAAAGATTAAAGGTAAAAACAAAACAATCGTCTTCCCTGAGGGCTTGGATGAGCGAATTTTGACAGCCGTTGGCCGACTTGCATCAGAGGAAGTTTTAAAGCCGATTTTAATCGGAAATAAAGCAGAAGTAGAACAAAAGGCAGCATCTTTAAACATCACATTAGGAAATGTCGAGATTCTTGATCCGAATTCCTACGATGAATTTGATGTACTTGTACGCGAATTTATCGAGCGCCGCAAAGGAAAGGCAACAGAGGAAGAGGCTAGAGAAATTTTAAAAGATGAAAATTATTTTGGCACCATGCTTGTTTATTTGAAAAAAGCAGATGGCTTAGTTAGCGGCGCCGCTCATTCAACAGCAGACACCGTTCGTCCTGCACTGCAAATTATTAAAACTAAAACAGGCATTAAAAAGACATCTGGCATGTTTGTCATGGTGCGTGGAGATGAAAAATATATTTTCGCAGATTGTGCCATTAATCCAAACCCTGATAGCCAGGATTTAGCGGAAATTGCAATTGTAAGTGCGGAATCAGCAAAGTTATTCGACGTTGAACCAAAGGTCGCAATGCTGAGCTTTTCTACAAAAGGATCAGCCGTTACACCTGAAACGGAAAAAGTTGCTGAGGCAATTAAAGTTGCAAAAGAAAGACAACCAGATTTGATTATTGATGGCGAGTTCCAATTCGACGCTGCAATCGTGCCATCAGTGGCTGCGAAAAAAGCACCAGGTTCCGTCATCCAAGGGGATGCCAAAGTATTCGTATTCCCAACATTAGACGCCGGCAACATCGGCTATAAAATTACGCAGCGCCTTGGCGGCTTTGAAGCAATCGGTCCAATCCTCCAAGGATTAAACCAACCTGTGAACGACTTATCACGCGGTTGTAACGCGGAAGACGTTTATAAGCTGGCATTGATTACAGCGGTACAGGCGTTGTAATTTATAAAAATACATTAAAGCATGGTGATCAACATACCGGACCCGGCGGAAAGCCCTAGTCCCAGTTCATCACCATGCTTTTATTTTTCATTCCGTTTTAAAATTCGCTCATAATTGTATTCAAACAATTCAAGTTCCTTGTCATTTAAAGGAGTGGTAGTGAGTTTTGCCCCCAAGTCCCCAAGGGTCTTCAACATCATTGTAATTATTTCCTCAATTGTTATGGTTTCACCCAGCAGCTCTGATAATGAGGCCATAGTGGAAGGGACGATCTTAGGGTAGGTGAATTTTGTGCTTTCGTCCTGTAAGGCCCGATGGTAAAATTCCCGGACAATTTCAGCACGCAAACTGCCACTACCGGTTACACACAGATAAATTTGCACCGCAACCCCGCCGCGCAGTCTTCGTTGTGAAATCCCAGCAAATTTCTTTCCGCCAATGCTTAAATCCAAACTTCCCGGGCAATAACTGCCGACAATTTCCCTTGCTTCAACCTGCTCGTCGTACCCGGATAACATAAGTTGAAT
>JAENZK010000162.1 GCA_016841285.1 Guptibacillus hwajinpoensis | reverse complement strand
ATAAAGCTTATTGTTTTCTTTTAGGAAAGAATCCCCTTCAAGCAAGGCATCTGTTGCAGCCTTTTGGATTGGAGAAAAAACACCATAATCCAAGTTGGATTTTAATTTCGCTAATGCTCTAACAATCTGCTCGTTCCCAATCATATATCCAATGCGGCAGCCGGCCATATTGTAACTTTTTGAAAGGGAATTAAATTCAACCCCAACTTCAAAAGCCCCTTCCACTTCTAGAAAGCTAACTGGTTTTTGGCCATCAAAAACAAGTTCAGAGTAAGCAAAGTCATGAATAACAACAATATCATATTTTTTTGCAAAAGCAATGACGTTTTCAAAGAATGTCTTATTGGCCAAGGCAGGAACTGGATTACCAGGAAAATTCAAAATCATCATTTTTGCTTTTTCCGCAATTTCCTTTGGGATCACATCCAAATCAGGTAAAAAGCCATTTTCCTTTAAGAGAGGCATCGGGTAGGCAACTGCTTTAGCCATTCGAACACCGTCAGCGTAGGCAGTGTAACCTGGATCTGGTACAAGAATTATATCCCCTTCATTACAAATAGTCATAGGAAGATGAAGAAGACCATCCTGGGAGCCGCTCATTTGAACGATTTCTGTTTCAGGGTTAAAAGTAACTCCATAATGCTTGGAATAAAAGGATAGAACTGCTTCATGAAATTCTTTTGTTCCCGTTAAAGTATAGCCATATTGCTTAGGATCCTCTACATTCTTTACCAATGAATCGACAATAAATTTTGGTGGCGGCAGATCTGGACTACCTATACTAAGATCAATCATATGTATGCCCTGCGCCATTTTTCCTTTTTTGTAAGCGGCTAATTCTGAAAATATACTAGTCTCGAAAGATTGGATTAATTGTGATGTCGTAAAAACCATATCTGCTTTAGCCCCCATTTCTTTGTTTGAAGAATATTGTACCACAATTAAAGATGGGGAGAGTGGAATTCATAAAAAAAGAACCAATGCCAACCGATTAGCATTAGTTCTTTTTTGTTATACAGGCTTCTTTTATAAACCACCAGATTTTTTTCGATTTTTCCGACGTGAAGAGTCCATTTTATATTTTCCTGTTTCTTGCGTAGTCGTTCCTTGACCTTCTACATCTGCTGACCCAAGACCGATTGTTGTTGGGTCTGCTTTCGTTTCTCTTGGCATACTCGAACCACCTCCCTAACGGTAAGGTGTCCATTTTAATCGTCAATCATCCGTTTCAATGACACCAAAATGAAATTTCGACGATTTTCTGCGAAAAACTGAAAATCCATATGTTTCAAACCTTGTGCTTTTCCAATGGTCCTTCAAAACAATTCGTTTTTTCGCTACTCTTTTTGCTTCTTCGATTGTTTCTTCAAGAATATCTGTATAAAGAGCCATAATCCTCAAGCCTTTTATCCCATCCGACTCTTCTATTTTTTCATCGAACATTGGATCAAAGTATACAACATCAAATGAATTATTTTTTTGCTCCTTCAAAAATTCAAGATGCTTTCGATTTACAACTTCAATTCTACTCATTGCCAAATTCATTTCATCAATGCCGCTTTCCCATGTTTTCAATCCATGTTGGAGTAAAAAGGCAATAAAACGATTCCCTTCGATACCAATGACATGCCCTGAATTTCCAACAACACTGCTTGCTACAATGCTATCTGAGCCCAATCCAAGTGTACAATCAAGGAATGTCATTCCGTGTTTGAGCCTTGCCGCATGGATTAGAGGATCCTCTTCCCCTCTCAATACTCTTTTCACACGAAACATTGCTGAATTCGGATGAAAAAAGATCGGTTCATGGGGATGGTTCATGGGGTAAATGTCCAATCGACTTTTGCCGACAACTAAGACATCGTCCTTTTCCTGCATCATTATTTCTTCTACCGGTAATTTCCTTCTTGTTATATAAGGAATTTGCAACTGATCTGCATATTGATTAGCTAATACAATCATCTCTTTATTCGTTCTTCCTGCCGTAGTGATAATCATTTTAACCCCTTAATCTAAATTTTCATCTGTAAATTATAGATTAAATGTAATATAGTTAATAAGGTATAGTAAAGCGTTAAAGAGGTGAATAATAGTTAGAATTTATCATGAAACATTACCTAAAAACATTTGCACTATTATTTATAATTAGTTCCCTACCTATTCTACTTGCTAATATATATGATATTTCTAGGTTTAAGGCTCAGTCAGAAGGTTTAAAAGGAAAAGAGGTTTCGTATTTTATTTCTTCCATTGAAAAAAAACAATTATCCCCTTCTTTACCAATAGAAGAGCAAGATAAAAAAGTCATTTATTTGACCTTTGATGATGGTCCCAATGGGTATACTCAAGATATTCTTAACATTCTTCAGTCAAAGAATGCCCATGCTACATTTTTTTTAATAAAAGGAAATATTGATAAGCATCCAGCACTTCTTAAAGAAATAATAAAACGGGGAAATGCGGTTGGATGCCATAGTGTTTCCCATCGAGTTGACATATTTTATTCCAGTCCAAAGACAGCAGTTAACGAGATGAAGTTATGCCAACAGACCATTTATAAACAAACAAGATTTCATACTCCGTTAATACGGGTTCCTTTCGGAAGTTTCCCTCATCTAACACATGATATAAAAAAAGAACTGGAGAAGGCCAAGTTTATATATTGGGACTGGAACATGGATAGTGAGGATTGGACCTACAATAATCCTGGCCATGTATATTCCAATATCATTAAACAATTGAAATTTGCGGAAAGGAAAGGCTACACGCCCACCGTACTTCTTCATGATAAAAAAGTAACCGTTGAGATGTTACCGAAGCTGTTGAATTACCTTAACGATCAAGGATATAAAATTAAATCAATTTCAAATGCGACTAAACCAGTCCAATTCAATTTAAACACCCCCAGACCAGCTTCATAAATGAGGCTGGTTTTTTTTCGCATAATATCTTAACTGAATGGACAAATTTATGTAGAGGTCCCATAGAATCAGTAATTTTGTTCAGGAGGGAAAGATATGAATTCAAAAACGAGCTTGGCTCATAAGCTATTTTTGAGCTCAGCCGTGGCAACAGTTGCCGTTTCGATTCCGCACCTATATGTTGAAGCATCAATCGAAAATGCAGCTACTGAAAACAAAGAATTACGTTACGGAAATACAGGTCCATCCGTAAAGTTTCTACAAGAAAATTTAAAGAGATTAGGGTATTACCCATATAGAGTGGACGGGACTTATGGTAACCATACTCAAGCCGCTGTACAGAAATTTCAATTCCATACTAGAATTAAGGTTGATGGGATTGCCGGACCACAAACATTTGCTGCTATTTCCCAAATAACAGAAAATCCGATCGACAATTCTGTTCCTGTACAAGCTCTAAGAGATAGCCATTTACTTGACGGAACATTTATTCAGTATGCCCTAAATTTGATCGGAACACCATACATATGGGGTGGTACAACTCCCAATGGTTTTGATTGCAGCGGCTTTATTAAATACGTTTTTGCCAAAAAAGGGATTCATATTCCACGAACGATAAGCGAAATCTGGGATTATGGTAAAGCTGTCCAAAAACCAAGTGTAGGTGATTTAGTTTTCTTTGAGACTTATAAACCTGGGCCTTCACATGCTGGAATTTATCTTGGGGGCGGCCAGTTTATTCACTCCGGTTCTTCAAAAGGAGTTACAATAAGTAAACTAAGTCATAGTTATTGGAGTAAAAGGTACTTAGGATCCAAGAGAATCGCCCAATTAAAATAAAAAAGTAAAGGAAGGCACCAATTTGGGAATTCCCCCTCATAGTGCCTTCCTTTTTACCTGTTCTAGCCTTCTACCATTGTCTTCAATACTTCATTTCGTTCCTGTTGCTCAGCCTCGGCTGCCAAATCATATTTTTTCAATAAATGAAAGACTTCATTTAAAGTTTCTTGAGGAAGGTCTGTTCCGATAAAGCTTTCAATCTTTGGGTAAAGCTCGGTTGGTAAAAACTCCCTCTGACTAACAAGCTTGTTTAATACATCCTCTTTCGTGTGGTCGATTTCACATGCCATTATAAAAACTCCCTTCTAATCGTGTGTTTTATGCATTTTGTTTTTCAATTTGTTCAACTAACTCTGACAGCTCTTCCCAACGCTCCATTGTTTGTTCAAGCTCGGTTGTTAGGGATTGCTCTTTTTCAAACAATGGTTGGACTTTGGCAAAATCGGAGCCTGCATTTGCAATCTCTTGTTGGATATTTGAAATTTCCTCTTCCAACTGCATAATTTTATCTTCAATGCCTTCCCATTCTTTTTGTTCCTTATAGCTTAGCTTTAATTTTTTCGGTTTGGCCTGCTGTTCCGAAGCCGTGACGGCTTGAGACTTTTCTTTTGCTTCCTCTTTTTTTAGCAATTCTTGCTTTTGTTTTTCTTCCTCTAAATACTCACTATAGGAACCATAGAAAATTCGGATATTCCCTTCACCCTCAAACACAAACAGGATATCACTTGTTTTATCCAAAAAGTAGCGGTCATGGGAAACCGTTAGAACAACACCTGGAAAATCATCCAAGTAGTCTTCTAAAATTGTCAATGTTTCAATGTCAAGGTCATTTGTTGGCTCATCAAGGATGATTACATTCGGCTCTGTCATTAAAATTTTCAATAGATAAAGACGACGACGTTCGCCCCCTGACAGCTTTTTAATGTAGGTATATTGCATCGTTGGTGTAAACAAAAATCGCTCTAACATTTGCGATGCTGTAATTTCCTTGCCATCGATTGTTTTAATGATTTGAGCTGTCTCTTTAATATAATCAATAACCCGCTGTTCCCCATCCATCTCTTCATTTTCTTGGGTATAGTAAGCGATTTTCACAGTTTGGCCAACATCAATAATACCTTCGTCCGGGGAATCCTTTCCTGTCAGTAAATTTAGCAGCGACGTTTTTCCCGAACCGTTTTGACCGACAATACCAATTCGTTCAAATGGTTTAACGATATAGGAGAAGTTTTTGATAACCGTTTTATGTTCATAGTGCTTGGAGATATTTTCAATTTCAAAAACCTTTTTACCAAGACGGCTACCACCGATTGCAATATCCAGATCGTCCTTTTGTCGATGGCCGGGCTGGTTTTGCAGACTTTCAAAGCGCTGGATTCTTGCTTTTTGCTTTGTAGTCCGGGCCTTCGCTCCCCGTCTCATCCAGGCTAATTCCCGGCGCAACAGATTTTGACGCTTATCTTCGTTGGCTGCTTCAATTTCTTCACGAATGGCTTTCGCCTCAAGGAACGTTGAATAGTTTCCCTCATAGCTATAAAGATTTCCTTGTTCCAACTCAAAGATTCTATTGGTTACACGGTCTAAAAAGTAGCGATCATGCGTGATAAGCAAAATTGCTCCAGGATATCGGGTAATATATTCTTCCAACCATTCAATCGTTTCAATATCCAAGTGGTTTGTCGGCTCATCAAGGATAAGCAAGTCTGCCGGTTGAATAAGGCTTCTCGCAATTGCTACCCGTTTCTTTTGTCCGCCTGACAGCTGTCCTACATTTTGGGAGTGATCCTCGAGCCCGAGCTTACTTAAGATTGATTTAGCTTGGGTGTTTGCGTCCCAAGCATTCATTGCATCCATTTCCTGTTGAAGTTTAAGAAGGGTATCCTGTTTTCGTTCATTCTGTGAGTCATTTTGCAGGGCAATAAGGGCCTCCTCATATTTTTTTAATAGACGAATTAGCGGTGTATCCCCGTAAAAAATCTCATCTAAAATCGTTCCATTCCCGTTAAATTCCGGGTTCTGTGCTAAATACTCAATATTATACGATTTAGGCTTGATTATTTCCCCTGCATCAGACGGCTCAATCCCCGCCAATATTTTTAAAAGCGTTGACTTCCCTGTCCCATTCACTCCGATAATTCCTATGCGCTGTTTTTCAGCCACGCTGAAAGAGATACTATTAAATAATGTTTTATCGCCAAAACTTTTTGACAGATTTTCAACGGACAATATGTTCATTACAAGTTTCCTTCCCATTCATGATAAAACTTTTGTAAAAAGTCCTCCATTAATTGATGGCGGGCTTCCGCCATTTCCTTTGCTGTGTCTGTATTCATAAGATGTTTCAATTTAAGTAGCTTTTCATAAAAATGATTCACCGCTGTTGATTTTTCCGTACGATATTCCTCTTTTGTCATTTTTTCACGTGGTTGTATATCAGGATCATATATTAAATCACCGTGTGCACCAGCATAGGCGAATGTTCTTGCAATGCCAATCGCACCGATGGCATCTAGGCGGTCCGCATCTTGAACAACCTTTCCTTCAAGTGTCGTCATTGGAGGACGGTTGCCTCCTTTAAAGGACATCGTGGATATGATTTCAATAATGGCGTTGATCGTCTCTTGGTCTGCATGTTGGACTTCAAGCCAGTCTTTCACCCTTTGGAGACCAACTTCCTCTCCGCCTTCATTTAATTTTTCATCGGCGATATCATGCAGTAAGGCTGCCATCTCGCATATGAAGACATCAGCGCCCTCGTGCTCAGCAATATGCTTAGCCATTTTATTTACACGGGCGATATGCCACCAATCATGACCGCTTGACTCGTTTTCAAGCTCACTGCGAACAAATGCTGTTGCTTCTTCTATTAATCTGTGTTTATCCATGATTGGGTAACCTCATTTCCTTATGTACAAAGACTTATCTATATGAAATCTTATCATTTTTTAGCAAAATCATTCAACTTTTTGTGATTTGAGACCATATACTGTAATAAGTTTTGTGAATTTCTAATTGATTATTGATCCACTACAGGTTATTGTCCGATTGGTCGGAGTTATTGTCCAGGAGATGTGACTTTTTGTCCGGCGGTCCTTCAATATTGTCCGTCTAATTCCCTTTATTGTCCAGAAATCAAAACATATTGTCTGATTACCATATTTTGTAATCTAACTCACAAAAAAGGAGGAACAACACTATGTACAGACCACACCCCCACCCAACGATGATCGGAACAGCCTGGCGAGGACATCATGTAGTCATCCTCAGATGCAATCCATATACAAATCAATTTCTTGCCATCAACACTAGTCTTGAAGCCCCAGTAGAGCCAACCCACCCCACATGTACGGAAACCCTTTCACGGTTTTTAAGCATCGGCTACAAGATGATTAACGCAACAATGATCTCACAAACAGAGATTCAATATGTACTAACAAAAAAATGAACTCGCTGCGCGGCTCGCGACACGAGTTCATTTTTTTTATTATCGCTGTCTATCGCTTTTACGTTGGCTACCCCGATGACTTCCCGTAGGTGCTTGGTTTGTTCTACCTTTTTCACCTTTTAACGGTGATGCACCTTTGATTACTGCCCTCTTGTTTTCTCCATCTCGATACGATTTTCGAGTATCATCCTTTTTATTAGACTTACCTGCATCTTTATTCCGATTACCAGAACTATACTGGTTCCGCTCCGGCTTCGGCTCTCGCTTAGGACGACGCTCCTTGTCATCATCTTTTCTGGAATTAGGACGATCATTTACGATCTCGCCACCGTATAGTTCTTTTCTCGTCATCGGCACGGCTAATTCTTTTCCATACTTAAGCAATGTTTTTTCCTCTGCTGGTGTAACCAAAGAGATTACAGTACCTTTTGCCCCCATTCTTCCTGTACGGCCTGAACGGTGGATGTATTGCTCAATTTTTTCAGGCATGTCCAGATGGATCACATGGGTCAATCCCTGAATATCCATCCCTCTAGCAGCAATATCTGTTGCTAAAAGGAGATTCAGCTTTCCGCTGCGGAATTGCTGAATTGCTGCGGCCCGCTCCTTTTTATTGGCAGCACTATGTAAAACGCCAATTGGAATCTTTTTATACTTTAATTTCTCTGCTAATTCATCGATATGAAAGGCATCATTGATGAAAATTAGTGCCTTCATATTTTCATCCATCCGATAAATCCTTCTAAGCACCTCAACCTTGTCACGGCGATCACTTACAAAATAAATATGGTCTACAGCATTATTCTGCACGCGTTCAACTTGAACAAAGGTTGGTGCATTCATCACTTTTGCGGCAAAGTCCTTAACCTCATCCGAAATAGTAGCCGAGAAAAATAAAACCTGCCGATCTTTCAAGGTCGACTGGATTGCCATTTTCACATCAAAAGTCAACTTCTGGGCAACCATTTGATCCACTTCATCGACTACAACGGTTTTCACTTCATGCATTTTCATTTTTTTCTTATCAATGAGCTCATTGATCCGTCCGGGTGTACCGACGATAATCATTGGATTTTTCTTTAAGCGGTCGATTTGTCGTTTGATATCGACTCCTCCAATAAAAGCTCCACTAACGATCCCACTATTTAAAGTAAACGTCTGGATCACTTGATGAATTTGCATTGCCAGTTCCCTTGTAGGTGATAAAATAACAGCTTGAATTTCTTTTTTATCCGGATCGATTTTATGTAAAATTGGAAGCAGATAAGCCAATGTTTTTCCTGTCCCGGTTGGTGATTCGGCAATAATGTCCGCTCCTTCTGTAATACTCGGAATTGCCCTTTGTTGTATTGCTGTTGGTTGTTCAAAACCAGCCTTTTGCCACGCTTCTTTTAGGAAAGGCTTCATTGTGTTTAATAGTTCCATTGTATTTGCCCCTTTTTTGTCTAGCTCCAGCGCCTATCGCCTAGCAAACTTCAGGTCTCCTCCCTACGATAAGTCAACTAAGAATTGCTTACACAATTCAAGTTTCCTTTATCTCGAGACCGAAGCCCTTCCAGTTTGTACAGCGATGAGCAAGTCGCTTCCGCTTTTCTAAATGTTAAAACTTTACTTCAACTTTATTTCATTCAAATGGTCAATCGACTCTATCATATAGTCCACCATTATTGGTAAATCGTCAACTTGTGCTTCCCCTATTTTTCGGTCAAAATTTAAATAGATTGTATTATCCATTTTAACTGGAGCATCGGGGTCGTAAGGAAAAGAGGTTTTCTGCGTAATCGCTGGGCGGTTGCCCCAAACATCTAACAAAACCGACTGAATCGCTTTACAATTCTTATTCGGATCTTTTACAGTTGTAAAAAAGACGATCTCTATATTGCAGCCAATCGGTTGATCGGTTGGATATTCCATTAACTCCGCTGATAAATCATGGATACCAGCATAGACTCGGAGTTCCCCATGAACAGAGTCTTCCCCTTTATCTTTTTTTCTAAATGTTACAGCATAATAGCGTGAAAGCTTCGCGATGTCTATTTGATCCACACGATTTGTAATTAAAATTTCTCCCGCTAGATCGAGGTCATACACGGCCCCTTCCGCTACAACCTTTAAATTGTCAAAAATGGTAGGATCAAACATAATATCCCTCACTCCTTGAGTTTCCTTTCCCTATTCTAACAAAATTCGCACATATTACGAACTTTTTCATTGAACAATTTTTCTAATGTTCTTATAATTAATTAATCAGATAGAAAAGGAAGTGATTGAAAGTGCCTATAAACATTCCAAAGGATTTACCCGCTAAAGAAATACTTGAAAGTGAAAATATATTTGTAATGGATGAAGAACGTGCATATCAACAGGATATCCGCGCTTTAAATATAGTAATCTTAAATTTAATGCCTTTAAAGGAAAAAACAGAAGAACATCTTCTCCGAGTACTTAGTAACTCACCATTACAAGTCAATATTACACTAATGCATCCGCAAACACATCAATCTAAAAATACAAAACAAGAGCACTTGGAAAATTTCTATCGCACATTCGATGAAATTAAAGGTCGTAAATTTGATGGGATGATCATTACCGGTGCACCAATTGAACTATTAGAATTTGAAGAAGTTAACTACTGGGATGAATTAAAGGAAATCATGGAATGGACCAAAACAAATGTAACTTCTACACTCCATATTTGCTGGGGTGCCCAAGCAGGGTTATATTACCATTTTGGTATTCCTAAATACCCTTTAGAGAAAAAGATGTTTGGTGTATTTGAACATAAAACGTTTCATAGAAAATCAAGAATTCTCCGCGGCTTTGATGAAGTCTATCTTGTTCCGCATTCAAGACATACTGATGTTAAAAAAGAGGTTATCGATAAAAATCCAAATCTTGAAATTCTTTCTTATACAAATGACGCAGGT
>JAENZK010000161.1:5147-10134 GCA_016841285.1 Guptibacillus hwajinpoensis | reverse complement strand
CATTGCGTGTCATCACAAAATCCCTACCATGAGCGACAATCTCGCCATTTAAGCGTCTTAAAAACATCAATGCAAAATAAGCTGGTCGCTTTCCCTTTAAATAATGGAATAACTCAATGCCATCCATTCGATAACGCGAATCTTTTCCTTCCTCTTCATGGACCATGGTATTGATCCAGAGTGCTGCAGTTTTCACGTCATTTGCTATATTAAATACATTTTTCAAGACTAGGGCCCCTCGGAAAAAAGTGCCATTTGTGTACCGAGTATTGCCAGATAACGTGTTCCATGCTACAAGATGAAGTGGTTTTTCCAAATTGTTCTTTTTTAAATACCCCTTTAACTTATCAGTTTTATCTTTAATATAATCCCTTGCTAAATCGAATTTCGTCTCCGCCATTTCTTTAAAATCAACAACTTCATTTTGGTTAGCGTTATATCCGATAAAATCAATAGACTCGCCATGTTCGAGCTGCCATTCATGATTATTGCTTGTCTTTTCATTGTTGAAAGAAAAAGGCATATATACTCCTACCTGAATCGAAGGAATCATCGTTTTCAATACATTATGCAGTTTTACATAAATCCTCTGAAGTTCTTTCGCTTCTACTCCTGTGGTATAGGGCTCGTAAAACATCACATGCCATTGCTTCACAAACGATTCTCCGTACAACTGCAAGCAGTGTTTGATGAACTGAGAAAGTTTTGTGAAATAGGATTCTTCATTTTGTGATATATCCATATAATCTGAGCGAACAAACAAAGACAAATCATGCTGCTTCATGAATTCCAATGCACTATCAATTTTAAAATAAGGAGAAGTGGTCGGAATCGCTTCATCTGTTTCCACCTCTGGAGGAATGGCGGTATTGTTAAAAAGGTGACGAACTCCGATAAAACGTATCTGCAAATCCTTTTTTACATCTAATACTTGGGAGCGAACATCTTCTTTTAATAATTCAATAATTTCGCCAATTTCAAGGATGTAATCAGGACCATTTAATTTCAGTGATACCGGTTTTGCCAGGTTGATCGGCAGCTTTTCATTCCTTGTCTCTGTAGTTGTATATGGTTTTTGATCATCTAAAATCATGCTGCTTAATTTTGCGACCATTTCAGGTGATCGTATAAAATTGGATGCATCTTCTTTATCGTAACTTTGAACCGAATCTTCTTTTTGCACAAAATGGTTTTCTCGATATAGGTGCGGAGTCATTCCATGCACTTCTTTAAAAAAGCTAGAAAAAGACTTAGCATTAGGAAAGCCATTATTCATGGCGATTTGTGATATGGAATCAGACGTGTAAAGCAAATCCTTCATACTATGCTTAAGTCTAATCGTCATTAAAAAACGACTAAATCCCATTCCCATTTTTTGTTTAAAATAGCGGGATAGATAGCCTGTAGAAAGAAAAAACTTCTTAGCCATCTCCTCTAAGGTAATCATCTGGTCATAGTTTTTTTCAATATAATCAATGATTTGGGAAATACGCTGATCACCTGTATCCATTTTTTCAGAGACAGTGCTATCTTCTTTAAAACTTCGAATCAGGATAAGTAACATTTGACAGATATAGCCTTTCACCTCAATTTGATAGCTTTCATCTTGTCGATAATAACTAATCATCAAATTTGCCAGCAGCTTCTTGATCGAGAGGACCATATCTTCTCTTCCTAAATCAATTTCTCTAGAATAGCATTCAAATCGCTGATTTCGATAGTCAGGGTAATGATGGTCCATGAAGGCATCCGAAATGGTTAATGTGATCACCCGATTATTTTTACTCCCCTGAACCTGATAAAATTGATTATGATTAAGGACAAGCAAATCTCTTTCTTCCATATGATAAAACCGGTCGGCTGTTTCTACTTTTAATTCACCGCTAATGACTAGAATAAATTGAATCCCTTTATTGACCCTTGGAACTAGTAATTCAATTTGTTGAAATAATATTTGAAAATCTGTCAATGGGCCTGTCATCTAATCACCTCATACTTCTTTTTTTCCATAATAATTCCTTTCCTAAGATTTTAAAAGAGGGAGGGGGTTATATGCACTAACTTCATGTGTTTTTATTTACCACCAATTAGTAAATTCTCATGAGCTTATTATTTGAAACTATGAAAATTTTATTTTAATATACTTAAGTAACTAAAAAGTATAGAAAGTAAAAATAAAATCAAATCAACGGGGGAAATAACATGTCAAAAGTATTATTTATTACAGCAAACGACCGTCCAGCTGATCAAGCAATCAGCTCAAAAATGTACGAAACATTCTTGAGTACATATAAGGAAGCAAACCCAACAGATGAAATTACTGAATTGAACCTGTTCAATGCAGACCTTCCTGATTACGGAAACACTGCGATCATGGGAGTTTACAAACGTAACCAAGGACTTGAGTTAACAGCAGAAGAGACTAAAGCAGCTGACTTAGTTGATCAATATTTAAACCAATTTTTAGCAATGGATAAAATCGTGCTAGCTTTCCCATTATGGAACAGCATGGTACCAGCACCACTTGTAAATTACATTTCTTACCTGGCTCAAGCAGGTAGAACGTTCAAATACACGGCGGAAGGTGCAGTAGGTCTAGTAACTGGTAAAAAAGTAGCTTTACTTAATGCACGTGGTGGAGATTATTCTTCAGAAGCAATGGCTCCATTTGAAATGGCTGTAAAATATGTCCAAGCTAACCTTGGCCTATGGGGCATCACAGACATTGAAACTGTCGTAATCGAAGGCCACAATCAATACGCTGACCGCGCCGGGGACATTATTGCAGACGGATTAGAAACAGTAGCAAAGGCAGCAGGAAAGTTTTAATTAGCTAGAACCGCAGGGTCGGGAACTGTGGCCCCGACCAAAAAATAAATGCAGAGGAGCTTTCCTCTGCATTTTTATATAGGCTGGGCTGGTGGGACACGGGGTCGGGTACTGCGTCCCGCAATGTCCCTGTATCTCAGGCCAAAGAACCCGCCCTCTGTCTCACTTAAAATTCACTCCAAAATCAAATTGAACCTCAAAAAGTCGATTCCACGGCATATCAATATTTTGAATGGAAAAATTCTCAATTTCGGCAGTATTGGATGTTCCTGCTTTTTTGCTTAATACAACCTGGCTACCCTTGACCTTTGAGTGGAGCAAATCAAATTCTTTATTAAATTGCTCATTTGTAAAAAATAAAACAGATTTCTTCATCGGCCCAATGTCCCATGCATTGCCGCCGATGTAACGAACATACCACTCGGTTTTAGGTGCCACCTTGTTGCGGTAAATATGATCAGATGAAATTGAATTTAATAAAAATTCAATATGACCTTTGGCCGCATCTTCGTCAACTTCAGGTGTTAGTGGTCCTTTTTCTAAATACAAAAATCTTGAATTAGCATGACCGATCGCTGTTCCCACTGCATTGCCGGCGGTGTTGAATGCACTGTACGATAATAAATTTGTTATGCCAATATCATGAATAACAGCATCCCCGTACACTTGGTTTGCCTGATTTACTTTTTCAACATCGATAAAAACAACATGTTTCCCGTTAGCAATTTGACGATTGATCTCGGCCACTGCTTGTGAGACCTCGTCGTTTGATGTTGATTGATCTTTTTCAAAATCAGAAGTTAAAAGATTTTCTATTGTACTATTGTTTTTAAAAAGAGAATTAGGTGTGTTTATGTATACTTCTATGTCAGCCTGCTGGGAAGGGGAAGCTATGATTCCGCCTGCAGCAATCACGTGTTTGGCAATATTCGTTTGCAGAGTATAATGGTCAAAAGGTGAAGTCCATTCCGTACCACTTACCCCGAGGTAGTGGATTTTAAAACTAGTTTGATAGTTTTTTAGAGTAGAAAGAAAACGTGATACTAGAATAACATCAACTTCGTCCGCTCCGTCAAAAACGCTTACTTTGTGTTGAATGTTGTAAGTGTTGATTTTTTGTATCAAATTTTCTTGTTCCTCACGATGGAGGCCTGTTCCATTAGCATCATCCTGTCCAAGAATGAGGTAATCGATGTAGCCTTGCTTCGTCCAGTCGATCAGCATTGCGTTTATGACGCTGTTTCTTGCTCTGATTTGCTTATACTCCTCAATGAGGCTGCCTCCAATTTTCATTTCTAATTGAATCAGCTTGGGTGTTAGGCCAATTTTATTTAAATTTTTTACCTCATCATAAGTAATTGCCCAGTCGCGGACAAGGTTGTATTTTTCCAGATTCCCGTCCTTCAGAACCGTAGGCGCCAAACGCTGAATCGTATCATATACATAAAGTGGCTTGGTTGGGTGATTTTCCTTCAGCGTTTTAATGATTTGAAGCTGCTGAAGGGCACCATCCGTCGATTGTTTGCTTGTCCGCGAATCAACCAGCCCACCATCAGTAAGCATATCCGCAGAAATAATAAACCCATCCACATCATCGCTGTTATCCATAATCCAATCCGTTAGCTGATGAAGCGAATCAGACGATGCTTGATGGTTAATCAAGTCCTGCGGTGGAAGAATGACCTCAACGCCACCAGCTTGCCCAACCTTTTCAGGATAATATGTATTAGCCGGACGGTCGTCCAGTGGAACCACGAGTAGGCGTGGTTGAGCATTTGTTTGTGTTTGTGTTTGGTTTTGTGCCTGTGCATTGTCTGAGTCTAGCTTTTGTTTTAGTTCTTGTGTGTTAGCTGAGGATGCATTCGACTCAGCAAAAACAGCATGCGCTTGCAATTGCAGACCCAATAAGACTATAAAACTAATAAAAATAAAATTTATGAAACTAGCAATATGATTACATTTCATTAAATCATCCTATATCCTTCTTTACTTTTTGTAGTAGTGAATACTAGAGTGGTCTTTGGACAGTATAAGTGAAAACCGAGGTCATCGAGTCCGAATCTGTATTGCCTTCGGACAGTAATAGTGAAAACCAAAGCCACAGAGTCCGAATCTAGACAGCCTTTAGACAGCAATAGTAAAAACCAGGGCCGTCGAG
>JAENZK010000161.1:0-5047 GCA_016841285.1 Guptibacillus hwajinpoensis | reverse complement strand
GAGTCCGAATCTAGACAGCCTTTAGACAGCAATAGTAAAAACCAGGGCCGTCGAGTCCGAACCAGAGCAGCCTTCGGACAGTAATAGTGAAAACCAAAGCCACAGAGTCCGAACCAGAGCAGCCTTCGGACAGTAATAGTGAAAACCGTGGCCGTCGAGTCCGAATCTAGACAGCCTTTAGACAGCAATAGTAAAAACCAGGGCCGTCGAGTCCGAACCAGAGCAGCCTTCGGACAGCAATAGTGAAAACCGTGGCCATCGAGTCCGAACCTAGACAGCCTTCGGACAGTAATAGTGAAAACCAAAGCTACTGAGTCCGAACTCTAGTAAACATGCCCCTCGTGCGCCAGTTAGCGGGGCAGTAGGTACTTCAGTAGTAACACCACCAGTGCCTGTCCCCAACCGCCAGTTGGTGCCCCAGCTGTTATGCCAGTTCACCAACCAACTCAACCATCCACATCAAACCACACCCTACTGCTGCGGCGGATAAGCTCTCCATTGCGATAAATCAATCTCACTTGGATCCTTCGTCAACAGCGAAGTAGGGAAGACAAAATTCCACGGTTTGCTTGTGTTCGCCTTAATCTCAAGGTCCTCCAACACAAAGCCGCCCTGCGCCACGATTTCCCCGCTCGCATCCTCAACCACCAAAGGCAATTGCTGTAACTTAATATTTTGCTGCGAACCATTCTGAATCAAAATTGAAACCTGCAATTTTCCATTATCCATAAACTTAGACTGGATGCCGACAAACTGAATTTCACCCGGCTTTGGCGGCGTGATCGACTCCAGCATATTTCTCAACTTCTCTTTATCCTCATCAGCCAACGATTTCTCCCAGCTCTCCGCAAGATCTAACGAATGATCACTGTCCTCACTCTGCAACTGGAACGCCAGCCCCCAAATCTCCGTCTCAATCGCCGAAATCGGCTTATAAAGATCCTTCTGCTCAAACACAAACTGAAACGGACGGCTACTACGCGGCGGAATATGCCCCACCTGCGTCAAATCAAACTCCTTGCGCCCATAAACCTCATTCTCACCAATCAACAACAACGTCGTCGTCCCAAGCTCAATCGTTTGATTAATACTACTGCGAACAAACGCCGAACAAACCACTTGCCGTTCCTGCTTCACAATCTCAATCCCACTCAACGAAATCTCATCCGGCTTAAGCGGACTCAACTCATTATTCAAAAAACGAAACACATACTCCTGCTCCTGCGGAATATTCCAATCAGGGTGAATCGAAAGCTCCGTATAAACCTCTTCCTCCGGATTGCCCTCCGACTCCACACCCTCCAAATTCAACAAATCCTTGGCAGACACAGCATTCTCACTACCCGTACTCTTTATATCTTCATCATTTGTCTTTTTTCTTTTAAAAAACGATAACATGGTAAAAATCCTCCCGTTCCAGTTTTACTTATTTAAAAGAGGCTATCCCAACAGTTTTTTTTCAAAGCCTCATAAATTCCTACATCGTGCAAAAAGAGCATATCGTCGTTCCGAAAACAAAAGTTCGCCACTCGTTTAGATAAAACATATTTCAAAAAATAGAGGGCTCATTGCGCCCTCAAACTTTATATTTTGTCTATCCTAAAATAACTGTGGATAACTTTTATTTCATTTATTAATGTGCCAAAAGTTTAGCATGGCTGTCTGTTAAAACTGAATGTTGATATTAATGTGTTTGAATAATAAACGGTAAAATTCCGTTTATTTTTGAAAATACTCATATATCCTTAAAAATAAGGGGAGCTTTTCCGTTTATATGATCCAAATCGTTGGAATTTGGCCATTTTAGAGTAGTTAATCGGAATATCTCCGCTTATATCTGCTTTTTTAGCCTCTTTTTTTACATTAGCCAGAAATTCTCCGCCTATGTATTCTCATTCCTACATGAAAATCAACTATAAATAATAACAGGGCCTCTATTTTAAATGATCCCATTCTTCGCTTTCCTGATCCTTAGCAACTTGCTCTTCAGAAATCCTGGATGCAACACAAACACGTGCTTTTCACCAGTCTTACATCCTACTCAGCCTCTTGCTCCTCATCGCCATTCCCATCCTGCTCAGCCGCTTCTTTTTCTGCAAGCTGTTCGAGTAGTGGGGTAGCAAAGCGCGTCAACTGAACACTGGAATCATGGTCGATTAAAGAGAACGTATGATGGAAGACTTCTAGACCTTCATTTTGGTAAATACGAAGCGGGTCTTCCTGCTGATAATGGCGCAACCCAATTCCTTCTTTAATCCGTGTCATGCTTTCCAAATGATTCACCCAATGTTTATCAATGACCGCCACAAGGACACGTCTTAAAACCTGCTGAAGATTCGCATTGTCTTTTAATTTTTCAAGATTTTCTAGATAAGGCTCAATTGCTTGAGCGACTGCACCATGAACTTCATCCACTACATTGACCTCTACTGGGAGCTGAATTGTTTGACCAACAATCAGTTGATTTAATTCTTTGACAAGTCGGTCCAATGGCCATTCTTCAGGCTCAAGATCTTTCGGACAATATTTGTCAACGAGGTAGTGGCTGTATCTTGGGATCATTTCCATCACAAGGGATAGAATATCCTCATTCATAAGAGCATTGTCACGAAGGTTATAGATGACCTTACGTTGGTCATTAACGATGTCATCCAGCTTTAAGTTGTATTCGCGAATCGCGTAGTTACTGCCTTCGCAAATACGTTGCGTACGCTCAACCAATTCATGAATATTTTTATTTAAAATAAGCCCTGTTTCGTCCGTTTGCAGTTTTGGCTTTAATTTTTCAATTTCCTCATGTGAAAAGCGACGGAATAATTCATCCTCGATTGAGATGAAAAATTGGGATGAGCCTGGGTCCCCTTGGCGCCCAGCACGACCGCGCAGCTGGTTATCAATACGGCGGCTTTCGTGTTTTTCCGTACCAAGGATATGTAAGCCACCAAGCTCAGCAACACCTTCACCAAGAAGGATATCCGTTCCGCGTCCAGCCATATTGGTCGCGATCGTAATGTGGCCTTTTTGACCGGCTAAGGAAATAATACTAACCTCTTGCTCAACTGTTTTAGCATTTAAGATTTCACAAGGTAAGTTTTCCTTTTTAATGTACTCTCCAATTTCTTCTGATTGAATAATCGATGTCGTACCAACAAGAACTGGCTGGCCTTTTTCATGGCGCTCTTTAATTTCCTTCGCCATTGCAACGTATTTATCATGCTTTGTTGCGTAGACACGCTCTAACATGTCAACACGTTGAATCGGTTTATTCGTTGGAATTTGAACAACGTCCATATTGTACGTGTTAGCAAATTCTTTTTCCTCTGTTTTTGCTGTACCTGTCATTCCAGAAAGAATCGGGTACATCCGGAAATAGTTTTGAATTGTAATAGATGCTTGTGATTTATTTTCCTCCGTGATTTCAAGACCTTCTTTTGCCTCAATCGCTTGATGTAAGCCATCACTAAGCGTACGGCCTTCCATGATCCGTCCTGTAAACATATCAACAAGCATAACCTTCCCATCTTGAACAATATAATCAACATCACGCTTGAACATCACATGTGCCCTGAGCGCTTGGATTGTATAGTGATATAATGTTTGGTGCTCCAAATCGTATAGATTATCAACACCAAAAGCACGCTCAACCTTATTGATTCCTTCCTCTGTTAAGCTTGTTGCTTTTGTTTCATCATCAAAAGTGTAGTCAACATCACGTTCAAAACGCTTTGCCAGTCGTGAACATATTTGATGAAGATTCGCGGCAGCCTCCATTTTTCCAGCGATAATCAGCGGCGTTTTTGCCTCGTCAATCAGAACGCTGTCAATTTCATCAATAATCGCATAATGATACGGACGTTGAACGCGCTGGCTCACATCCTGCACCATATTGTCACGCAAAAAGTCAAACCCAAATTCAGTACCAATCCCGTATGTAATATCCGCTTCGTAAGCCGCTTTCTTTTGGTCCGGCTCCATCATCGGAACGTTCAGGCCTACTGTGAGCCCAAGGAACTCATGAATTTTTCCAATCAAGTCGCGGTCACGTTTTGCTAAGTAATCATTAACCGTAATAATATGTACTCCTTTGCCTTCAAGGGCACGAAGATAGGCAGGAAGCGAACCAACCAAAGTTTTACCTTCACCAGTAGCCATCTCTGCGATGTTTCCACCAGTAAGAACAAGCCCACCAATCAACTGCACATCAAAATGGCGCATCCCAAGAACACGCTTAGCCGCTTCCCGGACCACGGCAAACGCCTCAACCTGTATGTCAAAAACCGTCTTCCCATTCGCAAGCTCTTCCTTAAAGTGCGCCGTTTTCGCCTTTAGCTCCTCATCAGAAAGCTTCTCCATCTCAGGCTCTAAACTGTTGATTTCATCAACAATCTTATAGTACTTTTTCAACTTCCGTTGTTGATCATCACCGATGATTTTTTTGATTGCATTCAGCATTCGCCGTTCTCTCCTTTTTACATTAAAAAGCGTCGTATGTATTCATTATTAGAAAAAATGCTTGAATTTATGAATTAATCTAGTTATGTAAAAACTTTGAGGATCTTCTCTTCATAAATTTTACAGTAAAAAATCCTATCCTATAGTATAGCAAAGAACAACAAGAAAAACATCTTTGTGCCATTTAATGTCGGAAAAAGACGAGAGGGGGTGGAGGAGAGCAATTGGAGGTGCCTGTCCTCCGAAAACAGGTTTAAATTAACGGTAAAAGCCACCATAACATTAAAATTCACAATTTTAAGTTGTTGGTAAAAACGTTATTGTCCGCACATACTCCATTATTGTCGGGTAAAGATGTATTATTGTCTAGTTGCAAGGGTTTATTGTCCGAGGGCTTTAACTTATTGTCGGAAAGGTAGGGTTTATTGTCCGATCACCAGAAATTGGAGCCAGAGGGTCGGGTTCTCTGGCCCGGGGTGCCGAGATGAGCCAGAGAACCCGACCCTGTGGCCCGACACCGAGATGGGCCAGAGAACCTGACCCTGCGGCCCGACACCGAGATGAGCCAGAGAACCCGACCCTGCGGCCCGACACC
>JAENZK010000160.1 GCA_016841285.1 Guptibacillus hwajinpoensis | reverse complement strand
CTGGAGCTAGACAATGGTTTACAACCTTGTTCTTTTTAATGATGAATTTTTTCTTCTATTACATTTTGATTTGTTCGATACCAAATCCATAGGTCGTTAATAATCGACGCCAATTCCGAGATTTCAGAATTTAGTTGGCAAGACCGCTCAAAGTTCTCTTCAACATTCAATTGGGCTTGTCTTGAATTAATGGATACTTCAAGTTCTTTAATACGATCGGGGATGTGTCCTCTAATAATCTCCCATTCTGCGACAATCCCTTCCTGTTCAGCTACCCCGTATTCATGCCAGTCTTTATTTAAAAGCGGTAATTGAATACCTAATCTATCATCCATTCGAAAATATTCTTTTATGTTCACTTTTACACTCCCCCTTTTATCCCTTTTTCCATTGTACAGGAATTGAAAACTGTTATCCAATCCTGTGATTTCCAATTGAAAAAATAATTTATTTTTACCTATTGAAAAATGATTAAAAACTTGTTAGAGTATAATTTATTAAAAGAAATCAAATATTGATTTTTATAAATCCAAGGGGACAATCATCCCTTTTCATTTTTGTTCATCATGAATATTTATGTATTAAAAGGAATCTTTATACAAGAGATTTAGAGGAGGAGTCAGAAGTGACTAAAAAGAAATGTGTACTTGCTTATTCTGGAGGACTTGATACATCAGTTGCAATTAAATGGATATCAGAACAAGGTTATGATGTAATTGCTGTTTGCCTAGATGTAGGTGAAGGAAAAGACCTAGATTTTATTAAAGAAAAGGCGTTAAAAGTCGGTGCTATTAAGTCAGTAGTTATTGACGCTAAAAATGAATTTGCTGAAAGCTTTGTTTTACCATCATTATATGCAAATGCGATGTATGAAAATACTTATCCATTAGTATCGGCACTTTCCCGTCCATTAATTGCGAAAAAGCTTGTTGAAATTGCAGAACAAGAAGGGGCTGACTCAATCGCTCATGGTTGTACAGGTAAAGGAAATGACCAAGTTCGTTTTGAAGTGTCATTTGCAGCATTAAACCCAGACTTAGAGGTTATTGCGCCAGTACGTGAGTGGAGCTGGTCACGTGAAGAAGAAATCGACTATGCAAAAAAACATGGTATTCCAATTCCAATCAATTTAGACAGCCCTTATTCAATTGACCAAAACTTATGGGGACGTGCTAATGAGTGTGGAGTATTAGAAGATCCATGGGCAGCACCACCTGAAGATGCTTATGACTTAACAAATTCAATTGAAAATACACCTGATACACCAGAATATGTTGAAATCGAATTTATTCAAGGGAAACCAGTTACTCTAAATGGAAAACATTATCCTTTAGATGAACTAATTCTTACTTTAAATAAAATTGCTGGTAAGCATGGTGTTGGTCGTATTGACCATGTAGAAAACCGTTTAGTTGGTATTAAGTCTCGTGAGGTTTACGAAGCTCCAGCTGCGATTACACTAATCAAAGCGCATAAAGAGCTTGAAGATTTAACACTAACACGTGAAGTAGCTCATTTCAAACCAATTATTGAAATGAAGTTAGAAGAAGTGATCTACAATGGCTTATGGTTCTCACCATTAACAGATTCCTTAAAAGCATTCTTAACTGAAACACAAAAAACAGTGACTGGTGTTGTACGTGTTAAACTATTTAAAGGTAATGCAATCGTAGATGGTCGTAAATCAGACTACTCTTTATATAATGAAAAACTTGCTACTTACACAGCAGACGATACATTTGATCATACTGCTGCTGCTGGTTTCACAAAACTTTGGGGTCTTCCAACTCAAGTGAACAGCATGGTGAATGGCAAGAAGAAGGTGAACGCGTGAAAAAGCTTTGGGGTGGCCGTTTCCAAAAAACAGCTGAGGAGTGGGTCGATGACTTTGGTGCATCGATCCACTTTGATAAACAATTAGTTGAAGAAGACATTGAAGGAAGCTTAGCCCATGTAACAATGCTAGGTAAATGTGGGATTTTAACGAAAGAGGAAGCTGATCAAATCAAAGCAGGTTTACAAACTTTGCTTGAGAAAGCGAAGAAAAATGAACTGGAATTCTCTGTTCAATATGAAGATATTCATTTGAATATTGAAAAGCAGCTTATTGATTTAATTGGTCCTGTTGGTGGAAAACTGCATACTGGCCGCAGCCGTAATGACCAAGTTGCAACAGATGTTCACCTTTATTTGCGCAATCAAGTTAACGAAATTTTAGATGCAATCAAGTCATTGCAAAGCGCCTTAGTAAAGCAGGCTGAGCAACATGTGGAAACGATTATTCCTGGTTATACCCACCTACAAAGGGCACAACCTGTTTCTTTCGCACATCACTTGTTAGCCTATTTCTGGATGCTTGAACGTGATTACCAAAGAATGCAGGAATCGTATAAACGAATCAGTATCTCTCCACTTGGTGCGGGGGCATTGGCGGGCACAACTTTCCCGATTGATCGCGAATATACAGCTGAATTATTGGGCTTTGACAGTGTCTATAATAATAGTTTAGATGCTGTTAGTGATCGGGATTATATCCTTGAGTTTTTAAGCAACTCTTCGATCCTAATGATGCATTTATCCCGTTTCTGTGAAGAATTAATTTTATGGTCAAGCTCTGAATTTAATTTCGTGGAAATTGATGATACATTCGCTACAGGTTCAAGCATTATGCCACAAAAGAAAAATCCGGATATGGCGGAGTTAATTCGCGGAAAAACTGGACGAGTTTATGGGGCATTATTTGGATTATTAACTGTCATGAAAGGTACTCCTTTAGCCTATAACAAGGATTTCCAAGAGGATAAAGAAGGTATGTTTGATGTAGTGAAAACTGTGAAGGGTTCCTTGCAAATATTTGCTGGAATGATCGATACTCTTAGGGTGAAAACGGATGTATTGGAAAAGACCGTTACTGCTGACTTTTCTAATGCAACGGAGTTAGCTGATTATTTAGCTACAAAGGGCATGCCTTTCCGTGAAGCCCATGAGGTTGTGGGTAAACTAGTATTAACATGCATCCAAAAAGGGATTTATTTGCTTGGTCTAACTATTGATGAATATAAGCAAGCTTCCGAATTATTTGAGGAAGATATTTATGAAGTACTACAGCCGAAAACGGTGGTAGCTAGACGTAATAGTTTAGGTGGAACCGGCTTTGAACAAGTAAATATAGCATTAAATAAAGCAAAAGAAGCGTTGGGTAATTAATATCCAACGCTTCTTTCTGGTGTATTTCTGTCTAGTTCCAGCGCCCAGCGACTAGTAAACTTCGCCCACCTCCCTACGATAAGTCAACATCGATTCACTTTGTTCATCGTGTTTCCTTTATCTCAGTCGATGTGCTCCAGTTTATACGTCGCTGAACGGGCGCTTTCACTTTTCTTCTTCTGAGCGGACAATGAGTACGTTACATTTTGCATAGCGGGTAATGTGTTCGGATACACTACCAATGAAGAAGCGTTCCACTGCGTTTAATCCAGTTGCACCACAAACGATTAAATCAACGTTATGCATAGGAGCGATATCTTTTGCAATTCTTACTTTTGGAGAACCGTATTCAAGAATGACTTCAACATTAGTAAGACCTGCTTCATCTGCTTCTTTTTTATGTGATTCTAACAAATCATTGGCAAATTCTTCAGCACGCTCTGCAATGGTCCGATCATATGCCTCAACTGTTGCGTAGGATCTTGTATCAATAACGTGGGTAATCAATAATTTAGCATCGTTGATTTTTGCGATAGATAATGCTTTCTTGAATGCTTTTTCAGCTTCCTTTGAACCATCAATGGCAACTAAAATATTTTTATAAGTCAAACTCATGTTACATTCCTCCAATTTTGTAAAGTTATGAATCTGCAATTATTACTGCAGTGCTTCTTCCTCACTTGAGCGGACAACAAGAACATTACATTTTGCATAGCGGGTGATATGCTCGGAAACACTTCCAATGAATAAACGTTCCATTGCATTTAACCCAGTTGCACCACATACAATTAAATCAACATCATGTTTTGGGGCAATTTCTTTAGCAATTTTTATTTTTGGCGAACCATGTTCTATAATTAATTCAACTTTAGATAAACCAGCATCCTCTGCTTCTTTTTTATGGGATGCTAAAAGTTCATTTGCATAGATTTCCGCACGTTCTTCAACCGTACTATCATAGATTTTAACAGGCGAAACTGTCCTAACATCAATGATATGTGTAATTAAAAGTTTGGCATCATTTAGCTTCGCAATAGCCAGTGCTTTTTGGAATGCTTTTTCAGATTCTTTTGACCCGTCGATAGCGACTAAAATATTATTATAAGCTAAACTCATTTGTGCTACCCCCCAATTTTGACAAATTATCCATCTATTACAAGTTAATTATATCATTCAATTATTTATATAAATAAATAATAAATGAAGAAATAGTGAAATTTTTTGTGGTTTATAGTAGGGTAGTCAACTTTACGAATATCTTTATCTTGTAAACGATTACAAATATAATGGAATTATAAAGTAAAAAATACCTTTTAGTTAGTGAGGGGAGGAAATACAATGCGAATTGGAATACCAGCAGAAATTAAAAACAATGAAAATCGTGTCGCGATGACACCATCTGGCGCCGTTCATTTAGTGAAATCCGGACACGAGGTTTATGTTCAAAGTGGTGCAGGAATGGGTTCAGGTTTTCCGGATGAGCAATATATTGAAGCAGGAGCAAATATTGTCGATTCCGCAGAAGAAGCATGGGCTATGGAAATGGTAATGAAAGTAAAGGAACCAATTAAAGAAGAATTCTGTTACCTCCGTGAAGGATTAATTTTATTTACTTATTTGCATCTTGCTCCGGAACCGGAATTAACTAAAGAACTAATAAAAAATAAAGTTGTTTCTATAGCCTATGAAACAGTTGAATTGCCAAACCGTACCCTCCCGCTGTTAACACCGATGAGTGAGGTTGCTGGAAGAATGGCTGCTCAAATTGGAGCCCAATTTTTAGAGAAACCAAAGGGGGGAAAAGGAATTTTATTGGCGGGTGTACCAGGTGTTAAGCGAGGAAAGGTCACCATCATTGGAGGCGGCGTTGTAGGAACGAATGCCGCGAAGATAGCGATAGGATTAGGTGCAGATGTAACGATTATTGACGTGAGTCCAGAGCGGTTACGACAATTGGATGATATTTTTGGCACAGGGATCAAAACTTTAATGTCAAATCCGTATAATGTTGCTGAGGCTGTTAAGGAGTCTGACTTAGTCATAGGTGCAGTATTAATTCATGGCGCAAAGGCACCACAATTAATAACAGAGGATATGGTTAAATCGATGTCACCAGGCTCTGTGATTGTTGATGTTGCTGTTGACCAAGGAGGGATCGTTGAGACGATTGACCGGATAACAACACATTCCAATCCAACGTTTGAAAAGCATGGCATTGTCCATTATGCGGTTGCCAATATGCCTGGGGCCGTTCCTAGGACATCAACGATTGCCTTGACCAATGTAACGGTTCCATATGCCCTTCAAATTGCAAATAAAGGCTATGTGAAAGCTTGTTTAGAGAATGAACCATTATTAAAAGGGGTTAATACTCTAAATGGTTTTGTAACCTATAAAGCGGTAGCTGATGCCCATGGACTAGAGTATCGCGACGCTGTAGAACTTTTGAAACAATAAATGATTGTAAAAGAAAGTCACATACCCACTCTAATAAAGAGAAGTTATGCTGTTTAGGCTCTGATTGTGCCAGAAATCAATGTCAAAGCTGAAAACGGGCACGTTCAGGCTCTGATTGTGCCCGAAACCGATGTCAAAGTCGATAATGGGCACGTTCACAAGCCCTTATTGTGCCCAAAATCGATATTCAAAACATAAAATGGCACATTCGCCTCTTTAAGTTTAGGTATTTATACATATTCAATCTATTTTACAATCTGCAACTCCTTCGGATACTTCGTTAACACTTCACAACCACTATCCGTAATATAAATATCGTCCTCAATTCGGACTCCCCCAATGTTAGGGATATAGATTCCAGGTTCGATTGTGTAGGTCATGCCCGTTCTTAATGGATTTGTATTTGTTGCATTTAGTGAAGGAAATTCATGAACATCAATGCCTAAACCATGGCCGATTCTATGTGTGAAATATTCTCCATAGCCTGCGGCACGAATAATATCACGGGCAGCTTTGTCAATGATGCCAATTTCTGTTCCAGGTTTACTTGCTTCAACAGCTGCTAACTGAGCTTTTAATACGGTATCATAAACTTCTTGCTGTTTTTCATTTATTGAATGATAAGCAACCGTTCTCGTAATATCAGAGCAATACCCGTCAAGGATCACACCAAGGTCAAACAACACAAGATCCCCTTTTTTAATATCATCAAGACCAGGAACACCGTGTGGTGCTGCTGTTTTCGCACCCGTTAACACCATGGTTGAAAATGACATTTCTCTAACACCTTTTCGCTTTAACTCATATTCAATCTTGGCGACAATCTCTAATTCAGTTACCCCTTCTTTAATAGCACTTACTCCAACTTCAACTCCAAAGTCAGCAAGCTTAGCGGCTTCTCTTAAAATCGCAAGCTCCGACTCATCTTTTATTAAGCGAAGTTCATTTAACTTATCCTCAACAGCTTTAAACTCTACATTTGGAAATAGATTTTGCAGTTTTTCACCACGCTCAAATGACAGATGCTCTTTTTCAATCGCAATCGTAGCAACTGAAACTTTTCTTTTTTGAATAGCATTATGAATAAATTCCCAAGGGTTTTCTGTGTCATCATAGCCAACAATTTCAAAACTCCACCCTGTATTTCTAGCAGATGCCATTTCCATTTTTGGGCAAATTATAAATGGCTCTTCATTTTGGAACACACCTACGCCGGCAACCCGTTCATGTGGATGCGTATAAAATTTACTTAAATAATAAATATTTGCTGTTGATGTAATAAAAGCAAACTCAATATTCTCTTGTTTCATCCAGTTTGTTAGCTCGTTAATACGTTTTTCCATCGTACTCAACCTTCCTTTTTTGTTTTTATAAAATAATTATACAAATCGTAATATAAATTTACCAAATTTGTGGTTATGAAGTAAACAAATTGCCAATAAAATGAATGAGGATAAAGGAAAATCACCATAAATGTCGTAGTAATGTTAGTAAGAGCTAATTTTATTCATAGGAGTGATTTTAAATGAAAGTTTCATTTCACGGACATGCGGTTGTTTTAATTGAAACAGAAGGAAAGAAGATTATTATTGACCCATTTATTACAGGAAACGGTTTATGTAATTTGAATGCTGATGACTTAGAGGTGGATGCTATTCTTTTAACTCACGGCCATAGTGACCATCTAGGTGATACAGTGGAATTAGCAAAAAGAAATAATGCATTAGTTGTTGCACCGAATGAGCTAGCGGTTTATTTAGGCTGGCAAGGACTGAACGTACATCCAATGCATATCGGCGGCTCCCATCAATTTGATTTTGGAAAGGTTAAATTCACACAGGCATTTCACGGTTCATCTATAGCCAATGAAGAGAAAAGAGAATTAATTTACACTGGAATGCCATCCGGAATTTTATTTACGAATGAAGGAAAGACCATTTATCATGCCGGAGATACAGCTCTTTTTTCAGATTTGAAACTCATCGGTGAACTAAATAATATTGAAGTTGCTTTCTTGCCAATTGGAGATAATTTTACAATGGGTCCTGAGGATGCATTGCTTGCTGCAAAATGGGTGAACGCAAAGACTGTTGTTCCAATTCATTTCAATACATTTCCAGTGATCAAGCAGGATGGTGCAGCGTTTGTTGCAAAGCTTGAAAACGGAAAATTGTTAAATCCTGGAGGATTTATTGAACTATAATGTTTAATTGTGTATAAGTATTCGCATAATGGATGTGACAATAATAGTATTTATCGCTCCAATCCATTGAAGTCAACTCTTTCAACAAGTATAATTAACTTTATTAAGAACATATATTTTGCATAAAGTTGCAAAAGTTTCACTAAAGGTATGGTGAGAGAGTTGGCTACGAAGCATGAACAAATACTACAACATATTGAATCTTTAACTGTAGGGAATAAAATATCCGTTCGTCAGGTTGCGAAGGATTTAAATGTAAGTGAAGGGACAGCCTACAGAGCAATAAAGGATGCTGAAAACAAAGGATTAGTTAGTACAATTGAACGGGTCGGAACGATTCGGATCGAAAAGAAGAAAAAAGAAAATATTGAAAAGCTTACTTATGCGGAAATTGTTAATATTGTTGATGGACAAGTTTTGGGTGGAAGAGAAGGCCTTCATAAAACATTAAACCAGTTTGTCATTGGGGCTATGAAATTAGAGGCAATGCTTCGTTATGTAGGGGCAGGCGACCTTCTAATCGTTGGGAACCGTGACAAAGCTCATGAAGAAGCGATTAAAGCCGGATCGGCCGTTCTTATTACTGGTGGTTTTGATGCAGACGACAATGTTAAACAATTAGCGGATGAGAAAAAATTGCCGATCATATCAACGAGTTATGATACATTCACTGTTGCTACGATGATTAACCGGGCCATCTATGACCAATTAATTAAAAAAGAAATCGTTGTTGTTGATGATATTTTAACTTCAGTTGAGCGCACATTCTTCATGAAAACAACGGATGAGGTTGATAAGTGGTTTGAATTAAATGATGAAACGAAGCATAGTAGATTCCCGGTTGTTGATGATAATATGAAGGTTCAAGGGATGGTAACCTCAAAAGACGTAATGGGAATTGACCGAAAAATACTGATTGAGAAAGTTATGACGAAAAATCCAATCACCGTAAATGCCCGTACATCTGTTGCCAACTCTGCCCATCTTATGGTTTGGGAAGGTATTGAGCTATTACCGGTTATAGATGATCATCATCGTTTACTTGGGATTGTCAGCCGTCAGGATGTTTTAAAGGCCTTACAGGTCATTCAAAGACAGCCACAAGTCGGAGATACAATTGATGATATCGTAACTAGCCAATTCGTAGAGGATAGTGATGCAGGCCAGAATGTTTATCAATGCAAAGTAACTCCGCAAATGACAAATCACCTTGGAACGATTTCCTATGGAGTCTTTACAACGATTGTCACCGAAGCAGGAAGCCGAGCTCTTCGTAATTATAAAAAAGGTGACCTTGTCATTGAAAATTTGACAATCTACTTTATGAAGCCAGTTCAAATTGATACTACATTAGAAGTGCATCCCAAAGTATTAGAAGTAGGCCGAAAGTTTGGTAAAGTCGATGTAGAAGTTTACAATGAAGGAAAAAATGTAGGAAAAGCATTATTAATGGCACAATTAATTGACCGTTAGAATAAAAAAGCTGACTATTCAAGTCAGCTTTTTTGTAATTTTAATTTTAGGTTCAAGGTGGACAAATTAACGTGTCCTTCTTCAGATTATACGAATAAGCTATTGTAATCTGATAGGAAGGGAAGTGAAATCTATGGATAGAAATACTAAAAAGTTAATTGCCACGTTAAGACAAGAATTTTCTTTTTATGCGAACGATGAAGACCTAAACACAATTTTAAGAAAGATTGCGGCTGAAGGAGTAACTATAATAGCCTTCACCATAACAAAGGTGAATGGAGGTAGAATCAACTTTGTCCGATTGGTTGTTGGACCAGAAAATTCTAATAGTTCCCGTGCCAATATGGTATTGGCGGATGTACTTCGCGAAATAGGTATACGATACCATCAAAAAGAGGTTATCCAGCTCATTGTTGTTATACCTGCTCCAGGGATCCTAAGCAGTATTTTAGATGCACTGTACCACCATGTAATAGTGTTTGCTGCATACACCGGAGATAATTCAGCGATTTTGGATGTTTCTGATATTCAAACTGCTCTTAAATTTTTAAAGAAAAATAACGTTATTGGTTAAGGTTTCATGCCGAGCCTAAAGTTAAGAACCTAATTGTGGGAACAATTAGGTTCTTTTTTTAGCCTTTATATTGTTGCTGAGCTTCTTCAATAGCTTTTGGCTGATAAAATTTATAAGTTCTAAAGCATTGAATTGCATAGACCAAACACACGATAACAAAGACGCTACCGACAATGATAGCTACCTTATATTGCAACACGATGGGCTGGTCGATACAGAAGAAGAGCATAA
>JAENZK010000159.1 GCA_016841285.1 Guptibacillus hwajinpoensis | reverse complement strand
TTCTGATACACTTTTGTCTAGCGCTGTTTTCAATGTACTGCTTAAATTAACCTCATCAAGTACCAATCCTACCTCGTCCTCTTTAGAAGTTACCTGAAGTCGTTTCTCAGCATCAACAAGAGTGATTTCTGAGGATTTATTTATTCCATCTTTTAAAAATGTATTGACGAGTACTTCAAAGTTAGCGGATCCAGCTAGAACACCGATTACCTTTCCGTCATTATCTTTGATCGGAGTGGCAACAACAACAATACGGTTTCCAGTTGCTTTTGAAATCAGAACTTCAGAGTAGGAAGATGCTCCTTTTGTTAATGCCGCTTGTACATAGGACCGGCCACTATAATCTGAGCCAACACTTTTGGGACTCGTATGAGAAATAACGGTACCTTCTGTATTTACGACAAAATTGGTCTCAAAAACTTCTGATCTTTCGTTTACAATTGAAATAAACGGAAAAATCCGTTCATTATCCATTGATTTAATTGTTTCTGTTTCCGCCACTAGTTGTAGTTCAGCCATTTGCGCCTGAAACCATTCATCCATAGCCTGGGCTTTATTCAAAGCAAGGCTATGCATTGATTCTTTCTCTTTTGAAATAGTGATTTTACTACTTAAATTTCCGACTAACAAGGACACTATTAATAAAGGAATCAATGATACTAGTAAAAATGATACTATAAATTTTTTTCGAATACTTTTTGAGCGCTTCCGTTCATTTTGATTCATAATAATCTATAAATCCCCCCCTGTAATTGTCATAAAAAAGACACAAAAACAATATAATAGTATAACTAATGCTGACAAATTACAACAATATTAGAAAAATTTTTTATATACAATAAAACTTGCAAATCGGTTGCAAAAAAAGAAAAACCATCTTCGCGATGGTTTAAATTATTATATCTCTATTGAATTGTTACCGTTCTTGTTGACTCCTCAAAGTCGACCTTCGCTCCAAAAGCTTCAGCTACAAAACGGAGCGGAAGCTGTGTTCGCCCATTTTTAATTTGGGCAGGAACATCCATTGGGATTGCCATTCCATTAATAAGCATGATTTTACTGCCTATTGTGAGTTGAACAACACGATCGCCTTTTAAGATTGTCACCTTATTCGTATCATCGTCCCAGAGGCTATTATCTGTATCTACTCCTAAAGAATTGGCGACATATCTAACTGGTAGGAAGGTTCTACTTTTTTCAATAAATGGAGCGACATCCATCGATTTTCCTTGACCATTTACATAATAAACTTTCTTATCTATTTTAAATTCAACTTTTTCAGAAATTGGTTTTCCAGGTGCAAGCGTAATGACATTGGCAATTCCAATTTTATGAAATGTATGACCATACTTCCATAAATCATAGCTTGCCCCATTTAATGTTGTTGTTCCTGTTGTTTCTATTAGAGCTGGTCCTGTAATTTCCGCTTCAATTGGACCTTCTGGAACCGTACGATCAATTCGAAGTTTCGCATTTGTTATAGAAATGGCAGATGGCATTATACTTTCAGCATCAATCACCACTTGCAGAGTATGATCATTAATTAAACTGATTTGTTTAAGGTATAGATTGCCTTCTGTAACTTGTACATCCGGCTTTTCAACAAACTGAACCCCGCTTGGTAACGAAATTTGGATTGCACCGTCTTTCTTCAGAGCCTCTTTGACCGTTTCTGTAATTAATAGATCAGCCATGGCTTGATTGCTTTTTCCGATGACAACGTCTGGCACTATTGTCGTTGTTATGGAGACCGGCTTAACAACGTTGGCAACGGATAAGATTTGTTTTTCAATACCCGCTCCTTCAATCGTAACTCCTAAATTTCCAGTAAAGCCCGGGCGTACAGCCACCTTTAACTGATCTAATTCAATCGATGCCTCATCAGTTGACGTTCCGCTAATGGTATAGTTTAATGTGCGCCCATCACTTTTGACTCTTGGCACACCTAGATTAATTCCATCTTGATCAGTATCGTCATCAACCCACTTAACACCATCGGGTAATGTTAACGTTAATGATCTACCGGCAATAATAGATTTAGGAACCTGTTCTTTGATTTTTATGGTGGAAATTCTTTGACCTGATTTTCCACTCATAATCGTTGGAAGTTCGTTATCTATGATTATGGAAACTCCGTAGTCTTTATATATACCCACTTTAATTCTATCAACATCAGTTTTTGTTAGCCCACTGACATAGGCATAGATATCACCTTCAGCTATACGATCATCATCGTGTGCCGTAAAGGATAACGGAATGTCCCACATTGATGCTTTTGTCGTTTGACTGCTATTCACATGTATCTCTAGCTCATTTGCATTTACTGTGTAGCTAAAATCAATGGAATCTCCGTAGTAAACCGTTTCTGAATCCGCAGTCGGCCTATTCCACTTAAACCCAGTTGGCAACTTAAGTTTAATCGAATTCTGCCCGTTTTGCAGAGACTTCAAAATTAATTCTTTTATTTGTAATTGAAACGAAAAATCTGAGTTACTAGAGTCAATTCCTTCTGCAGACAGCTGAACCGTCCCTTTTGTAACTACGAATGCTGGAATGACTTCTCCAGCCGGAAAACCGGTTGCCGCCGGTCCCTCAAAATTAACCTTTACCGGCCCTTCATATCCTTTATCAATATCAACATTGTTCAGCAAAATGTAAAATGTTAGATCATTAGCAAAGGATGAATCTTGGGTTGAGGTTATTTTAAATTCTTTGTCTCCAAGTGGAGTAACCGTAAGATTTTCTTTTTGCAGACCATTATTAGCTTTTGGAACAAGGATATAGTTCGTTCCCTGTGGAGGTGTTTCATCATCCTCGTTCATGAGTGTTGTTGATATGCCATCATGTAAGGCAAATGGCAATTTAACGATTAAAATATCATTCTTTTTCACTGCACCTGCCGGGACCGTTATTTTTATTCTTCCTAAGACTTGCGCTGTATGATCATATATAATAGGCGTCGCTAACGCCGTAATCTGTGTTGTTGCTGCATTTGCTTTTGGTATTGCTGCTGGTGGTAGAACGATTGAGACTATCATGATAAAAAGTACTATCGATTTTAAAAACCGTTTGGGTCGGTTTAGCATTGATCCTTCCTCCCCTTCTATAACCCTAAAACTGTATATATTTAATGCTAAAGTAGGCTAACAAGGGGAGCAATGTAAAAATTCTTCCAATTATCCTTTAAATGACAATAACTTTCATTGTTGAATGGATCTCTTTTTCCGGAGAACTATGGTTCCATTCATGGGGATAATAGCCTAATGGATTACATATCATTTCGATTCCTTCATATTGTTCATGATATCTAGTGTGGATGTGTCCAAATATATATTTTTTCACATTGTATTTTTTAGCCAATTCCCCGAAACGAGAACTGCCCATCATCGCATTGAAAAAGTCCCAACTTGGATCACCTTTACACTGAACAAAGTGTGAAAATGGAACAACGTGCGTAACCATGATTACATTTTTCCCTTCATATTCTTGGAGCCATTTCTCAATTTTTTCAACATAATGGCTTGTCAGCTTTTGGTCATCCACCTGCCAATTGGCATAGGTTTTATCAGGCCAAGTAAAATCACCAAGTGTTCCGAGAGAAAATTGTTCAGCATTATATTCCTTCATTCCAAATGTATAATCATACCAACCACCATCACCAATGACTACCCAATGATCATTCAATTCTATAGGACCATTACCAAGGTTACCTGAGAACCGAGTCAGAATTTCATAAGCTTGCGTAGAATCGCCATAATAAACATCATGGTTCCCATGAACAAATAAAATTTTAGTTCGTGGATTTGAATTTTGAAGTTGTTTCAATAGATTAAGACTTTTTTCAGGTCCTGCTGTCATGTCCCCACTTATGATAAAAACATCAGGTTGGTTTGCATCTAGCCAATTATTTAATAATGCCATGAGATCAATATTTGTTTTTTTGCGATTAAGGCCTTCGTGAATGTCGGACAATATTGCAATTTTCATTATATTACCCCTTCCTTATATACAAACTTAATACAAAATGATAGAATATTCCAACTATATTTATAGTATTAGCACTTGTATTTATGAAAAAGTGTGATGAAGGTCACGTGTGGACAAAATTTCCATTAAAAATAGCACCCCAAAATAAAAAGTTGGGGTGCGTGAAAAAATGAATTATCCTAGCTGCTCTCTTTTTCCATAAAAGAATTCATGTCTAGTTGTCCATAAAAAACTGCAACATGTTTGTGTCACTGTACCATTGCGTAGCTTCACCTCAAATTGATTTAACAAACCGGTTAATGCATCACGTTCCTTCTCGTCCATCTTAAATTCCAACCCATATTGTTGAAGGTCCTCTTCTTCTTTGCTCCAAACAATCGAGCCTGATGATTCTATTTCTTTATCTAAGATAAGCATTTTTAATTTTAGAATTAAATCAGGCCTTATTGGTAGTTTAATATTTGAAGTAAATCGAACACCACCAGGGCCTACATCTTCAAGCAATACCTTTGTCATTCCTAATTTGACTATTTTCCCACCTAATGATGTGATTGTCATTTCCGCTACAAGAGGTCGCTGAAGATCAATTCTGAAAAACTGGCGTCGATTATCATATGATTGGTCTTCTTTCTTCTGTCCTGGAGCAGGAAGGCAATGACCACTTTTTAATAATTTTTCAAATGCATTTGCTGCTATCGGCTTGCTATAATAGTACCCTTGAAACTCATCGCAATGGATTTTTCGCAAGTAAGTAACTTGTTCCGTTGTTTCAACACCTTCTGCGACTACCTTGATCTTTAATTTTTCGGCAAGCTTGATAATGGCTGTTGCAATTTCGGTATTTTCAATGTCTGTAGGTATTTCTTGGACAAAGGATTTATCGATTTTTACTGTATTTGGTTTAATCTTTTTCAAATAACTCAATGACGAAAAACCAGTACCAAAATCATCAATCGCAATACTAACTCCTAAATCCCTTAATTGCTTTAATTTTAATAATGTAGTCGTCTCATTTTTCATAACAACGGTTTCGGTGAGCTCAATTTCCAACCATTTTGGGTCAAGCCCCGTTGTATGTAAGATATTTTCAACACTATCAACAATATTGGCTTGTAAAAATTGAAGGGCTGAAAAATTAACTGAGACTTTTATCGGTGATAATCCCGCATCCTGCCATTTTTTATTCTGGTCGCATGCTTCTAATAAAATCTGTTCACCAATCATATTGATTAAGCCCGTTTCTTCTGCCAGTGAAATAAACTCAACAGGTGAGACAATTCCCCATTCAGGGTGTTCCCAGCGCGCTAACGCCTCTGCTCCAACAATTTTATTCGTTTTACTATCGACCTGAGGCTGATATAGGGTAAAGATTTGTTTCTCTTGAACAGCCCTTCTAAGGTCATTTTTTAGCGAGAATTTCTTATACGCACCGACATTCATAGTTGGTGAAAAAATTTCATATTGATTCTTTCCCATTTCTTCCGCTCGATATAAAGCTAGATCTGCATTTTGAATTAAAGATGCGACACTTTCACCGCCATACGGATATAAGCTAATACCAATACATGCCGTAATGTAAAATTCATAACCATCAATGGAGAATGGGAATTCAAATAGTGCTAATATATCCTGTGCAATTTGATGAATGGCATCCATTTCCTTCATATCGGAAACAATAATCGCAAATTCATCTCCACCAATCCGGGCAACAATATCATTCATCTTTCTCACATGATTTAATTTAGTAGCAACTTCTTTTAGCAGCTTATCGCCAATAGTATGCCCAATCGTATCATTGATAAATTTAAATCCATCTAAATCAAGTACCATTAATGCAAACATTTGTTGATTTAATTTTGCATCTTCTAATTTTTGTCTTAACTCATCTTCAAATAGCTTGCGATTTGGAAGACCAGTTAAGTAATCGAAATAAGCGACCCTTTCAACCTTTTGTTTTTGGACTTGAAGTTCATTTTCGATCCGCTTCTGTTCCGTTATATCAGTTCGTATGGCCATATATTGATAAGGCTTTTTATCTTTATCAACAAAAGGAACAATCGTTGCATTGGCCCACCATAACTCTCCATCTTTTGTTTTGTTCCTTACTTCCCCATTCCAAACTTTACCTTCAGTGATTGTCTCCCACATCGTCTGGAAATAATCCTTGGAATGATATCCTGAGTTAACAAGATGATGCGTTTTTCCAATTAATTCATCCCTAGTAAACTTTGATATTTCACAAAAGCGATCATTTGCATATAAAATTTTTCCGTCTTTGTCTGTAATAGTGACGGTGGCACTAGCATCAAGAGCGTATTGAAAATCCTTCAGCTTTTTTAAGGTTAACGCCAATCTTTGCTCATTTTTCTTTTGCTCGGTAACATCCTTAATAACGGCTATAGACCCGATAATATGTCCACTACCATCTAACCAAGGGAAAGTTTTGATAATAGTATGTAATAGGGTCCCATCTTTTCTCTGTCGTTTCGCTTCTATTTCGACAAGAGGCTCTCCGTTTATTATGAGTGAATGCATATTTAAAAATTTGTTTTTTTCACTATCTGGTATAATGGGATATGGTTGACCTACTACTTCAGATTCTTTCCACCAAAATGTATCCTCGGCACCTTTATTCCAAAGCCTTACATTAAAATTCGTATCAATCATTATTATTGGTATTGGGGCACTGTGTACAAATGAAAAGTAATTTTGATTTTCTTCCTCTGAAGCTACAGCCAACATAACGAAACATCCTCCCTTTAAATTGACATCGTGATTTTTATAAAAAAATAAAAAACATACCCCGTAATGAAAAGAGGTATGTTGAATATTCTTTACAAATACGGTAACTGGCTGACATTCCGAACACGATTACGGATTAGTCCCTATAGCTTTGCGTCACTACGTTTCCATAGCTTTGCCTTTGTCTATTTGATTTATATGAATTCCAAGATTAATAGCATAAATAAACTGTTCACCTTATAAACTTATTGCAATTAAGCCTTTTAGTCCATGATATAAATCACAACTTATCATTAGTATTTTTTGGTAACCAATATCTTCAAATTTCATTTACTATACCATGATACATTTTCCCGTTTAGGGAAGGGACAAAATAACAAGGTGGTTACAAAAAGATGATTATCAGAAGAGCTAACGAATATGAAATAAGTCACTTATATCAATGGTCTTTATCATTAACTGAGGAACTTTCAGTGGGTTATATGAAAAGTAATGCTCATATGACGAATGAGATGATATCAAAGGTTCTTTCTAATGGTGGTTATTATTTGATCGCCCAACATGGATGGGAAGTAATGGGTTGGATTTTGCTTGGATACGATCAAAATTTTTATCAAAATAAACCAGTCGGGTTTCTGTATGAGCTCTATGTATTCCCACCCTATCGGAAGAATGGTGTTGGGAAATACCTAATGAAGGAAGCGATGGACCAACTTAAATATGCGGGGATGAATTCCGTGCAGTTAAATGTTTTTGCCGGGAATTCTGCAAAAAGATTGTACGAGAAGCTCGGATTTAAAGATGTTACCACGCTAATGGAGAAGGAGCTGTAGGATAAAGCAACAGCTCCCATTGTAATTCACCTAGGAATAGGGGCCCCTTTCAAATACTCCATTATCGCAGCCAGAAACTCATGACCATACCGCTCTAGTTTCGTTTCAGCAACTCCTTTTACAGATAACATCGATGCCTCGTCTTTTGGGCATTTTGCACACATGTCCCGTAGTGTGCTGTCTGAGAAGACGATGTAAGGCGGGATTTTTTCGCGGTCGGCGATTTCTTTTCGAACAGCACGTAATAATTCAAACAACTCATCATTGGCATCGAGCAACTGTCTAACCACCTGTTCTTTTTTGTATACCTTCTGCTCCCCTTTTAAAACGGGAACCACGCTATTTGTTAAGCCCACTGTTGGGTATTGGCTGGTTGTTAATTTGCAATATCCCTCGGCAATTAAAAAATCAATCAAATTAGAAATATCTTTTTCTGTTCGATCTTTTAGTAATCCATAGGTTGATAGTCTACCTAATTTCATCTCGATAATCCGTTTGTTTTTTGAGCCTTTTAATACTTGGGCAACAAGGGTTTTTCCGAACCGCTCGTCCATTCTTTTTATGCAAGAAAAAATCATTTGGGCTTCTGTTGTGATATCTATTTTTTCCCGATTGTCTGTACAGTTTTGACATGTCCCGCATACTTCTTCATCATAATGGTCCCCAAAATATTCGACAATATAGCGTTGAAGACAAAGCTCGGTATGACAATAATCTATCATTTTTTGAAGTCGTTCGTATTCGATCTGCTTGGCGGACTCTTCCAACATGGATTGCTCTATTAAAAACTTTTGGAGCTGTATATCATACGGTGTAAATAATAGAATACATTCACTTCGCTCCCCATCCCTGCCGGCCCGGCCTGCTTCCTGATAATAGGATTCCATATTTTTCGGGATGTTGTGGTGGATCACAAATCGAACATTGGAAGCATCAATGCCCATTCCGAAGGCGTTAGTTGCCACCATTACGTTAGTTTTTTCAAAAATAAATTGGTCCTGTGCATGATCGCGCTCTTCTTCAGTAAGTCCAGCATGGTATTTTCCTGCTTTTATTCCTTTTTGCAGCAAAAATTCATGAAGTTGGTCAACTTCTTTTCTCGTTGCGGCATAAATAATTCCTGACTGATTAGGGTGGTCTTGAATATATTTTAAGATGAACGAACGTTTTTCCTGGCCTTTTACAACCGAAAATGTTAAATTCTCACGTTTAAATCCGGTCACAACTGTATTTTCACGAGGAATACGAAGCTGTTCACGGATATCTTCCATTACTATTGGGGTTGCTGTTGCCGTTAGCGCAACAACGGTTGGTTTCACCTTAAGACCTGCAACCATTTTATAAATCAAGCGATAGCTTGGCCGAAAATCATGTCCCCATTGTGAGATACAATGCGCTTCATCGACAGCAACTATTGAAATTGGAATCCTTTCCAATACCGTACGAAAACTTGGAGCTTCGAGACGCTCTGGCGCAATATAAAGAAGCTTAAATTTCCCTTGAATCGCATCTTTCACCCTTTCCTCCATTTCAGAAGCAACAATGGAGCTGTTGAGAAACGTTGCAGAAATGCCGGCTTGCTGAAGTTGGTCAACTTGATCTTTCATTAAGGAGATTAATGGAGATATAACAATGGTTACACCCTCTGCAAGTAAGGCAGGCACTTGGTAACAAAGGGATTTTCCTCCCCCGGTCGGTAAAATACCAAGTATATCATGCTTTTGGAGAACTTGGCGGATGATTTCTTCTTGTCCTGTTCGAAATGAGGAATAACCGAAATAAGTTTTTAATATTTTTTGTGCGTTTTGAATCATTTCATCACCTCAGCTGTGAATCTAATCGTATATATTATAGTATCACAATTTCAAGCATGATTGAGCCTAAACAATTACCTAGTAAAGTAAAACTTTGTTGAAAAAAAATGATTTTTTAGCATACATATAATGATAACAAGAGTCTGAAGGGGGGTGTATGGTGATGTTCCCTTGGGATTTGAACGGAAACCTGCAGGATTATATAAAGCAATTTGCAAATGTTAGACCGAATGAGGTTGAAGATTTTATTAAAAAAATTCTTTCAAGCCATGTTCCTTTTCAAGCCTCCCCGCAATCGGACATGAAATCAAGGGAGCAAAAACCAAATACCCTATCGAAAAAAGAACCTACAATAAACCCCAATAGTACTAAACACAAAAATGAGTCCCTTGAAATAAAAGTTTTTGAATCGCACGAAGATGTCTTTGTCCACTTTCCGTTAAAAAATAAAAATGATGTGAAGGCCGGAAAAATATTTTACAATTCTAATCAACTCATAATAAAAGATATTCCAAATATCGGCGACAAGCATAAAGTATTATTACCGGCCATTGTACAACAGCGAGGCGCTAAAATTAATTACAAAAATGGTATACTGCAAATTAAAATACCTAAAGCTGATGACCTCCAATTTACGGAAATTGACTTGAATTTATAGGATATCTTGTCAAAGTGGCCGTTTGGTTATGTACTTTTTCAATAAAGGATTGCATAGGATATTATACCAAAACATGTTAGGGTGATTTGTTATGGCAATTGCCATTAACTTTGTTTCTATCGTTGTCAACGCTCAAAATACAAACGCCACGGTTGCAATTGGTGAAAATTTGCAATCAAGCTGGAATACCCACCAAAAACAAAATTTTGGAACAGGTCAGGCTGTTGGCAATACTGCTGA
>JAENZK010000158.1 GCA_016841285.1 Guptibacillus hwajinpoensis | reverse complement strand
TTCACCTGCATAGGAATACTTTTCCCATGTGCCGCTGATCGCATTGAAATAAGTTGTCATATCTTTTGGATTAACCGTATAGACTAAGCGATATTCTTCATCACCATAAGGAGAATTCGCTGTGTACATCAGTTTCAGATCAAGATTTTCTTTGATGGCCTCCAATGCTTTTACACGGTCAATGGCTTTGGTTGCATCCGGCCAATCGGTTACCTTATTATAATTAACATTTAATGAATAAAGCTCTCCATCTTCTGCAGAAACACTCACACCGATTCCATTTCCACTTACGTTAATCCCATCTTTGATACGCGGAAAGTTGAAGTAATATTCATTCCCTTCTTTCCTATAGCTACTATCTGTTCCATCTAGTGGATAGGAATATTGATTCAAGTTAGTTGGTGCATATTGTTTTAAATAATCAATTGCTTTCTTTAATGCCTGTTCTTCAGTAATCTTTGGCTTTACGTCTTTCATTTCTTGTTGGTCCATGAAATAAAAGTCACGATTTTGGTTATGGTAATTTAGAATCTCACCTGTTTCTTTATTGATGTCAAGCGATGAACCAGAGCCACTAGAGCCTGAATAATACATAAATTGAATACTGTATATTTTTACTCCATCTCGTTCGGTCTCTTCAATTCCTTCAATCGTAAGCTTAACATTATCATTTTTAGGCTTAAGTAATTTTTCTGCTAATAATTTTGCATCTTCTTTTGAGATGGCCTTACCTTGCTTTCCTAACGTTTGGCCTGCAAGCATTTTGACTTCTTGCCTATTCGGTAAATCCTTGTAAAATTTCTCACCAATTTTGAACTCTTTCGTTTTTGCATGAATCCCCATAATAGCAGGGTCCGGCACATAAGTAAGCTTAACTGATGTTTTGTCATTCAAATAGTCATAATCGACTAAATAACGCAAGTCAAGTTGTATATTATCGTTTAAAATTTTTAATGCATCTTTCTTCGCAATGATATTCCCGTTACTTTCGTAATTGCCTTTGGTTTCAGTCATGTAGCCAACATAAAACTGTGTCACTACACCGTTTCCAAGTACTGTGATATTAGCATTTCTATATTGTACAGGAACCCCATTTTCAAGCTTATCGTATGTAAACCGGTATTCTATAGGTTCAGTTAATGGTCGGTTCATATTCGAATAAAAATCAAAATTTTCTTTCGATAATTGGTATTGCCCTTGAAGTTTTAATTTTTCTAAAAACTTTGTTGCTGCTTTTTGTGCGTCTTCCTTTGTTATCTTAGCTGGAAATAAGGCATCCTTCTTATCCGCAGGATCGTAATAAAACGAAACTAATGACAAATCTTTACCGGCAAATGAGAAATGGCCGTTCATTTGCTTTCCTGCGCCCATTTCTTTATAAAAATGCAAATCGTACGTTTCCATTTCCATTCCTGGTCTTGACGGATTAAAACTGACATTAAACTCCTTGCTGCTTACCATATCAAATTGGTTCGGGAACAATTCTTTTACTTTTGCAATTAATTTCTCCTTATCAACATCTAGAATGGAAGTTGCCTGTGTAGACTGTCCAACCACTGACTGCTCTGTTAATGTAACGGTTTTTACCTCAGCATGAACATTGTTAATCGGCATTAATGCAGATAACGCAAGGGCCGATGACAAGTAATAAGCTCCAACTTTTTTAATAGACAATATTAAAACCCCTCCTCTAATTTTTTCCTACAATTAATATAGACGAAAATACAAAAGGAAAGGTTTCACTTTAATTGAAAATTTTAACTATTTATTAAATATTTTGTTTTATTTCCCCATTTTTATAAGGATGCAATAATGCATAGACGGACCTTAAGCACGGTGTTTGAAGCTGGTATTCTTCCGCAAGCTTTAATCCATAACCGTGCAAATCATCTAATTCCAATGGGAATCCTTTCTCTAAATCACGATGCATTGACGCTGTCATCTTAGGTGAAAGGCTTTGTAATTTTTTCATGGTCGAATTAGGTGTTTCCTCCGGTAAATTGACGCCTCTCGCTACAGCGATCTGATACATTTCCATTATTAAGTCTTCTAAAAAGGCAAAAGTAATATGGTCGTTCAAGGCAACACCAATCGGCTGACGAAGTGTGGCAGTAATCCCGCTAAGGGCGGTTATAAATATATACTTTTTCCACATTTCACTGATAATGTAGTCAGAAAGTGAAACATTAATATTTGCACTCATCAACATTTCTTTAAATTCCAATAACAATGGGTCGTTTGAATAGGCCGCTCCTAAAGGACCAAAGACGAGATCCTGTAATGCACTTGTTTGAACGACATCCCCATTTTCATTAAGTGTAGATTCGATAGAACATAATCCACCGATGACATTCTCTTCTCCTAATTCTGTAGTAAGTAATTCCAGATGTCCGATTCCATTTAGTAAAGGAAGAATTTTTGCCCCTTTTTCAACCAATGTGCGAAGCTGTGGCAGTGCCTCTTGGATATGATAGTTTTTAACAGCGACTATTACTAGGTCCGGTTTTTCAATACCGTTCACATCTATAACTAGTTTAGGATTAAACGAGTAATCACCCTGAACGCTTTTTATATTCAAACCATTTTTCTTAATTTGATGATATCGTTTTTGACGTACCAAAAAGGTCACATCAAATCCTTTTTCAGCAAGTTTCCCCCCAAAATACCCGCCAATTGCTCCTGCACCAAAGATAATAATTTTCAATATAACACCTCCGATTTAAATTTAATTATAGCTTTCTATACCTTCAACTGCAGCCCACTGACTTGGATAATAGGACATGTACCTGGATAGACCAATAATAGCAAACATTTTTTCATAATGATATTGTAGTCCAAACGCACGGATTGTAATATGATTTTCATTTAATAATCGACAAAGACGAATCATATACGCAATACCGGCACTATTTATATAATAGTTTACATGATCAAATATGGAGTGATTATTAGGCAGCCCCTGTTCCCATTGATAAAAACGAAGTAATTTAAAGAAAAAGCACAGAGCCTTGTCAAATAGACGAGAATCTGCGCTTTTTAGATCTTATTTAATTACTGTTGGTTCTAGAACAGTCTCAAGCATAGTGCCGTTCTTCTCATAGTTTGTATGCCAAGAAAATGCCTTTTCTAAAACATGTGGAGTTTGTCCACCTCTTGTAAGTGCTTCATAATAATAATCACGTAATTGCGCACGGTACATTGGATGTGCACAATTTTCAATTAATAGTTCTACACGTTCTCTTGGTGCCAAACCACGTAAGTCTGCATATCCTTGCTCAGTTACAATGACGTCAACATCATGTTCAGTATGATCGGTATGTGAAACGAAAGGAACAATACTAGAAATGTCTCCGTTTTTCGCAATCGATTTCGTTACAAATATCGCTAAACGAGCATTTCTTGCGAAGTCCCCAGAACCGCCAATACCATTCATCATATGTGTTCCGCGTACATGTGTTGAATTTACGTTTCCGTAAATATCAACTTCAAGAGCTGTATTAATAGAGATTAAACCCATACGACGGATTAATTCAGGATGGTTAGAGATCTCCTGTGGTCTTAACATTAAGCGATCTTTATACTTTTCGAAGTTTCCGAACACTTCTTTCATTTTTTCTTCTGAAATAGTAATAGAGCAGCAAGAAGCAAACTTCACTTTTCCAGCATCAAGAAGATCAAATACAGCATCCTGTAATACTTCAGAATAAACCTCTAAATCTTCAAATTCAGAATCTACTAAACCATGAAGTACTGCATTTGCTACAGATCCAATTCCTGATTGTAATGGTGCAAGACTATTGGTTAATCTTCCCTCTTTAATTTCATTTCTTAAAAATTCCATTAAATGGTTAGCCATAATTTGTGTCTCTTCATCTGGTGGTACGATATTAGAAGGTGAATCCATTTCATTACTGATTACAATTCCTTTGATTTTATTGATATCAACCGGAATACCAATTGTACCGATACGATCAGATGGAGTTGTTAATGGAATTGGCTTGCGTTCCCCTTGTTTCCCAGTGTCATAAATATCGTGAACTCCTTCAAACGATTCAGTATGAGCTAAGTTAATTTCAATAATAATATTTTCAGCGTGTTCAGCGAAAATTGCTGAATTACCAACTTGTGTGGTTGGAATGATCATTCCATCATCAGTAATGGAAACCGCTTCCAAAATCGCATAATCAATCTTTACAACGCCAGCGCGAATCATTTCAGCAACTTGCGAAAGATGTGTATCAACGAAATAAAAATCCCCTTTATTGATGCCTTTACGCATTGTTGGATCAGCTTGGAACGGTGAACGCTTGTTCAGAATTCCTGATTCAGCAAGTGATTTATCAGTGTCTTTCCCCAAAGAAGCTCCTGAATAAACATCAACTTTAAAAGATTCATTTTCAGCACGCTTTATTAATGCACGTGGTACAACTTTAACATCCCCAGCTCTTGTAAATCCACTAAATCCCAATGACATACCGTCTTCAATCCAGCTCGCAGCTTCCTCAGCAGTTACAACACGATTAAGAAGTTCCTCATTACGAATGCGATTCTTGAAATTTTCCACTTCTACTCCCCCTGTAGATGTATATTTATCAAATGCGCCTTGGCGTATTTGCGCCCAGATTTTTTCGAGCTTGCTCGAAAAACTACCTTTTAAAATCTGAGGCATCCGCCGGAGGCTATAACTTAAAGTTATAAACAGTTTACAGGAAAATTGTCGGAGTATGATGAATTTTGGATAGAATTGCAAAAATTTCGGATGAAACAGAAAATATTAGGATGAAACAGAAGATTCTCACAATAGTTCAATATTGAACATAGCATTATATTGATATTGAACAGAAAATATCAAGATAAAACAGAAGAATTTAAACTCCTAATAATTTCCTAAAATAGCTAGAATAGGATTGACTAACAGGAATCTCAGTGCCATCCTTCATTTTTAGCAGAAAGGTGGAATGAGTGTCAGGATGAATCATTTTAATTTGGGTCACATTCACAATGAAAGAACGATGGCATCTGATGAACGTTTCCTTCGGCAAATAATAATCAAATTCATTTAAAGAATCTTTATGCGTTCCGGAACATTCCTCTGTAATAACATATGTTTTTCGATTTTTCGCTTCCAAGTAAAGTACTTTTTCAAAAGGAACCGGGATCCACCCCTCATTCACCTTGACTGTGACAACTGATGTTGCACTCGTTAAAGTAGGAAAGACAGCAGTAATACATCCTTGTTTCCCGTTAATTGAAAAAGGAACGGCCATCCCATAGTACGGAACGCCAAATACATCCCTACTAATAAACTCTGATACCTTTTGTCCACTTTGTAATGCTTTAGTTGTAATTGTACCGTCCTTAACTGGATCACCAGGCTTTATCTTAAGATTGATGCGTTTACTTGGGCGATAATAGATGTACTTGTCTCCACTAGAGACTGCAATAGATGTTTCATCCGAAAATAACTCGCCTATTACATCGATAAGAATTGATAATGAAAATTCGCCCATTTTATACCTCACTATAGCTTTTTATTATATTTCAATAAATTTACTAGCTTAATATATACAAACCCAATCTTATTATAACTGTTTATTCGACAAAATCCATCATCAAATTATGAAAAAAGAGTGACCGAAAGATCACTCTTTTAGAAATTAAAATAATTTAATTGGCTTTTTCTCTTATTTCTCTAATGTTGCACTCCTGTTTCGCTTTTGGATGTAATTTATTGTACCAAAGGGAATGTCGATGCTTCGCATATTCCTCCTTTACATAACCGGTAAACATTCCAGGCAACAAAGCTCGATTTTCTTTGAAAATAAAAGCAGCAAGGTGACCCACAATCCCTAATATTAAGAAGATCGTAGCGAAGTTATGAATCTGTGCAGACCAGAATATTACCTCGTACGGTATCTGCATTCCTGGGAGATTTTTTACCATTTTTATAATACCGGTAATGACCAGTAGCATCGTACTTATACCAATAAATAAATAGGCTAGTCGTTGCTCGGCTAAATATTTATCACTTTCCGGTTCTTTCCCCTTCGTCATCATTGCTTTTATGATGAGGAACGATTGTTTCAGGTCACCTTTTTTCGGCCAAATATCAAATTCCTTTTTTATGACATGTAAAACCATATGATAAAAGATAATAAATAATAGTCCGATGGCGCCAATGTAATGCATAACTAGAGTACTAAAGTAATCACCTAGCCATTCAGCCCCTGGAAGGCTGGTGACAAAATATCTTTTATATAATGGTAATTGTCCAAGACCTGAAATGATTAAGGCGAAAATGGATAGAGCAGTCATCCAATGAACAATACGGTTGGAAAGTGTTTGCCTTAATATCTTTTTCTCTCTATTCATGGTCCTTCACCTTCCCTTTCATCGTCCGATAGGCCACAGCACCTGCAGCTACTGCACCTGCCATTGGAGCTATCATCGCACTTTTCATCATGCCACTAAAGGAATCAAGCTTGTTTTCTAGTTCAACCTCCATTGTTGGGCGGCCCGGTTTTTGATCCCCTTTTGCTGCTTTATCTTTTTTTATAGCAGCGTCGATTTTTTCAAAAGGCACCTTTGACACATAATAAGTAGCTGTACCTCCATTTTCTTTATCCCCATAAACAAAACCATTTACCTCTTTAGCGCGTTCATAGGCTAATGACCTCATGTCCTCCTTTGTTCCAAATGAAATCGCATCTTTTGGACATGCTGTTTTACATGCAGGTTCCTTCCCTTCAGCCAATAAATCTGCACAAAAGTCACATTTATACATGACTCCTCCACCCGCTAATTCAGGTGCTAATTTTAAGTAAAGACCTACCCCTGCCTGACGTTGCGGAATCTCCCATGGGCAGGCGTCACGACATTTGGCTCCACCCATACAATAACCATCGTCAATCGCAACAGCGCCTTCATTACTTTTGCTAATTGCACCAAAGGGACAAAGGCTCATACAGGTTGGATTTTCACAATGCATGCACCGCCTTGGTACAAACACGTTCTCAACTGAACCTTCATGTTCAACTTGAACTTCATCAACAAAAGTCCAGTTGTAGGGAGTCAGACGATTCGTAACATCCTGTTTGTCGGACCAATCCTCAAATTTTTTCTGTGGCCAATATGGCTGAATGTCCTCCTTTTTTGGTTGTGGAAATTTGCCTTCATTTTTCTCTTTACACGCCAAGACGCATAAAGGTGTGCCTTCGTTTTTACAGCCATCGCATTTCGTTAAATCAATGACTGTTCCTTTTTGTGCGTTGGCAAGCCCCCTTGCTGCAACTTTGTCTATACCGGATAACATTACAGTTGAAATTGCCCCGGCTGCAGCCGTTCTTTTTAAAAACGTACGCCTTGAAAAACCTTCCGACATCAATATACCCCCTAATGTATTATAAAAATATAATATACATTAGGGGGTATAAAGTAAATAATTATTTTATTTTTTCTAAAAATTTCTACTCAACAAATCCCGTAAACAAAATTTGTTTTGTTTCTTTAGATCCTAGCAATTCATAGTCAATTTCGATCGCCGTTAGATTATTTGTGTAATTCTCATCTTTGACCGTCACCTTTAGAACAACATTTAGGTCTTTATTATTAACTTGATAATTCTCAGCAGGTACATAATTTTCGAGTAGATTTAATTCTTTTGCCTCATTTTCAGTGATTGGACCATTTGTATTGGCAAGGGTTGCTCCTTTTTCATCAATAAAGGCTGTTACTGAGATTGCTTCATCATCAGATGTTAAAAATGATCCGTCATTTTTAATGAACCGAATTTCTTTAATAACCGGTTTTCCGTTCCCATGGTATTGCATATCGTAGCTTAAGTACATTGGTTCATTTACTTTTATCTTATCTTTTTGAATGATCGTATAACCTGATAGTCTAAATTCATCGACATTTGTTAAATTAACATAGTATAGCCAACCTACTAAAACTACAAATAATACAATAACAATTGCTACGATTTTTTTCATTAATGTTATCTCCCCTTAGTTCTTCTAAGCAATTCTAATTATTATATGAATATTTTAAACAAACTACAATGGAATATCTAGTTTTGACCTTTTTTGTTCACAATTAAGTCTGAATGTTATAATAAACATATAAATACTAGGAAGGATTGATAGTTTTGGAAAAAATGATGTTTATTGAAACCGGTATGGGTATCGATGTTCATGGTCAAGATATTACTCGTGCTGCCGTACGTGCTGTAAAAAATGCGATTCATTACAATTCAATGCCTGGCATTCGTTCTGTCTTGCCAAATAATAGTTTGGACAATATGTGCGTCAATGTAAGACTAGCTGTCCCTTGTGACAAGGAAAACATCGATATTGAAACCGTTAAAGCGGCGCTTCCATTTGGAAAGGTGACAGTTGAAGTTGTTGACGGTGGCATGCTTACAACAAGCGGTATTGTTTTAGAGGAAAAAGGGGACAAAAACGATCAAATGTACATCGTTATTGCTGCCGTTGAAGTTGGGTATTAGAAGAAAAATAAAAACTCACCACACAAATTTTCTGAAGTGGTGAGTTTTATTTTTACTATTCTACCTTCACAGTCCAACCAAATGGATCTGGCTCTGTTCCATATTGGATACCTGTTAACGTATCGTATAGCTTTTTAGAAATTTCGCCTGTTTTTCCATCGTTTAAAACAATTTTTTCATCTTTCCATAATAATTCTCCAACTGGAGAAATAACGGCAGCAGTTCCAGTTCCGAACGCTTCCTCTAGTTTTCCATTTGCATGTGCTTCAAAAATTTCTTCAATTGAAATTCTACGTTCTTCTACTGGTACATTCCAGTATTTTAAAAGTTGAATGATAGAGTCTCTCGTAATACCTTGTAAAATACTTCCATTTAATGCCGGCGTGATTACCTTTCCATCAACTTTGAAGAACATATTCATACTACCTACTTCTTCTACATACTTATGTTCTTTACCATCCAGCCATAATACTTGTGAATAGCCTTTTTCACCAGAAATTTCTTGTGCCTTTAAGCTAGCCGCATAGTTTCCACCTGTTTTTGCTTCACCAGTACCGCCTTTAACTGTGCGTACATACTCATCTTCTACTTGAATTTTAACAGGATTTAAACCTTCTTTATAGTAAGCACCCACTGGTGACATGATAATAATAAACATATACTCAGATGATGGTGCAACACCTAGATAAGGTTGTGTTGCAATAATGAATGGACGAATATAAAGGGATGTTCCTTCAACTGTTGGAACCCATTCTTTATCAATCGATACTAGTTTTTTTAATGCTTCTAACGCAAATTCCTCATCGATTTGCGGAATAACTAATCTGTCATTTGAACGGTTTAATCTCTCAAAGTTTTTATTAGGTCTAAATAATTGAACCTCACCGTCTTTTGTGACATAAGCCTTCATACCTTCAAAGACCGTTTGTCCATAATGGAAAACAACGCATGAAGGATCAAGTGATAACGGCTGATATGGTACGATTCGAGGATCATGCCAGCCTTGTCCTTCTTTATAATTCATAATAAACATATGGTCCGTAAATAATTTACCAAATTGCAATTTATCAGCATCTGGCTTTTGCTTTTTAGTTGAGCTTAAATCAACTTTAATGGTTTGATCAAGCATCTGTGTCATCTCCTTGTACGTTAAGAAAGTTATTTAAAAATAAATTCAACTTCTATTGTAAATCTAAAATGCAAAGGATAACAGACTTTTATGAAAATTTTTTATATGAAGTTTTTTAAATTGGTAAAAATATCAATTGCAAACCATTTAAGAAACATGGTATATTAATTTTTGCGATGAGCTGAATTGTGTAAGTCGATTGACACGCCCTTTACGGGAATGCATGAATGTGGCATGCAGTCAATCGCCTCAATGCGAGAAAGGGCACCTTTTAAATAAGGTGCCCTTTTATATTTTTAGATATTTACAAAACCAAAAAAACATGTTATATTTTAAAACATAGTATTCTTATCGGAAAAATAAATAAAGTTATCACGAGTGAACGAGAGATTTGGCTCAATGACTTCACAGCAACCTACTCTGACGGGAAAGGTGCTCCTACCAACAAAGCTCTGCTTTGGTTGATAAAAGTGTGTTTAAAAACTCCTTTTGCAACGGGCAGAAGGGGTTTTTAAATTTCTTAAGAATTGGAGAGATCATAATGACAATTAAAAAATATGAAGTAATCCCAGGTGCAGAATCTTTTTTCATAAAAGGAAATGATATTGGAATATTGTTAATTCATGGGTTTGTTGGAACGCCCCAAAGTGTAAAATTTGTAGGAAATCAGCTAGGAGAATTGG
>JAENZK010000157.1 GCA_016841285.1 Guptibacillus hwajinpoensis | reverse complement strand
AAAGGATATCCGGCGACGAGTATTACGAGTCGATGTTGACTTATCGTAGGGAGGTGGACGAAGTTTACTAGTCGCTGGGAGCTGGAGCTGGACATTATGCGCAAAACTATCTAATAATGAATGATTTTCAATGTCATTAGGCTGGTAGAAATACCGACCACTAAAATTGTAATTAATGATAACAATAATGTTTCCGGTGATAATAAGAGACCACCAATCGTTACGACAAGTGTATCGATGAGCAATATGACTACCCCAACATTCATCCTTAATATTTCAGAAATAAACAGAGCCAATAAGTCTGTGCCTCCAGTACTTGTTTCAAATTTAAGCATTGTACCAATTCCAATACCAACAAGGAGTCCACCTAGAATTGAACTCTCTAACGGAGATTGAAGAACCTCCGATAATTTAACATTCCTTAAAGGTGAGAGGATATCTATAAATAAGGAGGAAACTAAAAGACCATGAACACTATTGTAAAAATATGGTCGATAACGAAACCAAGCTACAACAAAAATAGGAATACTACAGAATACGATCGTAAGCCCTGCTTCGAACCCCCACAAATAATTTACAATCAACCCGATTCCAATCATTCCCCCATCCAATAATTCATTTGGAAAAAGGAACAAATTAATACCTACAGCAAGAGATATACTCCCTGCAACGATTGCAATTGATTTTTTTACAAAAGACATGCTGCATCCCCTTCACTAAAACGGACATGCTACATGTATATGCCTTTTGATTTGGAATTAGGAATAAAAAAAGGCTGCCTAATGTGTATTACACAAATAAGACAGCCTATATTTCAGTTTATTATCCTATGTATCCTTTTTCTTTTAAACAAGCAATTGCTTCTTGTTCATTTTCTTCTTTAATTTGATATTCAAGCTTTCCATCATTAATTTTTGCACAACGTCCGCCAAATGGTTTTAATAATTCTTTAATTTCCTTCACATCTACGTTTTGTTTTAACTCATAATTTACTTTCATTTAAAAATCGCCTCCTACCATCCATTATAAAATTCCTATTTTATCTCCTCTGTTAATTCCATCACAGCTTCTCTTGGGTCTTCACTGTTGCTAATGGCTGAAATTACCGCAACTCCATCTGCCCCAGCCTCGATGATCGGTTTGATTAAACCTTTTTGGATTCCTCCAATTCCTACGATTGGAATCGTAAGGTTATTTTTTCTCATTTCAACAATAACTTCCGGCCCCTTCACTTCGCGAATATCTTTTTTTGTGACAGTTTCATACATCGGTCCTACACCTAAATAATTTGCTCCTTGCGTTATTGCATTGTGCGCTTCATCAAGGTTGTGAGCAGAAATACCAAGTATTCTATCCCCAATCATTTTTCTCACCTTTTGCGGGTCTTCATCCTCTTGACCGATATGGATTCCATCCGCATCAATTTCAAGCGCTAATTCAAGATCATCATTTACGACAAAAGGAACTCCATTTTGTTTACAGATAGCTTGTAGCTTCTTTGCCAGTTGTATTTTTTCAGACCCTTCTTTAGCACCTGGCCCCTTTTCCCTAAATTGAAAAAAGGTAACACCTCCATCAATCGCTTCTTGTAGTACAATTTCTGGATCCTTCAAACAATTATTACTGCCCATCACAAAATAAAGCTGTAGTTTTCTTCTAATCTCTTCCTCGGTATATCTCATTAGCTATATACCCCTCTTTTATTGTAAGCCCAATGATTTGTTGGACCGTGGCCTGTGCCGATATGCAAATCATCTTCAATTGCCGCTTGAATAAAGTTTTTAGCCACTGTTATAGAATCCTCAATCGTGTTCCCTTTTGCTAATTGGGCTGTAATCGCTGCTGAAAACGTGCAGCCTGCGCCATGGGTATTCTTTGTTTCAACTCGCTTGCTTTCAATTTGTAAAAAGTCGTTTCCATCGAATAATAGATCAATCATTTGATCTGTTTCTTCATGTCCACCTTTAATCATTACATTTTTAGCTCCAAGTTCATAAATAATTTTGGATGCTACTTTCCGTTCGCTAAGATTTGTTATTTTAATTCCAGAAATCACTTCGGCTTCAGGAATATTGGGAGTAATAACCGTTGCCAGCGGCAATAAATATTCCTTTAAGGCATCGATTGCTTCTTTCTGTAATAATGGTGACCCTCCTTTTGCAATCATCACCGGATCTATCACAAGATTGGACCATTTATATTGCGTAATTTTTTCAGCGACAATCTTAATAATATCACTGTTAAAAAGCATGCCTGTCTTAACAGCATCTGGTGTTAAGTCTGTTCCAATGGAATCGATTTGCTCTGCTATGCCTTCTACAGTCACTGGATAGACTCCTTGTACCCCTGTTGTATTTTGCGCTGTAACCGCGGTAAGAGCCGTCATACCATATACACCAAGTTCCTGAAACGTTTTTAAATCTGCCTGGATTCCCGCTCCCCCACCGGAATCTGAGCCAGCAATAGTAAGTGCCTTAAAAACATTCATTAAATACACACTCCATTTCTTTTTATAGACCAAAAAAGGCCAACCAAAATAGGTTGGCCTTCTGTTTAAAAACAGAATTTGTCGCATTCCCTACGTTGGTGCTAACCAAATCAGGTTCAAGGGTTAGACAAATGTCCTCTCAGCCGTTAGGCACCCCTAGCTAATCTTTCAGTATTGATAATGAATCTGCCATAAGTATATCAATAACGATTTATTTTGTTAAGTACTATTAACTTCTGCTATGTAACTCTATCGTACAAATTTCCCACTCTGGGTTAGTCTCACTTAGAATTTGTCTTACTTCATACTTTGTTTTTGCTCTTACCTTTAATAAATCTATAGTGGTCCCTTTTTTCACCCAAACATTATACTTGTTACTATTTTTACTAGTTGCAACTTGAACATTTTGAGGTCTAGCATCTTTGTCTTTCCGTTCAATTTTTATGTCTAAATCTAATGCATCTAATACTTTGTATAAAGTATCAAGCCTTGGCCGATTTGTTACACTCGTTAACCGTGATATCGCAGGAGAACATAGACCTGTCATCTCCTCAATATCTTTAAGTGACAGACCGAGCTCTTTTCTTCTTGCTTCAATGATGTTAGCAATCCTTGAATAACGATTAATATAATCATTATTGCTTTCAATCTTCGTTTTTGATGACATGCTCTCCCCCCAGTCATAGCTCTTATTTTCATTATACAAAAAACTCTTTTAAATTTGTTAAAAAAAACAGGGAAATCCCTGATAGTAAATTTGTAAAATTTACACTATTATTATAGATAAATCTATTTAATAATTTATAAAGTTTATTTTCACTAGGAGAGGAATGGAAAATGTTTAAACCTACTGTCAGAAAAAAATTAATAACCGTTACATTGTTATTATTAGCAATTCCCAGTCTTATCATCGGCCTTATTGGCTTTGAAACAGCAAAGTCCAACCTTGAAGACCAAGGAAAAACTGGTTTAAAAAACAATGTGAATATGGCACTTGAAATGATTGGATTTTTAAACGAAGAAGTGGAGAGTGGAGATCTAACTCTTGACGAAGCCCAGGAACGTTTTAAAGTGGCGATTCTGGGAGAAAAACAGGCCGATGGTACCCGGCCAATAAACAAGCATATCGATATGGGTAAATATGGGTATTTCGTTGTATTTGATGAAGCGGGTAAGACAGTTGCGCATCCAACTAGGGAAGGCGAAAACATGATGGATGTAAAAGACGAAAAAGGGGTACAGTTTGTTAAAGAGCAACTTAACAATGCGGAAAACGGTGGTGGCTTCACAACTTATAAGTTCGCATTGCCAGACAATCCGAACAAAATTGAAACCAAAATTACTTACGCTGCTAAAGCTCCCGAATGGGGCTGGTATATCTCAGCGGGGACGTACATGATGGATTTCAATAGTGGTGCAAATAAAATTTTAAGTACTTTATTTATCTCTTTAGGGGCAGCACTTGCGATTGGGGCTATTATCATTTATTTTTTTGCGAACTCTTTCTCAAAGCCGATTATTGATATTGCTGAAAAAGCGAAAAAAATTGCTGGAAAAGATTTATCAATTGAAATTACAACTGTAAAAAACAAGGATGAAATTGGTGAACTGGCCAAAAGTTTTAATTATATGGTCACAAGCTTAAGAGCTATGATTCAAGATATTGACGAAGCTTCCCAACAGGTTGCATCTACTTCAGAAGAACTAATGGCAAGCAGTGAGCAAACAAGTCAGGCAACTGAACTTATTACCGAATCCATTCAACAAATTGCAGTTGGTTCAGACTCTAGTTTAAAAGGAACAAACGAGGCAACTGAAGTTGTTTCCGAAATCTCCAAAGGAATGGATCAAATTGCGCAAAATATTCAAGAGGTTTCAGATGCATCACGCCAGACGTCACAAACTGCAAAAACAGGCAACGATACGATAAATGACTCAATCGAGCAAATGAATCTTGTACATCACTCTACTGAAGAAATGGGCAGGGTCATATCATCATTGGGCGAAAAATCGCAAGAGATAAGTCAAGTTATTTCACTTATTACAAATATTGCAGAACAAACCAACTTACTTGCTTTGAATGCTGCGATTGAGGCCGCAAGAGCCGGTGAACACGGAAAAGGTTTTGCTGTTGTAGCGGATGAAGTAAGGAAGTTGGCTGAACAGTCCGGACATGCTACAAAGGACGTTAGTCAATTGATTTCTGAAATTCAAAAAGAAGTGGATCAAACGGTACGCGCAATGGAAATGGGGCAAAATCGTGTAAAAGAGGGTATTGTTTCTGTTAACAACGCTGGTGAAGCCTTTAAGGAAATTACAATTCAAGTTGACCATGTATCTGCACAAATACAAGATGTTTCTGCAGCTATTGAGGAAATTAATGCGAGCACAGACCAATTAGTGCATACAATCAATGAAGCTCAAAAAATAGCGGAACAACAGTCCAGTTATTCTCAAAATGTTGCCGCATCTGCAGAGGAGCAAAATGCATCCATGGAAGAAATCGCTGCAGCTTCTGGAATGCTGGCTGATATGGCTGAGAAACTACAACATACCGTATCAACATTTAAATTATAAAATATGTGTTTTTTAAGGAGCAGAACTATGTATCTGCTCCTTCTTTTATTAAATAGAATTAAAAAATAATGATTATTATTGGGAACCTTTGGGGAATTTACCATTAAAGGAGGGTCAAATAATGAACTATAAAAAATTATGGATCTGGCTTAGCCTAGTCATTATTATTTCTTTTGGTATTTTAGGATATTATGGTGGTCGAATCTATCAAGTCAAGCCACCGATTCCTGAAAGAGTTGTAACAGAGGATGGCGTTGAATTATTCACCGGCCAAGATATAAAGGATGGCCAAAATGTTTGGCAATCCATTGGCGGCCAAGAACTTGGCAGTATTTGGGGGCATGGGGCCTATGTTGCACCTGACTGGAATGCTGATTGGCTGCATCGTGAAGCTTTATTCATTTTGGATAAGTGGGGCCATGCCGAGTTTGGAAATTACTTCATTGATTTAAATGAAGAACAACAGGCACAGCTACGCGCACGTTTAACAAAGGAATTAAGAACGAACACTTATGATAAATCAACGAAAGAACTCGTTATTTCTAATGATCGTATGGAGGCTTTTCAATATTTAAGCAGCTATTACAGTGGCTTATTTATGGATAATCCCGAACTTGATGAATTAAGAGATCAATATGCTATTCCGAAGAATACGATCAAAAGTAAAGAACGTATGGACTTAATGAACACTTTCTTTTTCTGGAGCACATGGGCTACTGTAACTAATCGACCTGGTGACAATGTTTCCTATACAAACAATTGGCCAAGTGAAGTGTTAGTTGAAAATCGTCCAACGAGTGAACTAATTATCTGGTCTATCATTAGTTTTGTTATGCTTTTAGCAGGAGTAGGTTCACTTGCATGGTACTTTGCTGTACAACGACATAAGGAAACACATCTTCCCGAAGTTTATCCTGAAAAGGACCCATTATTAGGGTTAACTCCAACTCCTTCGATGAAGGCAACATTGAAATATTTTTGGGTCGTAACAGCCTTGATTGTCGTTCAAGTTGGTTTAGGCGCTGTAACTGCTCACTATGCAGTAGAAGGTTCCGGGTTTTACGGTATCCCCATTCAGGAATGGATTCCTTATTCTGTAACACGAACTTGGCATACACAATTAGGTATTTTATGGATTGCCACTGCATGGCTTGCAACCGGCCTTTATATGGCTCCTGCCGTTTCCGGTTATGAGCCAAAGGGGCAACGCGGATTAGTTAATTTCTTGTTTATCTGCTTACTCATTATTGTTGTAGGCTCCATGGCAGGGCAATGGATGGGTGTATTCCAAAAGTTTGATTTCCAAGCAAATTTCTGGTTTGGACATCAAGGTTATGAATATGTTGATTTAGGTCGTTTTTGGCAAATATTTCTAACCGTTGGTTTGTTTTTATGGTTATTCTTAATGGGGAGAGCCCTACTTCCTGCGTTTAAGAAATCAAGTGAAGATCGCCACTTATTAGCCATGTTTCTCCTTGCCGCAACTGCTATTCCCTTATTTTATATTCCAGGATTATTATGGGGACAACAGTCACATCTTGCGATGGCAGAGTATTGGCGTTGGTGGATTGTTCACTTATGGGTGGAAGGATTTTTCGAAGTTTTCGCTACAGTCGTAATGGCTTTCCTTTTCACAAGAATGGGACTTTTGCGCACAGGAACAGCGACAGCTTCTGTATTGTTCTCGACAATTATTTTCTTGTTCGGCGGTATCATTGGGACGTTCCACCATTTATATTTCAGCGGTACACCTATGGGGGTTCTAGCCTATGGTGCAGCGTTTAGTGCATTAGAAGTTGTTCCTTTAGTTTTAATCGGATTTGAAGCCTATGAGAACTTAACACTAAGCCGGACAAAGGATTGGGTCAAGGAATACAAATATGCAATCTATTGTTTCGTTGCCGTTGCTTTTTGGAATCTTGTCGGAGCCGGTTTGTTTGGATTCTTTATAAACCCACCGATTTCACTGTATTACATGCAAGGGTTAAATACAACACCACTCCATGGACATACCGCCCTTTTTGGAGTATATGGGATGCTCGGGATTGGGCTGATGCTCTTCTGTTTAAAAGGACTTACAGGACAAAAATATTGGAAAACAAAACTCCTAAGCTTTTCGTTTTGGGCTATTAATATCGGACTAGGGTTAATGGCACTTCTAAGTTTATTGCCTGTTGGTTTATTACAAACATGGGCCAGCTTTGAACATGGCATGTGGTATGCCCGCTCAGCTGAATTTTTGCAAAAGGATATTGTTCAAACATTCGTATGGCTTCGTGTCCTCGGTGATACAATCTTCGCTATTGGTATTCTTTGTTTAGGCTGGTTTATTCTTGGCTTAAAAACAGGAAGGTCACTGCTTGATAAAAATGCAATTTCCTAAAAATTGAAATAAGGGGCTGGAAATTTTCAGCCCCTAAATAATTACCTCTTCTTTACTATTTAGTGCTGTTAACTGATATTGGTCTTCTGAGGCAAGTTCCTTCATAATCTCGACAAGTCGGGAATGGTGCGTAAAGAAGATAATTTGTGTATCTTTTGACAATTCAAGTAAAATCCTGAGTGTTTCTTTTGAACGAACATCATCAAAATGAACAAGAATGTCATCAACTATAAATGGAATTGGCTCATTGTCGATCCCATACTTTTCAATACTTGCTATTCTGAGCGATAAATAAAGCTGATCGGTTGTTCCATCACTCATACCGTCAATGGTTACTTTTTCACCGTTGTCGCGAACACCCATCAAAACCGCCTGATCCTTTTCATCATAATCTACGATTAATTTTGCAAACGATTGTAATGTTAACCTTGCGAAAAGCTCACTTGCTCGTTTTAAAATCGGATCCTGATTTTGATTGCGATAATATTCAATTCCCTTTTGAAGAAGGGTTGAAGCGAGCTTTATTTGAATATATCGGTCAGTTAATTCCGCGAGTTTGGCGAGTATACTTTCTTTCTTTTGTTCAGCCAATACAGACGATGTATTGTTCCCTTGAATTTTTTCCTCAAATTCCTTTTTTATAACACCATGGGATTGCTCTAATTCCGAGCGAACAGGTTCGATTTCATTAAGTTTTCTATTAATTTCTTCTAGCTCAATATCGATACTGTCCCGATCAAAGAGATCGACCTCTTCTGAAATTTCCTGAAGTGAAAGGCCACCGCCAATTTCTATTAGCTCTTCTTCTATTGTTCGTATTCCATTTTCGTACTCTTTTTTTACTAAAAACATTTTTTCTACCTTTTCTAAACCCTCAATATTACTGCATTGTGCTTGGATCATGAGATTGTTCAAATGTTTTTCAGCCGTTTCAATCTCAAGGACAGCTTCTCTAACATTTGCTTCAAGTCTTTTTAACTGATTTCCTAATTCATTTGACCTTACTTTATCCTCTTTAGCCTGTCCCAGCTTGGCATTCAATTCACTTACTACGATATCGATTGTCTTTTCATCAAAGGAGAGTGTAATGGAATTCAAGAGTTTGTGCACTCTTTCTTCATAAAGGGCAATCTGTTCGAGCACAGAATTATATTTTTTTTCAACATCATTTAATTCATTGTAAGCCTTTGTACATTCCTCATAAATAAGAACAATTTTTTCAGCTACATCTACTGAAGTGGTATCCGTTATATTTGTACCATTAATAGCTTCCAACCATTGGTCTTTCCAATTTTCTAATTTGCGATAAAGATCTTTATTCCTAAAGGAAAGATTATTACTTCTATGCTTTATGCCTGAAATACTATCTTCAAGCCTTGTCCGCTTTTTCCAATCTTCGTTCACTATTCTCTGTTGCTTTTCTCCTATTTGTAGTAACTCTGTTAGTGATTTTTGTTGATCAACATCGACAAGTGAAGCAAGCACCTTTATTAACGACTGCTTATATTGGACTATCTTTTCTTCTAATTCCCGAATAGCATGCTGTTCTTTCTCAAAATCATGGAACACCCCTTTGATTTGTCCATATTTTACCAACCATTCCCTCATTTCTTCGGGTGATAATGGCTTGATGGTTGTTGGTTCCCAAAGCCTGTCCCATGATTTTTCCAAGTCTGCTAATTCCTTTGTAAGTTCATCCTTCTTCAGTTCAAGTTCAACAATTTTATCTTTACATCTATTGATATCATCCAGATGTTTTTTCTTTGCTCCTACCTTTTCTGCTTCGCTTCTCATTTTATCTGCAACAGCGTCGGCATCAAATACTAACTTTTCATAAACTGATTCGATTCTTTTACCGTTCGTAAACTCGTTAATTGCTTGGTCATCTATATCCCCTTGTTGTAGCTTGGTTCGAATGATCTGCCATCCTTGATCACGGTCGGAACGAATTGATAATAATTTTTCTTCGGATGGTATTTCCGTTAATGCTTCCAGATGACGAATTTGTTCTTCATAATTTGCAATTGACTCATTTTGAATTATGATTTGATCATCTGTTTTTTCTATGGCTTTTTGGATATCGGATCGCTGTTTCTCAAACTTCTTAATTGTTTCGTCTAGTACTGGAACTATAAGCTCTACTAATTCATTATATGTTCCATCCCATAATGGCAGTTGTTTAACCTCTTCCTTAAGAATTTGATCCTTTTTGCTATTTTCTATGATGCGTAATTTTAACGATTCTTCTAAATCACCGGCCCGTTTTACAGAATCGATGACGCTTTCTAGTTCCTCAATGTTCGGGGGCTCTGGAATAGTATTGTACTCCTCTTCCTTCGCTTTTAATTCACTTTCAATTTCTTGGCGTTCATTCTCATTTTGCTCAAGGGCTTGGTCAAGTAAAGGTCTTTCTTTACACAGTTCTCGTATTTTTTCCTTTTTCGCTAGTGGGATCCGATACTTTTCAATTAGTTCAAGCCGAGCATGTTCTGAATCTATTTCATTCATGAAGCTAATAACCCTTGCCTCAAGTATTTTTCTTTCCGCTTCCATCATTGGAGCTTGTTTCACATAATTTTGATAGCTTTGCAGCTCCCGGTAAAGGGCATCAATCAACGGTGCCTGTTCTAATAGGTCAGTAGGAACGATAATTTCTTGAAGCTCTTTTTCCGTTACTTCATATTCATCTTCGGCTTTCTTTTTTTCTTTCCCTGCATTTTCTAATCTTTGAATCGTTTCTTTTCGAAGATCTTCAATATTATCGGGCAACGACGGCACTTCACCAAGATCGGCTAACCTTTTTCTTAACTCCCTCAATTTGGCTATTTTCGGTAATGTCAGCTTAACTCGTTGAATTTTTTCTCGCTCACTCCGTAATGTTTTTACATCATTT
>JAENZK010000156.1 GCA_016841285.1 Guptibacillus hwajinpoensis | reverse complement strand
CACCATTATAATCTAACACAGCCGTCCATGTCATCAAATGTCCTACATATCGGCAAAACATAAATGATCTGCCGGACAGTGTAATCGTATCACCAGATAGAGATGTATAGGTGCGATCGGAATTCATGACACGTGTCATTGTTTTATTTCCTTTTTGGAAAGTTGCCGCAAGGTCCCCTTTGCTGAGTCCTAACCAGTTGCGATACACGCCTACTTTATCTTCAGCATCAACGGCAGCGATTGAATCTTCAAAATCCATAATCGTTGTTGTTGCAGCTTCCATAAGCACATCTTTTACGCCAGCTTTGTCAGTTTTGCCGATAGGATGTTCTCGATCGATTTGAATTTCAAAATGAAGGCGGTTATTTTGAAATAAAATGGCAGAAGGGCTTTGTGCTTCCCCTTGATAGCCAATTACTTTTTCTTTGTCTTTCAGATTTGTGGTTTCTCCATTAGTAAGAAGTACATATAATTGATTATCTACGATTTGGTATGCCGCTGCTTCCTTATGGGAACCGTTATTTAACGGGATCGATTGATCAAGGAAATCTTTGGCGAAATTAATAACCAGCTCACCACGTACCGGGTTATAAGCTCCGCTTCTGTCAGCACCATTTTCTTCACTAATAGCATCAGTTCCATAAAGTGCATCATAAAGACTTCCCCAACGGGCATTGGCTGCATTAATTGCATAGCGGGCATTATCAACGGGAACTACAAGTTGTGGGCCGCCCTGGATAGCAATCTCATCATCTACATTTTGGGTAGCAATCTCGAAATCTTCTACATCTTGTTCGAGATAATTAATTTCTTGCAAAAAGGCTTTGTAACTTTCAAAATCGAATGAATCCTTATTTTTCAAATGCCATTCATTAATTCTTCTTTGCAGCTCGTCACGACGGGCTAACAATGCTTTGTTTTCGGGTGATAAATCCCTTATTAGTGATTCTAAGCCATTCCAAAATTGGTCCGCAGTAACCCGTGTTCCTGGAAGGGCCTCTCCATTAATAAAATCTTGAAGGATCGAAGCTACCTGTAAATTACCGATTTTTACATATTTAGTCATATTCTATTTCCTCCTAAAATAAATCGTGTTATAAGATAGTTCTCTCCTGAACATATGTTTATTTTTTTCTCTCTATATTTGTTTAATATTTTCATTATAAAAGTTTTCAGCCTATTTTGAAAATATATATTTCGAATAATGGGTATGCAATTATGTTATGGACGAAAAAAGAGGCCATTCACATGGAACAGCCTCTTAAAATTAATAATTAAAGTTCATGTTGTAATTCTGTTTTACCGCGCTTGGACAACCATTGTTTGATGTCTGTCAATATCGCGAACACCAATAAAGAATTAATAACCCATACTGTTAGGAATTGGCCAATAGTACCAAGTCTGACCGCACTGTAATCTTTGATTACCATAACAATATACGCCTCAATTAAAATTAAACCTAACCCCAGTAATAACGCAGTCCCAGCACGATACAAATTAAAATACTTCCCTTCTGTTCCGTTTTGTCTGAATATTGTAATTATAACATCTTTGTGTCTAATTATAAACATCTTTGTGACATTTGTAAACAATATGTAAATATCAAAAAATATTTAACTACGACAAAAAACGACTTTCTCTACCGAATGTATTAGTAAATCAAAAAATTGGAGGATAAACACCTATGAAAAACAAGAAGAATCTATACAAAGTATTATCATCAAGTGTAATTGCAACAATGTTAACCGTATCATTCGGAACTGGAATTGGACATGCTGAAGAGGGAAATATCCAACCTGATGTGCAGACTGCAGTAACTCAAGAGAGCGAAACTGCAACAATTACTAATACAGTGGATGCAACAACTGAAGCTACAACAACTGCTGACACTATAGAGACTGAGCAAGTAACTGATCAAGATAGTGCTGAAAGTAGTTTATTACCTGGGGATTTATTTTATTTCTTTAAAACATTGACTGAAAAAATTAAATTAGCCTTAGCCAATAAGGATATTGATAAAGCCATGCTTCTTGTTCAATATACACAAGAACGTTTAAATGAAGCGGATGCACTTTTCAAAAATGGGGAAGAGGATTTAGCCTATGAAACTATTCAAAAAGCTTTAGAGTTACAAGGCCTTGCTTTGGAATACAGTGATGATACGAAGGCAAAGGACGATACAGAAGAAACAACAACTGAGGCTGTTTCCGATGATACAACGGCAGATAGCACTCAAGAAGCAGAAGTAGAATCGGAAACATCGACTGAAGATAGTACTGCAGTAGAAACAGAAGATCAGTTAGAAGATGCTTCCCAAGATGAAACTTCATCTACTGTTGAAGATAATGAAAGCACTGAAATAGAGGATGTTAAAGCTGAATTAGAAGAAGCATTCGCTAATAATGTTCACGGCTTATTAATCGCTATTCAAAATGTAAAAAATCCTAAAGCTTTAAAAGCATTAACTAGAAATTTAGAAAAACAAGCTCATAAGTATGAGAAGAGATATGGCAAGCTATTAAAAGCTGAAGAGAAATATGAAAAGGTTGTTGCAGAGATTGAAGAAAAAGTAGCATCTGAAGAAATTTCAAAAGAAGAAGCAGATCAAAAAATAGAGAAAGTAGAAAAAGAGCTTGTTAAGAAACAGCAAGAAGTAAAAGCTGATGTACAAAAGGAATCTGCTAAAGTAAGCTCAAGCACAGTTGTTAACGAGGAAAATGATGATGACCAAGATGAAGATAAAGACGAAGATGAGAATAAAGAAAGTAAATATGAAATGAAACAAAATAAAGAAGAGTTAAAGCATGAATGGAAGATGAAGAAAGAAGAATTAAAAGCTGAGAAGAAACAAATGAAGGAAGAAAGAAAACAAGAGAACCACCAAGAAAAGCATGAAAAAAAGGGTCATGATCAGGATTAATTTTATAAATAATAAAAACTCCAGTTCCAACTCAATTGGGATCTGGAGTTTTTTATTAATTACTAACCTTGGTCCAAACCTTGGCTTTATCTTGAATATCCGGAAACTTTTTCTCTAACTCGTTGGCTGGAAGTGGATGTGCAAAATAATAGCCTTGGACTTCATCACAATTAATTTTTTGAAGGAAGTCCACTTGATTTTCCTCTTCTACTCCTTCAGCAATGACATCTAATTTAAGGTTATAAGCCATATTTAGTATCGTAGAGACAATCGCAGCATTTTCCGCGTTGGTCGTAATATCACTAATGAAAGAACGATCAATTTTTAGGCGATCGATTGGAAGCATTCTTAAATAATTAAGAGAGCTATAACCTGTACCAAAATCATCAACACTAATTTGAATGCCTAATTTTTTTAAATGATTAAGGGTAGTAATCGCTTGATTAAAGTCCACAGTCATGCTTTCTGTTATTTCTAGCTCGAGTAGGCTAGGGTCAAGTCCCGATTCATGTAAAATGTCCTCAACCATTTTAACCAAATTAGTTTGTAAAAACTGTTTAGTTGATAAATTAACTGAAACAATGATTGGTTGAATCCCATTCTTCTGCCACTCCACCACTTGCTTGCAGGCCGTTCTTAGTACAAATTCTCCGATTTGAATAATTAGCCCTGTTTCTTCAGCAATGGAGATAAATTTTCCTGGAGGGATAATGCCTTTCTCCGGATGGATCCATCTAACTAATGCCTCAATGCCGCTAATTTTTCCTGTTTGAATATTTACCTTTGGTTGATAGTAGACTGTAAATTCATTTCGCTCCAATGCTTTTCTTAGATCATTTTCAAAAATAAGCTGTTCATATGTGGAGTCCTTTTCTAGTGGTGAATAAATACTAAAATTGTTTCTTCCTAACTCCTTAACCCTGTACATCGCGATATCAGCATGCTTGATAAGTGTTTCGGCATCTTCGCCATCGGTAGGATAGATAGCGATACCAATACTGCACGTAATGTGTACTTCATACCCTGAAATCGTAATTGGACGATTGATCGCATTTGTTATTTTTTCAGCGAGCTGTATTGCTTCGTTGCCGTCTTGAATTTTTGGCAAAAGAATAATAAATTCATCTCCACCAATTCTTCCGACAGTATGATCAGGTTCGACACATGTATCGATAAGATGGGCGATATGTTTTAAAAGAAGGTCGCCAAAATCATGTCCTAGAGAGTCATTAATAATTTTAAAACGGTCTAAGTCTATAAACATGACTCCAAGCATATAGGAATTACTTTGATTTTTTAGCGATGTTAGAGCTCTGTTCAAACTAGCTTTAAAATAACGATAATTTGGTAAATCTGTTAAATAATCGTGATAAGCAGAAATTTTTAATGATTCATATGCTGAAACGCGGTCGATCGCAATGGCAATCTGATTTGCGAAAACAGTGAGTGTGCTGTCTTCCTTACCATTTTCGTTAAAAAAGTTTTTTTGCAAGCTGCCAATATTTAATGTTCCGATAACTCTACCATTAATAATTAGCGGTAGTGAAATCGTTGATCGAATGCCCTGCCTTAATGGAACTTGTTCAGAGTCAAATATTTTTGTCATTGAAAGGTCATTGCGAATAAATGACCTTTGTGTTTTTGCTACGATTTCAAATGGGGTATCCGCATATGGGATTTCACTTATCATAATACTGTCATTGTTTGTAATGTAGTAAATGTAAACGATGTCTTTATTGTCCTCAAACAATGAAATTGAAAGTCTATCCGGATTAATAAACGCTTTTATTTCTTTTAAAATTATACTAACGACATCATGGTGATTTAAATTTTGTTTTAATACAGCTTGTGATATATTACCAAGCGTTTTTAATTGTTTTACTTTTTCGGATAGTCTAGTAGTGGCTCGTAAAACTTCCTTTTTTAAATTATCTTCATTTTGCTCAATTGTTGTTGCCATTTGATTAAAGACCACCGATAAGGATTGGACTTCATTTGTGCCTTCTTCTTTTACCTGTATATGTCGTTTTCCTTCACTCATGGCTCGAGCGGCCGCCATTAGTTCTTTTAATGGTAGTGTTAATTTTCTACTTATTATAATAGAAATGAACATGGAGGAAGCGGAAACAATTAACATGATCAAAATTGTGTAGGTGTATAGATTCCTTTGCTTTGATAACAAATTGTCCTTTTTAAGGGCGATTTCAATTTCACCTAGATTTGAATTGAAATAAACTAATGGAACTTTTTCAATAAATAACTCTTTATTAGTAAAAGTTTCACCTTTTTGATTGACAACTGTCCCATCCTGATCTCTTACTATGACATACTGAATATTTGGTTGATCCAATAACGAGTAAGCAAGGGGAGAGATGCTGCTATAATCTTCATTAAGCATTGAAAGAGAAATGGCTGAACGTAAAGTTGTTGCCGCTGTACGTCCTTCACTCCTTAACCCATCTTCTAAATTATCGGCTTCATGATAGAGATACGTCGAACCGAGGGAAAAAATACAAATTAGAATAAGGGTATTCATCGTTAGCCATATTCGAAATGTAATGCTATTTCTCTTTGCTAACATCTTTTATTTCCTCCAGTTTTTGTAGCCATTCTTGATAAAAGTTTTTTTGTTCATCTCGACCCAACCTATCAGTAATTTTCTCCCACTCATCAGCAGTACTTTGCAGTGCTTCCTCCGGTGTAACTTTGCCGATCATGGCAAGATTTAAGTAGTGGTCTAATATCTGCATATATTCCCACCCGCCTGGAATCATTAAATCAACATTCGGGTTTTGCAAACTTTCTTTTACGGTATCCAAGAAGTTTTGATTTATTTTTTCAGTTGGAAAAGGACCCTTTCCATTTGCAATTAAATGACTATTTAAATATGGATCATTAATCGTTTCAAACGAGCCAATGGCATCTTTACTAGCGTCAAGAGACGTGATATGTTCAATTACCTGCCAAGCTTGGTCAGGATGTTTTGAGTCATTTGATACAGAGAGGACCCGACCAATCCATGTACCGCCTCGAGGTGATTCAGGAGTTTCACCTGGAACTAATGACCAGCCAACTTTTCCGGCTATTTTGGAATTCCATTCTTCATGTTCATCGAAAGAAAACCTTGCTGTATCACTGAACTGCACAACCATAGCAATATTACCTTGGAGAAAAGCGTTATTCAGATCGACCCAGTCAAACATGGACTGCGGTGGTGTAGATCCACTCTTCTCTAATGCCATCTGCTCTTCGATGGAACGAATTCCTTCTTTAGAAGTTATCAGCGGATGCATGTTTTCATCGAAATATTTGCCACCCATTGAAATAAAACGCTCGGCAAACCAAATGTACCGCTTTGAATCAGCATTTAATGTGGCTGTACCGTATATATCTATTTTTCCATCTCCATCAGTGTCACGGGTTAGAAATTTTGCAACCTGTTCATATTCTTTCCAGGTCTCGGGAGGAGTAAGGTCAACTCCATATTGTTGTTTATATTCATCATTGTATTTTTCGAATAAGTCTTTTCGATAAAATAATAAACGGGTATCGCCATCATAAACTACTCCATAATCATGACTATCATAATTCATATAAAGCTTTCGATAAACAGGAATAATATCCTTCTCAAAATCTTTGTTTTTAGCAATATACGGATCTAGAGGGAGCAGCATGTTTCTTTCAATATATAATGGGATTTTCGCTGGGAAAATAACAAAAATATCATAGGTGTCTTCAGTTGAAAAAAGATAGTCTTCTAAACGATCCGTAATCCTTTGCGGATAATTGTAAATGAGTTGAATGCCATACTTATCCAATATTTCTTTTTCTTCCATCCGAAACAAGGTGATTGCTTCAGGAGATTCAGCAATGATATGAATAGTCGTTAAATCTGGATTACTTTTTTTATCCTCTGTATTTGCTTGCTCTGTAGTGCAGCCAAGAAGGGATAGAAGAAGAGATGCTGTAACGATTGTTTTAGTAAAACATAGTCCTTTTTTCACAAATATCCACCCACCTTATGACAAGTTTCACCATTATTATACCTTATATTGCCAACCAAGCATGGATTAAAAAGTAAAAAAAAACGAAATAGTGTAGGAACTATTTCGCTTTATTCATAAAAAGTTCATTTTTTAACTGCATAGGCAGATAGTCTACTTGAAATAAATCATCCGGGTATTGAATTCCGTAATTATCGTTATCTTCATAAATTATAGTTTGAACGAGTTCATTTAAGGCTTCTATATAATAGTCTCGTAAAAATTCGTAGCTAAAAGGTTCTTTTGGGATAAAATCCTTCTTACAAACGACAGGGTTACAATAATTTAAATATGTTCGACATGGTAAAGGTCGAATCTCATATGCGATACATTCATTTGTTTCTACATTAAGTAACGGACATGGTAGCCCTTTTGATATATATTGAAGCTTAAAGTCTTTTACTTCTTTAAAATTGATAGAACAAAGTTTATTAATAGCGTCCTCATGATTTGTAAAGTATGTTTTTAAGTGGTTCACAATTTGAGTTTTTCGCTCATCAGGCATATTGTTTATTGTGCCTACCATAAGTTTAGCTTCTAACTTTGTTGTGATAATTGGGAAATAGCAGCAATGGGCACAGCCTTTTTCACAACTTGGGGAAATATTAACATTCTTTTCTATAGTATTAATCTCGAAGTCGACTACTTTTAATAGTTCTTTAAAGGAATGAAGAATTAATTCATATCCTTCTAAATTTGTATGTTCAAACAGATCATCTATTTTATTATAAAAAGCATCCTCTGTCGGAATATGCTTTTCGTTTATTTCATCGCAAATATCTACCATATCGCTATAGTTTAAATGTCTCTTCAAGCCATATCACTCCTAACATGAATTTGGGCCTATCTATCATCTTACTTACATTAGGGTCAATGTCAATCTTTTATTGGAATAATTTTAAGTAGAAATAACCGAGATGCAGTCATATAATTATTTTTATTATTGTATTGGTATTTAATCGAAGGTGAGAATCGAGGTAGCGATATGGAAGAAGAACAAAAACAACAATCGGTGGGTGTCATAAACGGGATATTTGCCTATATGATATGGGGGATCCTCCCTATATATTGGAAGACATTAGATCATATGGTGGCAGAGGAGATATTAGCCCACCGCATTTTTTGGTCGTTTGTTCTTATGATTTTTGTATTAGTTTGCTTCAAAAAGGGGAAGCAGTTTCTGTCAGAAGTAAAAGTAATTGTAGCAAAACCAATATTGGCATTCTCTGTTGTTATGTCAGGAATACTTATTAGCGGAAACTGGCTTATTTTTATTTGGGCTGTAAATAATAATCATGTTCTTGAAACCAGCTTGGGATATTATATTAATCCGCTATTTAGTGTTTTATTGGGAATTATCGTCCTTAAAGAGAGACTTAGCTTTATCCAAGTCATTTCCTTTATCATGGCTGCTATTGGTGTTTTAGTGCTGACGATCCAATATGGAAAAATCCCCTGGGCTGCGCTTTTATTGGCATTAAGCTTTGGGTTATATGGACTTGTTAAAAAGAAAGCAAATTTAAGCTCGACTACAGGGTTAACGGTTGAAACAATGGTTGTAACCCCTATTGCCATTATTTATTTAATCAGTCTTTATTTGGATGGCAAAGGAGGATTTGCACTATTTTCTTTTAATACAACTAATTTATTACTAATCGGAACAGGAGTTGTGACTGCTATCCCGCTATTGCTATTTGCGGAAGCTGCGAAAAGAGTGCCTTTATCTATGATTGGTTTCATTCAATACATTTCACCGACGATAACATTGTGTTTAGGCATATTTGTTTACCATGAACAATTTACGAAGATTGATTTTATTGCTTTTTCCTTTATTTGGCTTGCGCTTGTGATTTATTCTTTATCAAATGCGAAACGAATTAGAATATTCCATCCAAAGCTGCGTAAACATAATACGAGCATGTAAGGAGTATGGAGTATAGGGGGGGATTATGAATTTTTAAAAATAGATTTGGAATGGTACGATCGGGATGGCTTATATTTTTCGCGAGCGTGATGTTAATTATTTTTCAATTGCTGTTTTCTTTACCAGGGATGTATTTGTATCGGACAGGAGTGCCTGACTTTTACCCGTGGATAGAACTTTTGATGAATGGTGGTGGGGTAGCAGGTGCCATCATATGTAGTTTGCTAATATGGAAATATATTAATAAGAAAAAAGTTGTTACGCTTGGCTTAGAGCTTAATAGTTTATATATGAAGGATTTTGGGTTCGGGTTATTTTTAGGTGGAGCATCCATGACACTTATATTTATTATATTGTTGTTCGCGGGACAGATATCGGTAAAAGGGAGTCTTTTAGTACCTGATTTTTCTATCTATTCTTTGACCTTCCTTATTTTGTTTATCCTTGTCGGCTTTTCCGAGGAAATATTCTTTCGCGGCTATATCATGAAAACGATGGAAGACCGTCATAATTCGAAATGGCTTCTATATGTAATGTCAGCTCTAATTTTCTCTTTGTTCCATGGTATGAACCCGAATGTTTCCACTTTTGGGTTGATTAACATTGGTCTTGTAGGGCTATTATTTTCCTACATGTATGATGCAACAAAAAGTCTTTGGATGCCGATTGGCTATCATATCACATGGAATTACTTTCAAGGAAATGTGTTTGGTTTTCCGGTTAGCGGTACTGACCCACACGGGCTATATCATATAACTATCGATAGCAGTGTGAAGCTCTTTACAGGGGGAAACTTTGGTCCAGAAGGAGGCTTATTAGCAACATTTCTTATCCTTGTCGGCCTATTTGCTACAAGTATATATTGTAAAAAAAGAGGGTCTGGCACCTTTGTATCAAAATATTAGAAAAATTCTAATATTTTTGTACATAGTTAGGGTGCCAGCCCCTTACTTTTTTATCTTCTTGATGTAGTTGCAACAAGTTGTTTTTCGTGTTTCTTTTCTAATTTCATTTCAATGCGATCTATTTCTTTTTCATCACGCAATAATTCTAATTTGTTCTCCTTTACTAGCTCCTCGAAAGATGGAATTCGTTTTTTCATATCTCATGATCCTCCAATATTTTTATAATCTCTTTATATTTGTTTATGCCTTTATTATATGTTCGGCTTAATTCGACAATATATGATATTTATCACATTTTCAATAGTTTTGAAGATAATTTCACAATATCTTAACAATTTTCAGAAAAATATTCATAATTATGTATTTTTATGGACATTTATGGAAAGTGGAGTGGTTCCGCTGTATGAAGTTAAACCTTGTCGATTTGTTTTAAATATGGTACATTATTTTTTAGAAAACTGACCGAAAAACTAAAACGGTCAATTGGTGGTGAAATGATGGATAAAAGAGAAAAAATTATGCAGGCGGCAACTCAATCTTTTTCAATGTTTGGCTTTAAGGGGACTACTGTAGATCATATTGCAAAGATTGCAGGCGTTGGTAAGGGTACGATTTATACT
>JAENZK010000155.1 GCA_016841285.1 Guptibacillus hwajinpoensis | reverse complement strand
CCAGAAGAAATTAAAGAAAAAACAAGAAGGCTGGCTGTAATAGAAGATAACTAACTTTATCAACTCGAAGAGCTTTGATTATTGTATGTATTTTGTAGGTGGCGGCTGGGTTAGGAGGTTTTTTGGTTGCTTAAGGATTTATTCGGGAAAAAGAAAAAGAGATATGCCTCACTACCTTCTGAACAGGCTAAACAGGATGTACCAGAAGGCTTGATGACGAAATGTCCAGATTGCAAGAAAATAATGTACTCAAAAGAGTTGAAGAAAAATTTGATGGTGTGCCCCGCTTGTGGTCATCATTTTCAAATGGATTCACATGACCGGATCGAAAGCTTGATTGATGATGGGACTTTCATCGAATTTGACCAAGAAATGATATCGGAAAATCCATTGGATTTTCCAGATTATCTTGAAAAACTGGAAAAGGATCGCGAAAAAACGGGTTTAAATGAAGCGATTGTTACTGGTGAAGGGAAGATCAATGGCTTCGATACGGTTATTGCAGTCATGGATTCAGGATTCCGGATGGGTAGTATGGGTTCTGTTGTCGGGGAAAAAATTACGCGTGCGATTGAAAGAGCGCTGGAACGTAAAATTCCGTTCATTATCTTTACTGCATCTGGTGGTGCCAGAATGCAGGAAGGTGTTCTTAGCTTAATGCAAATGGCTAAAACAAGTGCAGCACTGAAAGCATTAAGCAATAGCGGCGGTTTAATTATATCCGTAATGACTCACCCAACAACTGGAGGAGTATCAGCAAGTTTTGCGTCATTAGGTGACTATAATTTTGCAGAACCTGGAGCATTAATTGGTTTTGCTGGTAGAAGGATTATTGAGCAGACAATCCGCGAGGAATTACCAGAAGACTTCCAAACAGCCGAATTTTTATTAAAGCACGGTCAATTGGATAAAATTGTAAAAAGAAACGAATTGAAAGAAACCTTATCAACGGTTCTCGATATTCATAGTAACGGTCAAAATAATTAGGAGGAGGTGTTCTTTCATTGGCAGGAGAAATGGAATTTGAACGTCCAGTTATTGAACTAAGAAAAAAAATTGCAGAGTTAAAAAAGTTTACTGAAGAAAAGGAAATTGACCTTTCTGATGAAATAGTAAAATTAGAAACAAGATTAGAAAAGCTTGAAAATGATGTCTATGGCAATCTAAAGCCTTGGGATCGGGTGCAAATTGCCCGCCACCCAAATAGACCTACATCTCTTGACTATATTGGACACCTTTTTTCTGATTTTATAGAATTACACGGGGACCGCGTGTTTGGTGATGACGAGGCAATTGTAGGTGGTATTGCAAAGTATCATGGTATTCCAGTGACAGTAATAGGTCATCAACGTGGGAAAGATACGAAAGAAAATATCCGCCGCAACTTTGGGATGCCCCACCCGGAAGGCTACCGCAAAGCTTTACGACTAATGCAGCAGGCTCAGAAATTTAATCGTCCTATTATTACGTTTATTGATACGAAAGGTGCATACCCCGGGAAGGCTGCAGAGGAAAGAGGCCAAAGCGAAGCGATTGCCAAAAATTTATTCGAAATGGCTGGCTTAACTGTACCGGTGATTAGCATTGTTATCGGTGAAGGAGGTAGTGGTGGAGCACTTGGAATTGGTATTGGAAACCATATCCATATGCTCGAAAATTCGACGTACTCCGTTATTTCACCAGAAGGAGCAGCCTCTATTTTATGGAGAGATGCAAGTCTAGCGAAAAAAGCTGCAGAATCAATGCGAATTACAGCACCGGATTTAAAAGAGCTTGGAGTCATTGATGAAATTATCCCAGAAATTAAGGGTGGAGCTCATCGTGATGTTGTAATGCAAGCAAAAGAAATTGACAAAGTAATAGAAAAATCGTTGAGTGAGCTTACAGCCCTTAATGAAGAAACGCTTGTTCAGAATAGGTACCTAAAATATAAAAATATCGGTAAAATCTCTTTTAGTGATGAATATATTGGGGTAAATTAAATTTTTGAATGAGGTAAAACGTGCTTTCAATGTTCTGAAAGCACGTTTTACTATATAATTTAATTTACACATGAATTAAAATCACATCAAAAATGGCATGATAAGAAAGAATAAGAGGTGACCTATATGAAAAAAATTGGGGTTCTAACAAGCGGCGGGGATTCACCGGGAATGAATGCAGCCATTCGTGCGGTTGTAAGAAAAGCTATTTATCATGGTTTAGAAGTCTACGGGATTAATTACGGCTATACTGGTCTAATAACTGGAGACATGAGGAAATTGGAACTTGGTTCTGTTGGTGATATTATACATCGTGGGGGCACAATGCTCTATACCGCACGCTGTGATGAATTTAAAACTGAAGAAGGCAGACAAAAGGCGCTTGGTGAATTAAACCGATATGGTATTGAAGGGCTTATTGTTATCGGTGGTGACGGATCTTTTCGGGGGGCAGCAAAGCTGACTGAAAAAGGTTTTCCGTGTATAGGCATACCTGGAACGATTGATAACGATATACCTGGAACAGATTTTACGATTGGATTTAATACGGCACTAAATACAGTTATAGATGCCATTGACAAAATTCGTGACACAGCTACCTCTCACGAAAGAACCTATGTTATTGAAACAATGGGAAGGAATGCCGGGGATATTGCTTTATGGGCAGGTCTTGCTGGTGGTGCAGAGTCTATTATTATCCCTGAAGTGGATTATAATATGGACGAGATTGTAGGGCGAATTTTGCGTGGACACGAACGTGGGAAAAAGCATAGTATAATTATTGTTGCCGAAGGCGTTGGCAGTGGAATAGAGTTGAGTAAGAAGATTCAAGAGGCAACAAAATTAGAAACAAGGGCCACAGTGTTGGGCTACATTCAACGGGGCGGTAAGCCTACTGCGATTGACCGGACGTTGGCCAGTAGATTAGGGGCAAGAGCTGTTGAACTGCTTCTTGAAGGGAAAGCAGGCAGAATGGTTGGAATTGAACGAAACCAAATTGTGGATCACGACATCTTGGAAGCTCTAACTAAAGTACATAAAATAGACGAAGACATGTACAAACTTTCACAGGAGTTATCAATTTAACTTTATCCAGTAGAACTGAATAAAGTTAAATTTATGCCTCCGGCGGATGCCTCAGATTTTCAGCGGTAGTTTTTCGAGCTAAGATCAAAGACTAAGTACGCCACATCCTGTGGCAACGTCTTTGTGACCCACATCGTGTGGGCCTAAAAAATCTGGGCGCAAATACGCCAAGGCGCATTTGATCAATATAGGAGGCTTTAAAAGTAAATGAGAAAAACAAAAATAGTATGTACTATAGGTCCTGCTAGTGAATCAGTAGAAACTTTAATGGATTTAATGCAAGCTGGAATGAATGTTGCACGATTAAACTTTTCACATGGAAACTATGAAGAGCATGGCGCACGTATTCATAGTATAAGAGAAGCAGCCAATAGTGTAGGAAAAACCGTGGCGATTCTTTTGGATACGAAAGGACCCGAAATTAGAACACATAATATGGAAAACGGTGAGATCCATCTCCAGGCTGGAAATGAGATAGTAATTTCGATGACAGAAGTTACAGGCACTGTAGAGAAATTTTCAATTACATATCCAGGTTTAATTCACGACGTTGATAAAGGCTCAAAAATTTTGCTCGATGATGGGTTAATTGAATTAGAGGTTTTAGATAAACAAAATGATGAAATCCGAACAAAAATAATAAATAGTGGTGTGTTAAAAAATAAAAAAGGTGTTAATGTCCCTAATGTAATTATTAATCTTCCGGCTATGACTGAAAAAGATGCTCAGGATATTTTGTTTGGAATCGAACAAAAGGTTGATTTTATCGCCGCTTCATTTGTCAGAAAGGCACAAGATGTTCTTGCGATCCGTGAGCTTTTAGAAAAAAACAACGGGGAATCAATTAGAATTATCCCAAAAATCGAAAACCAACAAGGCGTCGATAATATTGATGAAATCCTCGAGGTTTCCGATGGATTAATGGTTGCACGTGGAGACTTAGGTGTTGAAATTCCAGCGGAAGATGTGCCGCTTGTTCAAAAGATGCTGATTAGAAAATGTAATACAGCCGGAAAACCGGTTATTACGGCGACACAAATGCTTGATTCAATGCAAAGAAATCCAAGACCGACAAGGGCTGAGGCAAGTGATGTTGCAAATGCCATCTTTGACGGGACAGATGCGATTATGCTTTCTGGTGAAACAGCTGCTGGCTCCTATCCTAAAGAGGCAGTTCAGACGATGGACCGAATTGCGTCGAAAGCGGAAACTGCTTTATCTTATCAGGAATTATTGACTGCCCGAAGAAAAGAAAGTGAAATAACGATAACGGATGCGATCAGCCAATCTGTGGCACATACTGCCTTAAACTTAAATGTAACAGCAATCATTACGCCTACTGAAAGTGGGTCGACTGCTCAAAGTATTTCTAAATATCGCCCAAAAGCACCGATCATTGCTGTTACACCAAATGATGCGATTTCAAGAAAGCTTGCTCTAGTTTGGGGGGTTTTCACTAAAGTTGGTAAGCCAGCAGAAACGACAGATGAAATGCTTGATACTGCAGTTCAAGAAGCTTTGGAAACAGGACTTGTTTCCCATGGTGATTTGGTTGTTTTAACTGCTGGTGTACCAGTCGGAACACCAGGTACTACTAATTTGATGAAGGTCCATATTATCGGAGATGTTATTGCAAAAGGCCAAGGAATCGGTCGTAAAACGGCGACAGGTGAAGTGATCATCATAAATAATGCCAAAGAGGCTGAAAGTAGAATGAAGGATGGAGCTATTGTCGTCACAATAGGTACCGATCGCGATATGATGCCATTCATTGAAAATGCAGCTGCCATTATTACGGAAGAAGGCGGATTAACAAGTCATGCTGCTGTAATCGGACTTAGCCTCGGCATACCGGTCATTGTCGGGATACCAAATGCGACAACTTTATTTAAAGATGGGCAGGAAATTACAGTAGATGCAGCCCGCGGCGACGTTTACAATGGACTAACCAGCGTCATTTAACTATATTCATACGCCAAGGCGCATTTGATTATGCTTTTTATTATAATTTTGTGTAAGATAGAGAGAGGGGACAATCCTTCTCTCTTTTTATTTGGATTACAATTCTAAAGCACAAAGGGGTTAGACTATTTTGCGTCTATTAATACTGTTATTAATTATAGTACCGGCACTTGAAATTAGCTTATTAGTTCTTTCAGGTAATACAATCGGCTTCCTGCCGACAATCGTTCTCATGGTAGCAACTGGCTTTATTGGAGCGTGGCTCGCTAAAAACCAAGGATTAAAGGCGTTTCGTGACGCCCAAACACAAATGTCCTACGGACAATTACCAGGAGAATCTATCCTGGACGGTATTTGCATTCTCGTAGGAGGTTTATTACTACTAACCCCAGGATTTATAACAGACCTTTTTGGAATTGTTTTACTGTTGCCCTCAACCCGGGTATTTTTTAAAAAGATAATGAAAAATTGGCTAGAAAAAAACCTGCGAAACGGCCAATTTTATATCATTAGAAGATAAATCGAAAAGCGGAAGCGCCCGTTCAGCGACGTATAAACTGGAGCGCATCGACTGAGATAAAGGATATCCGGCGATGAGCTTGCGAAATCCTCCACTGTTGACTTATCGTAGGGAGATGAGCGAAGTTTACGAGTCGCTGGGCGCTGGAGCTAGACATCAAAAAGCGTAGAAAGCATTTGCTTTCTACGCTTCTTTTTTACCAATAATAAAGGTCCAAATATCTCTAAAAACATTAGAATGATTCAACGTATTAAAAAGGACAAGGGTTACAGGCCCAATAATTAACCCAAGAAAACCAAATAGCTTAAATCCTACAAATAATGCAATTAATGTCGCTAATGGGTCAAGCCCGATGCTTGAAGACAATACCCTTGGCTCCATTACTTGTCTAACGATAAGGACGATTAAATAAAGAATCGAAAGCTTGATTGCCAAGCCAAGATCATTTGTAAACACTAAGTAGGCAATCCAGGGCACAAAAATTGCACCTGTTCCTAAATAAGGCATTACATCTACAATTCCAATAATTAAGGCGATTGTAATGGCGTATTCTACTCTAAAGATAAGAAGACCAGCTAATACAATGATGGCGGTAATCGAGATTAAAGTAGCCTGTGCTTTAATAAAACCTACTAAGGCTTTCTTTAAATCATCATAAACATTTCTACCACTCGTTTGGAATTTTTTCGGAAGAAATTTGCTGCCATAGGCTTTAAGACGATACCAGTCTTTGCTTATAAAAAAAGTTGCCAACAAAGAAAAGATCAAGACTGTTGCAATATTTGGCAATACACCAATGAAAGCTGGAATTGCCCGAAGAAATGCCTCGATCCACGCACTAACCTTAGAAGCAATCGCAGATCCGACGTCTTGAATATTTTGGATAATGGAATCCTGTTGTCCTGCATCTAGATCATTGAAAAAGATTAAAAGTTGGTTATAGAATGGAATAATTTGATTGGCTATATATTCTTCAATATAAGTAACCAAGTTTTCAAATTGTGTTGGGACAACCCGTGCAAGATAATCGGATCCAGATATGATCTCAGCCACGAGCAATGTTAAAAGACCCGCAACTACTCCAATAATCAAAAACATCACAATGAGAACAGCTAAAGTTCTAGGCATTTTTGTTTTAAACTCCAGCAAATTCACCAAAGGATTCATGATGAAAGCCAGTATAAAAGCTATAATAAATGGATATGTTACAGATGAAATGAAATATATGGCTATGGGTGCAACGATGATAATGGCCAGAACCAGTATGAATCTTAGAGTTGCATAAATATACTGTGAATTCAATGATACCGCCCTTCCATTTGTTATTTTAGTAATATTTTACAATGTATAGAGTTGTAAAGAAAGAAAAAAAGTAAATCCCACGGAAATGAATTTGTGGCGAATTTTTGTCCAATATGATACGATAAATTTGGAAGTGAACAAAAGGAAGGATGACTTCATGATTTCACAACCAATGATATTTTTATTGTTATTACTAATTATAGGTATTATTGGTAAAAATCAATCATTAGTGATAGCAATATCCGTTCTTATTGGAATAAAAGTGATTGGACTTGACGGGAAAGTCTTTCCGTACCTGCAAGCAAAAGGAATTAATCTTGGAGTAATTGTAATCACAATTGCTGTGTTAGTTCCAATCGCAACTGGCGATATAGGTTTTAAACAGCTTATGGAAGCTCTAAAATCAACTTATGCATGGATTGCTCTTGGTTCAGGTATATTTGTAGCGATCATTGCAAAATACGGTCTTGATTTACTAAAGGATGACCCCCATATTACGGCTGCCCTCGTTATTGGTACTATTTTAGCAGTTGTATTATTTAAGGGTATAGCTGTAGGACCACTAATAGCGGCCGGGATTGCATATTTACTCATGAAATTGTTTGCAGTTATAGGCATTTAGTATTTTAAACAATTTTTTTATGCACTTTTCAATTCACAAAAGTCTGATTATTGTTTATAATAGGCTTATGTCTATCCTTCCGACATTTTTTGCAAAAAGGAAATGAAAGCATTTTCTTTTTACTATTTCTTTTTACTAGATAGAATCTAGTGGGTTGGGGTATTTATTAGTATACTTTATTAGTAAAGGAGAGGGGATAAGTATGACAGTAACTCGTGGTCTTGAAGGGGTAGTAGCCACACAATCGAAAGTAAGCTCAATTATTGATGATGAATTAACGTATGTGGGGTACGGCATTGATGATTTAGCTGAAAATGCAAGTTTTGAAGAGGTAGTATATCTTTTATGGCATTATAAACTTCCAAATAAAGAGGAGTTAGCAGAGTTAAAGCAACAGCTTGCAGAGAACGCAAGTATTCCTCAAGCAATTATTGAGCATTTTAGGTCATATCCTATCGATAAAGTTCATCCAATGGCTGCTTTACGTACAGCAGTATCAATGCTTGGTCTATTCGATGACGAAGCAGATGTAATGGATAAAGAAGCAAACTTTCGTAAAGCAATTCGTCTTCAAGCAAAACTTCCGACGTTAGTTGCAGCATTCTCTAGAATCCGTAAAGGACAAGAACCTGTATCACCTCGCGCGGATTTAAGTATAGCTGCAAACTTCCTATATATGTTAAGTGGAAAAGAACCTGAGCCTATTGCTATTGAAGCAATTGACAAAGCATTGGTATTACATGCGGACCATGAATTGAATGCATCTACATTCACTGCACGTGTATGTGTTGCAACTCTTTCTGATGTGTATTCTGGAATTACAGCTGCTATCGGTGCTTTAAAAGGACCTTTACATGGTGGTGCAAATGAAGCAGTTATGAAAATGCTTACAGAGATCGGTTCTGTTGAAAATGTAGAAGCGTATGCTGAAAATGCATTTGCAAATAAACAAAAAATTATGGGCTTTGGACACCGTGTATATCGTAAAGGTGACCCACGTGCAAAGCATCTTAAGAAAATGTCAAAACAATTAACAACAATCACTGGCGAGCCAAAATGGTACGAGATGTCTGAAAAGTTGGAAGGTATTGTTACTTCAGCGAAAAATCTACCACCAAACGTTGACTTTTATTCAGCATCTGTATACCACAGCTTAGGTATCGACCATGATTTATTTACACCAATCTTTGCAATCAGCCGCGTTTCTGGTTGGTTAGCTCATATCTTAGAGCAGTATGATAACAATCGTTTAATCCGCCCTCGTGCAGATTATATTGGTCCAGACAAACAAAAGTGGACACCGATTGAAAATCGTTAATAAAAACTTTATACTATAAATGACATCGAGGGAGGAGAAGTACTTCCCTCTTCTCGGTGTGAATAAATATAAACTAGGCCGTATAAATAGATAGGCCTACTCAAAATGTTTAGGAGGTAAGGGAAAGTGACAGAAGGACAAAAAATCACAGTAGACAATGGGGTATTAAACGTACCAAATAATCCAGTAATCCCATACATTGAGGGAGACGGAATTGGTCCTGATATTTGGGCATCTGCATCACGCGTATTACAAGCAGCAGTTGAAAAAGCATACAATGGCGAGAAGAAACTTGTATGGAAAGAAGTTTTAGCTGGTGAAAAAGCATTCAATCAAACTGGTGAATGGTTACCACAAGAAACTTTAGATGTAATTAAGGAATACATAATTGCGATTAAAGGTCCATTAACAACACCAATCGGTGGTGGAATTCGCTCTTTAAACGTTGCATTACGTCAAGAATTAGACCTTTTCACTTGCTTACGTCCAGTACGTTATTTCAATGGTGTACCGTCACCAGTTAAGCGTCCTGAAGATACAGATATGGTAATCTTCCGTGAAAATACTGAAGATATTTATGCTGGAATCGAATGGGCAAAAGGAACTCCTGAAGTTGAAAAAATCATTAACTTCTTACAAAACGAAATGGGAGTTAAGAAAATCCGCTTCCCTGAAACTTCTGGTATTGGTATTAAGCCAGTTTCAGAACAAGGTACAAAGCGCTTAGTTCGTGCAGCAATCCAATATGCAATCGATAATAATCGTGATAGCGTGACTCTAGTTCACAAAGGTAATATCATGAAATTTACTGAAGGTGCGTTCAAGAACTGGGGATATGAAGTTGCTGAAGAAGAATTTAGCGACAAAGTATTCACTTGGGCTCAATACGACCGCATCGTAGAAGCTGAAGGAAAAGATGCTGCTAATAAAGCACAAGCCGAAGCAGAAGCAGCTGGAAAAATTATTGTAAAAGATACAATTGCTGATATCTTCTTACAACAAATTTTAACTCGTCCACGTGAGTTTAGTGTAGTAGCTACAATGAACCTAAACGGTGACTTTATTTCTGATGCACTTGCTGCACAAGTAGGTGGTATCGGTATTGCTCCAGGAGCTAACATTAACTACGAAACAGGACATGCGATCTTCGAAGCAACACACGGTACTGCACCTAAATATGCAGGTTTAGATAAAGTAAACCCTTCATCTGTTATCCTATCTGGTGTGTTATTACTTGAACACTTAGGATGGACAGAAGCAGCTAAATTGGTAGTTGACTCAATTGAGAAAACAATTGAAAGCAAGGTTGTAACTTATGACTTCGCTCGTTTAATGGAAGGTGCAACTGAAGTTAAATGTTCTGAATTCGGCGATGAGTTAATCAAAAACATGGCTAAGTAATAAGTCTACTTTTAAATAGTGTTATCTATGAGACTGATCCGATTATGGGTCAGTCTCATAATTACATATAAAATTGAGGGGGTACTGGAAATGACAATTAAGCGTAAAAAGATTTCTGTCATTGGAGCAGGTTTTACTGGTGCTACTGCAGCGTTTTTGGCAGCACAAAAGGAGCTTGGGGATGTAGTCATCGTTGATATTCCACAATTAGAGAATCCTACAAAAGGGAAAGCTTTAGATATGTTAGAGGCATCACCTGTTCAAGGATTTGATTCAAATATCATTGGTACATCAAATTATGAAGACACTGCTGATTCTGATGTTGTTATTATTACTGCAGGTCTTGCCCGCAAACCTGGTATGAGTCGTGATGACCTAGTTGCAACTAATGCCAAAATTATGAAATCTGTAACTCAAGAAAAAGTTAAGTACTCTCCCAATTGTTATATTATT
>JAENZK010000154.1 GCA_016841285.1 Guptibacillus hwajinpoensis | reverse complement strand
CCTGGTACATCCAAGAAAAAGACGGCAAACATTAAAAAGATTTGGGCCAGCTTATTTGCTACGCTTAACTCATAGCTTGGAGTTGCAAATGACCCAATTGCGGCCACAGCAACATAAAGAATAACTTCTGCAGAAAATAGACCTACATCGATGGCAATTTGTCCAATTAATGCTGCCGCAATTAAACCCATTGCTGTTGATAATGGAGTTGGCGTATGTATGGCAGCCATCCGCAACATATCAATTCCTAAATTTGCTAGTATTAGCTGAATCATAATCGGAATTGTATATTCCTCTTTCAGTCCAATAAACTCTAAAGAATTAGGTAGCAGTTCTTCATTTTTCACAAAAAGGTACCAAACTGGAACTAATAAAACAGAAGCGATCATTCCGATAAAGCGAACCCATCGTAAAAAAGCGCCAATGGATGGTGTTTGACGATATTCTTCTGCATGTTGAACATGATGAAAAAAAGTTGTTGGGGTAATAATAACACTTGGTGATGTATCAACCATTATGACAACATGGCCCTCAAATAAATGAGTAGCCGCTACATCCGGCCTTTCTGTATAGCGAACCATTGGATAAGGATTCCATCCTTGTTTTACAATAAATTCCTCCACTGTTTTATCAGCCATTGGAATCCCATCTATTTCAATTTTCTTGAGTTCTTTTTTTATAATTTCAACGAGATTAGGGTCAGCTACATCTTGAAGATAAGCCACACAAATATCCGTTTTCGAACGTTCACCAACTTGAATGATTTCATGCCGCAATCGTTCGTCACGAATTCGTCTTCGCGTTAAAGCTGTATTGACAACAATATTCTCTGTGTAACCGTCCCTTGCACCACGCACAACCTTTTCAGTATCCGGTTCCTCAGGATTACGACCTGGATAACTTCGAACATCAACTACAAAAGCGGTATCTTCCCCATCAATCATAATAATAATAAGGCCGGAAAGAAGCTGGTCAACAATTTTGTCCATATCTTTGGCTTCTTCTACTTGTTGGTGTATGAGTCGATTGTGAATAACCTCTTTTGTATTTGTTCGGAAGGAACGTTCATTATCATTGATTTCTACTAATTCCTTTAATAATTCAATAATATAGGCGGAATCACAAAGTCCATTTAAGTAATAAAGCTGAATATCTTTTTTCAATATTTTTAGCTTTCGAACACCTAAATCAAAGCTGGTTCCTATACCAATTTTATTCTTTAAAAATTCCTCATTTTTCGCAATTGTGGGTGAAATTGGTATCAGGACATTATCTGTGGCTTTCATGAAATCCACTCCTTTCCAAAATCAGTTCAACGGCTTTTAGTGTAATCGGGCAGCCGTTTTTGACGGAATCATATCTGGCCATTTTTCCAATATCACCGACCCCTACTATAATAGGAGCATCTATTTCATCCAAAACATAAACAGTGTCACCATTTATTCTGCCAATTTCAATATCAGGCAAACCATTTTTGTCGACACCATATTCTGTTAAATTCCCATCCCTATCAATCGAAACATCTACTCTTGCCCATTCATTATGCCGTGTCCGTGCCGCAACTGCTACGACTCCTATTAGTTCAATATCAGGATGTTTTGCCACATATTTCAAGGCTTTTTCACCAGAACCTTCACCTGTTATCCCACTATCATCAAACATTAGAAACACGGGATCATTCGGAGCTGAATGAACTAATTTAATCATTTCATCCCCTGATAACTTCGTAGGATTCCCAGCTGACTGGGAGATACAACGTCCCCCCACTTTTTTTGCAGCATACTTAATTGCATTATTTGCGTATTCATCACCATCAGTAACCAATATGACTTTTCGTTTCATGAGAATATCACCTTACCCTTTTGGACGAAAGACTAATGCTACTAAAAATGCAAACAAAATAGCGGAAGAAAGACCTGCCGATGTTAGTTGGAACATCCCTGTGATAATTCCTGTAAATCCATGTTCTTCCGCACCAGCCATCGCTCCATTGATTAAAGAATGGCCAAAGCTTGAAATTGGTACAGTAGCACCCGCCCCTGCAAAGTCAATTAATTTATCATATAGCCCAAACCCTTCTAGTATAGCTCCTGCCACAACGAATGAACTTAAAACATGTGCAGGTGTTAGTTTGAATTTATCTAAAAGAACTTGTCCTATTGTACAAAAAATGCCGCCGACTATAAAAGCAGTTATATATTCCATCATCTTTATTCCACCCTTTCAAAAACAACACCATGTGCTATGGTTGGAATGGTCTCCTTCTGCTGGATCATAATCGGACTTAATAATGCACCCGTTGCTACAACTAAAATCCTCTTTAAATTACCCTTTTTAAGCTCGTTGATTAGATAACCATAGGTGACAACGGCAGAGCAGGCACAACCACTTCCACCTGCAAATACATCTTGTTCAGCATGATAAATCATTAGACCACAATCGTTCAGACTTGCACCAACTTGGTACCCCTCATCTGTCAACATTTTTCGCAAAATTGGGGTTCCAACCCCAGATAAATCTCCGGTAACTATAAGATCATAATCCTGTGGAGTTTTTCCAAAATCACGAAAGTGTGCCATAATCGTATCAGCTGCTGCCGGAGCCATAGCAGAGCCCATATCAAGGGGATTACCAATACCATAATCAATGACCCGCCCAATTGTTGCTGCTGTTATTTTAATAGGACTTTTTTCTTTGCCGACTAAAATAGTACCTGCACCTGTAACTGTAAATGTGGCTGTATCTGGTTTTTGACCAGCAAACTCGGTTGGGCTTCGAAACTGCCGCTCCGCTGTTGCGTTATGACTGCTAACTGACGCTAACACTTTGTCGGCAAAGCCACCATCTATTAATGAGGAAGCGACAGCGAGAGTTTCCATCGAAGTTGAACATGCACCGAACATACATAAAAAAGGAATTTGATTTCCTCGAGCCGTATAGTTAGCAGTAACATTCTGATTTAATAAATCTCCCGCCAAAAAGAAATCAATATCTTCATATTTTAAATTAACTTTAGCTAAACAGACATTAATCGAATCTTCCATTAATTTTCTTTCAGCCAGTTCCCAACTCTTTTGACCACAATAAAGATCTTCATATCTTATATCAAAACTTGAACCAAGTGGTCCTTCTGCTTCAGTCGGACCGACAGCAGTACCTGTTGAGTTAATAAAAATATCATTTTTAAATAACCAGGATTGCTTACCTAATCTTCCCATCAGGATCATCCCTTTATGTCAATAAAATTGTTATTGAAAAACGTATAAATCCAATAATCGCCGCTGCTACCACTCCATATACAAGAACAGTTCCCGCTATTTTAAACATATTATTTGCAACCCCTAAAACTAAACCTTCACTCTTATGTTCCAGCGCTGCACTTGTCATGGAGTTTGCAAAGCCTGTAACTGGTATTAGTGTTCCAGCACCGGCAAATTGACCTAATTTATCAAATATCCCCATTCCGGTAAATAGTGCTGCCAAGAGAATAATGGTCGCAATAGTAGGATTTGTAGCACTTGTTTTAGTAAAATTAAAAAACGAAATATAAAGGTTTTGTATTCCTTGGCCAATCATACAAATAAGGCCGCCAATTATAAAAGCTTTCGAGCAATTAGTAATAATAGATTGTTTAGGGTGGAAAGATTTTATCTGTTGTTTATAATTTTCTTTTGAGAATTTTTCTCCCATTTCAGTCACCTGAATTCATGAATGTTTTATTAAGTCGACAAAATAAATCCAATGAAATAAAGATCCAAAAACTTTTCCGAAAAAGATTGCAGACAATAAAATTATTAATTTCTCCTGAACACCAATCCTTTTTGCTAAAATCGGCCATACATTTAATACTTCCGTCAATGCAGCCGCCAGCATTCCTACAAAGATGCCATTTGCCAGCCCAATTGGAATCACAAATAAAGATGAAAGTTGGTAGACTGTTTCTCTTAAGCCAATCCACCCGCCCGCTATAGCTCCTAAAACAACACCCCATTCATATAAACGAATATACTTCATCGTTTTTGTTAATTGTGTCAATCTTGGAATAACACCTAGGACGGTTAGAAAAGCTACAAAACCGGCACCAACTGCAAGTCCCCCTGCAAATCCTATAAATATCGTCAACAAAATTTTAATGGTCATGGCCAACTCTTTTTACAGTTTCTTTATTTTCTTTAATAATTACATATTGATCTAAATCTTGTTGGTATTTAAACATCTCAACTTCAAGGGGACTTGGTTCTTCATTGATTCGCTTTTTAAATAGATGGTTAAAAAATAAGATCATCCCAATTCCCAATCCTAAAGAATATGGGATTTGTAATAGTAACGGCTTTATTAGTTCTTCCCCGGTTATAATATAGTAAAGTTTTTGATGAACCTGCTGCATTGATACATCCTCATGGAAGTTCATAATTGTAATCGCCGATCCGATAAATAACAAGAGCCAAACGAGTATGATAAATCCGATGTTCGGCTTTTTGGGTTTATAGATCACATCAACTATCGTTTGCGTTGGTCCAATCGTTTGAATATCAATGGAAGAATCAAAGCTTTGGATCATTTCGATAATATGCATAAGATCAATTACTACAATATTTTTGTCGCTTTTGGAAATCTTGTATAACGACAGTTTCCGGATTTGGTTAACTGTATTTTCGGGACCGATAACTTGAGCGATATCCCCTATTTTTATGATTGAATCTGGTTTAGTTTGTACTCTTAGCCGCATCCTGAGATATATCGTATCCTCTTTCATCCGGTCCACCTCATTTCGTTAAGCTAATCCTTGTATAAGTAGTATGGTTGTGGAATAGTTGCCTCATTCGGAAATCATCTGTCCAATAAATGGTTCCGGGAACAAAAAAAGGATATTTGACAATTACTGTCAAATATCCATCTGCTCTTTCATTTGTTGAAGAATTTTTTTCTCAAGGCGTGAAACCTGTACTTGAGAAATTCCTAATCTTCCAGCCACTTCTGACTGTGTTTGGTCTTTATAATAACGCAAATAAACGATTAAACGTTCTCTCTCATCCAAGCCCCTTATCGCTTCTTGTAGTGCAATTTTATCAAACCATTTTGCTTCCGAGTGGTCAGCAATTTGATCAAGAAGAGTAATTGGGTCACCGTCATTTTCATATACAGTTTCATGAATGGAGGATGGAGTCCTGCTTGCTTCCTGTGCCAGTACAACTTCCTCTGGGGTAATTTCAAGCTCTTCCGCTATTTCTGTAATAGTCGGAGCCCTGCCAAACCTTTTAGTTAAATCGTCTTTCATTTTTCTAATCTTATTTCCAGTTTCCTTTAAGGATCGACTTACCTTAACCGTTCCATCATCTCTAATGAATCTTTGAATTTCTCCAATGATCATTGGGACAGCGTAGGTTGAAAACTTTACATCATATGATAAATCAAATTTATCTACTGATTTAAGTAAACCGATACAACCAATTTGAAAAAGATCATCTGGTTCATAGCCACGGTTAATAAAACGTTGAACAACCGACCAAACAAGGCGCATATTTTTTTGAACAATTAAATCTCTCGCCTCTTGATCCCCTACCTGACTACGCTCAATCAATTCCTTCACTTCATGGTCTTTTAAATACGTTTCACTCTTTTGTTTTTTGACCTCCACATCCATAGGCAGATCTCCTTAATTACATAAAGCTTTACTATTAGCTAAGTATTTAGTTAAATGAATCGTTGTTCCTTCATGCAATGACGATTCAATTACTATATCATCCATAAAGTTTTCCATAATTGTGAAGCCCATTCCTGAACGTTCTAACTCAGGTTTTGTTGTAAACAATGGTTGTCTGGCTTCATCTAGATCAGCAATTCCTATACCGTCGTCTTTAATTGTAATATGAACGGCGCCTTCATCAAGTGTGACAGAAATATACACTTCACCATCCAGGTTATTTTCATATCCATGGATAATGGCATTCGTAACTGCTTCAGATACAACCGTTTTAATTTCTGTTAATTCATCTAAAGTTGGATCTAGCTGTGCAATGAACGCTGCAACCGTAACGCGAGCAAAAGATTCATTCTGGCTTAGTGCAGAAAATTTTATTTCCATTTTGTTTTTCACCTAGGCCACCCCCAATGTTTTTAGGGCATATTGTTCATCATCTACTAAGCGGATGATTTTGAATAACCCTGACATTTCAAAAAGTCTTTTTACTGCAGGTGAAATGGAACAAACAACCATTTCTCCTCCTTGACTTTGTATTTGTTTATAGCGGCCTAAGATGACACCTAAACCAGAACTATCCATAAAGGCAAGTTCTTCTAAATTCAAAATAATGTGGTGAATATTATTTTTTTCAATTTCGTCTGAAACTTTATTACGTAAATTCTCTGCTGTGTGGTGGTCAAGCTCTCCTTTTAAACGGATGAGCAGTACATCTTTTTTTGTTTCCAAATTGATGACGAGACTCAACTCAATTCCTCCTAATCTGAAAGTCTTAAGTGAGTCTTTTCGCTATTCTTTTAAGGAATTCCTGCAACACGACAAAACTAGTGGTTATTAGTGTTTATTCGTATTTATTTTTGCGATGCTAATTTGAAAATTTAGCAAAATCGCCAATCGTTCTCTTAAACAGATGCCACCAACTAGCGGCTTTGACATTAGTTCCCGCTACTAAAGGACTTTCAACTAGGATTTTATCTCCTTTTTTCAATACTAACTTTCCTAATTCATCTCCTTTATTGATCGGCGCCTTAATATTTTCATTGATTATTATTTCTTGCTGGACATCATCAACACTTTCCCCTTTTTTTGTTAAAAGTGAAATATGCTCCGATGTAACAACATTGATAGTAGATTTATCTCCTTTTGATACTTTCACCTTTGATAATGGTTGATTGCGTTCATACATTGGGTGTGTCCGATATTGACTAAACGCATAATCTAACATTTTTGTAATCTGTCTGTTCCGGTCTTTTGGTGTTGGTGCACCCATTACAACAGCAATCACTCTCATTCCGTCTTTCTTAGCCGTTGCTGTTAAGCAATATTTGGCTTCATTTGTAAAGCCGGTTTTAACACCATCAACCCCAGGATAAAACTTTACTAACCGATTCGTGTTTACTAACCAAAACTTTTTATCGGTGTTTTCCCGCAAGTAATCCTCATAAACACCTGTGTATTTTGTAATCAAGTCATATTTTAATAATTCTTTCGCCATGATGGCCATATCCCGTGCGGTACTATAATGCTCAGTTGCTGGTAATCCTGTAGGATTTTTGAAGCTAGTATTCTGTAAACCAAGCTCCTTTGCTTTTTTATTCATCATTTCAATAAAACCATCGTGAGACCCTGCAATATGTTCAGCCATCGCTACAGAGGCATCATTACCAGATGCAATCGCAATCCCTCTTAACATCTCATCAACTGTCATTTCTTCTCCCGCTTCTAGAAAGATTTGAGAGCCCCCCATTGAAGCTGCAAATTCACTTGTTCTTACCTTATCAGTGAGCTTTATTTTCCCTTCATCCAATGCCTCCATGATAAGTAACATCGTCATAATTTTGGTCATACTCGCTGGCGGCAGCTTTTTATCTGCTTCCTTTTCAAAGAGGACGGTGCCGGTGTCTCGTTCAATCAAAATCGCAGATGATGCATCTTCTGCCAAATCAACCTTCGTTTCTTCAGCAAATCCTGTTGGCGCAAACAATGCCAACAAAAAAACAAAACATATTAAAATCTTTGAACCTCGTTTTTTCATTTTATCTCCCTCCTTTATTTGGAAAACATACTAACCTTAGGTTTAACTCTTCATACACGACATTTTTTCCATAATTTATTGTTTTATACCAAATTTTACATTTTATTATTTTTCAAGAAAAATAAACGGGCATCCCATATTTTGGAATGCCCGTTTTACTTTATTTAAGGATTATGAAATTTTCTCGTAAATTAATGGCGGGGACTTTGTTTCATTTAGAGATATCGCAAAGCTTTGATAAAGCAGCTTTTTAATTTCTTCAACATTTTCAAAGTTGGTGTGGAGCGTTGCTAGTGATTCCCCTTTTTCCACTCGGTCTCCTACTTTTTTTCGGAGCACGATTCCTACTGCTAAATCAATCTTTGATTCTTTCGTTGCTCTGCCAGCTCCTAGCAACATGGCAGCTTTTCCGACCTCATCGGCAGTAATAGTTTCAATCCAACCACTTTCTTTTGCTACTAATTCAATTTTGTATTTTGCTTTTGGTAGCTTATTTGGATCATCAATCAGTGAAGGGTCCCCCCCTTGTGCGGCTATAAACGTTTTAAATTTCTCAAGTGCCCTTCCGGATTTAATGGCTTCTTCCAACATTTTATGTGCATCTTCTAAGGAGTTTGCTTTCTTAGCAAGAAATACCATGTGACTTCCTAGTGTGAGGCAAAGTTCGTGTAAATCCTTTGGTCCTTTCCCTTTAAGGGTGTTTATTGCTTCTTCAACTTCTAATGCATTACCGATTGCATAGCCTAAAGGCTGGCTCATATCTGAGATCACAGCCATTGTCATGCGGCCAACATTGTTTCCTATATCAACCATAGCCTTTGCCAATTCTTTAGCATCCTCGATGACTTTCATAAAAGCTCCTGCTCCCGTTTTAACATCTAAAACGATGGCATCCGCACCGGCTGCTATTTTTTTACTCATAATCGAGCTTGCGATCAGTGGAATCGAATTAACAGTTGCTGTTACATCACGAAGACCATAAAGCTTCTTATCGGCCGGCGTTAAATTACCGCTTTGACCAATCACTGCTACTTTGTTTTTATTTACAAGGTTGATAAATTGTTCATTATCTATTTCAACATGGAAGCCTCGAATGGACTCTAGTTTATCGATTGTGCCGCCCGTATGTCCTAATCCACGTCCTGACATTTTCGCAACTGGGACACCTACTGACGCAACAAGGGGAGCTAATACCAATGTCGTTGTATCGCCAACGCCACCAGTTGAATGCTTATCAACCTTTATCCCTTCGATTGCGGAAAGGTCAATTTTATCACCGGAATCGACCATCGCTAATGTCAACTCTGCTCGTTCTGCCTCCGTCATTCCTTTGAAATATACTGCCATGGCGAAGGCACTCATTTGATAATCAGGTATTGTACCATTTGTATAGCCTTCTATCATAAAACGGATTTCTTCTTTTGATAACTCTTTGCCATCCCGTTTTTTCTCAATTATATCAACCATTCTCATTAGAAAAACTCCTTGGTTTAATTTAAATATTATTCAAAAGGCTTTGCCCGTATTTTGGTAATGGAACCCCAAAGTTTTCAGCTATGGTTGCACCAATATCAGCAAAGGTTTTTGAGATAGGTAATTGTTTGCCTTCAGTAATCCCTTTATGGTAAATGAGCAATGGTACATATTCTCTTGTATGATCTGTACCAGGATGAACTGGATCATTTCCATGGTCGGCGGTAATCATTAATAAATCATCATCATTCATTAAATCGAAAACCTCGCCTAACCGTTCATCAAATTCTTCCAACGCTTTTCCATAGCCAATAGGGTCACGACGGTGACCATATTTCGCATCAAAATCGACTAAATTTAGAAAACTTAAGCCGGTAAAGTCCATTTTAAATGTATCATTTAAGCGATCCATTCCATCAAGGTTTGATTTAGTCCGAAGGGATTGGGTAACACCCTCACCATCATATATATCCGAAATTTTACCGACGGCGATAACATCAAATTGATTGTCCTTCAATTCGTTCATAACTGTACGATCAAATGGTTTCAATGCGTAATCATGGCGGTTTGCTGTTCTTTCAAAGTTCCCTGGAGCCCCAACAAAGGGACGGGCAATTATGCGTCCAACCATATACTTTTCATTTAACGTAAGCTCTCGGGCGATTTCGCATATTTTATAAAGTTCGTCTAATGGCACAACTTCCTCATGGGCAGCAATTTGTAGCACTGAATCAGCTGATGTATAGACAATAATATTGCCTGTTTCCATATGTTCTTTCCCAAGTTCCACTAGAATTTCAGTCCCGGAAGCTGGTTTGTTTCCGATAATCTTGCGTCCGGTACGAGTTTCAATTTCATCAATTAGCTCTTTTGGAAACCCTTGTGGGAATGTTTGAAAAGGTGTATCGATATAAAGCCCCATAATCTCCCAGTGGCCAGTCATTGTATCCTTACCAACAGAAGCTTCCTGCAATTTTGTATAATGAGCTAATGGGCGGCCCTCTACAGGTACACCTTTAATTTCTCTAATATTACTAAGACCGAGCTTCGCTAAATTTGGCATATGTAAGCCATTCATACGCTCAGCGATATGCCCAAGTGTATCTGCACCTTTGTCACCAAATTTTTCGGCATCAGGTGCTTCTCCGATTCCCACTGAATCCATTACGACTAAGAATACTCGTTTGAATTTCAAAATCATCTACCTCCAAATGGTTAAAATCCTGTTAGTACTATTCCCATTGATGGAACTAATTACAATTGTTTTCTTTGTTGTCTGATGTCAGACTACTTTGTTTCCATCTCATTATATTTACAAAATTATGTAGGTCTACTACCTGTAATTTCAGTTTCGGTATTGATAGTTTCTGTTATTCGAAGGCGACTCTTTTCGGACTCAATTCCCTTTTTTTGAGCTAGCCCTGTCCGAATCATCATCCTCAACCTAAGCCCGTGGATGATAAGTCTTATATATATCTGTTAATCTAGCTTTTGA
>JAENZK010000153.1 GCA_016841285.1 Guptibacillus hwajinpoensis | reverse complement strand
AGACATTCCGCCTATTGACTCAAAAAACGTGAAAATGGGCGACTTTTCTTTGAATTACCGGAAAACCTCCGTTTATTTAGCCCGAAATGAGCTCCATTTTGCAAATAACCGGAACCCTTCCGCTTATATTTTAGCCTACCCTTTCCGAGGGGGCTATCCTATCAGCCATCCATCATTTACCTAATTATCTATGATATTCACATTATAATGATCTAACCACATGTTGATTTGTATGATATGAGCAATGAGTTGTGGGCCTGTCATAAGTTGACCAAACCATGGAGTTTTAAAGGAAGCCCCGTCTGAGTTCATAATTTCTTGGAGTTTGTGTACTGAGATGAATTCAAGAATCGGAGATGTTTTATTTTCTAGAATGTTATGCTGCATATTCTTTACTAATTTCAGATATTCTGGGTGATGGGTTTTGGGATAGGGGCTCTTTTTACGGTAAAGTATTTCATGTGGTAATATTCCCTCTAAAGCTTTTCGTAAAATTCCTTTTTCACGACCATTTAACATCTTCATTTCCCATGGTATGTTCCATACATACTCAACGAGCCGATGATCAGCAAAGGGAACCCGTACCTCCAAACTTGCCCCCATACTCATGCGATCCTTTCTTTCTAACAATGTCGTCATAAACCAAATCATGTTTAAATAAAACATTTCTCGACGGCGTGCTTCTAGTTTATTTTCACCATCTAATTTAGGGACCTCACTCAGTGTTTCTTTTAAACGCGAATCCGCATAACCTTTTAAATCAAGCTTCTTCTGCCAATGTGGCAGTAATAGCCCATGTCTTTCTTGTTCCGATTTCATCCATGGAAAACTTGATTCATTTAATAAGTCCTCTCGATAAAACCAAGGGTATCCCCCAAAAATTTCATCTGCACATTCACCTGACAATGCCACAGTATAATCCTTTTTGATCTGCTCACAAAACCATAATAACGAAGAATCAACATCTGCCATACCAGGTAAATCTCTTACACGTACGGCATCTTCTAACCTGGCAGCTAGTGTAGAGTTATCAATAATGATCGGATGATGATCCACTCCTAAGTGTTGCTGCATCTTTTGAATCCAAGGCCTGTCTTCATCAGGTTGAAAAGAATTTGCTTTAAAGAAATCGCTATTTCGTTCATAATCAATCGAATACGTATGGAGAGTGCCTCTCCCAATTTTATTGAAGTAGTTTGCTGCAATTGCACTAATTGCGCTCGAATCGATACCTCCTGACAAAAAAGTACAAACCGGTACATCAGCGACGAGCTGCCGTTGGACTGCATCGGTTACAAGATATTTTACTCGTTCAATAGTTTCAGGTAAGGTGTGGACATGTTTTTTACTTTGGACATTCCAATAACGCTTGACGGTCAAACCCTTTCGACTATAGATCAAGAGATGTGCCGGTCTAAGCTCTTTAATACCTCTAAAGATCCCGTGTCCAGGCGTCCTGGAGGGACCTAAACCAAATATTTCTTGTAATCCTTCTCGGTCCACCTCAGCTTTTACATCCGGATGAGCAAGTATAGCCTTTATCTCCGATCCAAAGAGGACTGTTCCATTTCTCTCACTATAGAAAAGTGGTTTGACCCCGAGTCGGTCTCTTGCTATAAAGAGTTGCTCCTTTTGATGGTCCCATATCGCAAAAGCAAATATTCCATTAAGATAGTCAACACACTGTTCGCCCCACTCCATATAGGCAGTTAATAAGACTTCTGTATCTGAATGTGATTTAAAAGTATACCCTTTTTTAGCTAGTTCATGGCGAATATCTTCAGTATTATATAGCTCGCCATTATAGACCATTGTATAGGAACTTCCACTTTTATCCTTTGTCATTGGTTGGGTACCCCCAGCAGGGTCAACAACAATAAGTCGCGTATGTCCAAGTAAAACATGATGATCACTAAATATATTTGAAGCATCGGGTCCCCGCTTTGCAAGTGTCATAGCCATTTTTTTTAAGATGAAATCCTGCCCAGTTAAATCTTGTTGCCAATTTATCCATCCTGTTATACCACACATATTTCATCACTCCATTCTTTCTAAACATTCTATTCTTACAGATTTATCTTAAATAATATCATTTTTCAATTATATTCATCTGATTTCGAGATTGTTTTTATCGTTTTTTATTTTATGAAAGATGAATAAAAAAAACAGGAGATGTAAAAATCCCCTGTTAACCGAACAATAATTTAATTCCTTGATATCCAAAATACACACCAAAACCGATAAGAGATATTCCTGAAATCGCAGATATTAAAACAAGAAGTCGGGACGTTAAAATTCTCCGAAAACTACTCGATACAGTCGCCATCGTTAGATCCCATAATAATAATCCTAATATTATGGCCGAACTATATATTATCAGTTCATTTTTCGTTGATGTAGCTGCTGTTCGAGCTAATATTGAACCATATATTCCAAGCCAAAACAAGATCGTTAGTGGGTTCGTTAGCGACATCATAAATCCGGAAAAGAAAGCTTTGAAAAAAGGTTCCTGCCCACGCGTATTCCGAATATCGATCTTGCCTGCACTAATAAAACTTTCGATTCCAGTATAGACTAAAACAAAAGCACCAAAAAGCCATAGGAAAGTTTGTACAAATGGGGTATCAATAAATGTTACGAGCCCTAGATAGACAATTAACATATAAATTCCATCTGCAATCATGGCACCGACCCCAACAAGCCATGAATGGAGAAACCCAAATTTGATTCCTCTATCCAACTGTGCCGCATTCACTGGTCCGATCGGTGCTGCCAAGGACAACCCTAGAAGTACATAACTAAAGAAAAGACTCATGGTTCCACCCCTTAAAATACCTTGTCTGAAAAATTGTATTCAGGGGTTGGGCCTTGTACTACTAATTTTTTTAAAAGGAGTAAATCGGTATGGAAAAAAATAAGCAAAATCAACGTATTGTTGATTTACTTAACGAAGCACAGCAGGCAGTAATCGAAGCACAAGGAAATAAAGACCCCGGTAAATATCAACATGCGCAAAATGCAATTCAAGAGGCTAAAGTATTCCTTCAGGAGTCCTTCAAATCAACAAATCCAGAAGAAGAAACTAAAGTTTTACATGCAAAAGAATTATTGAGACATCTGGAAGAAGCACAACACGCTATTGAATCAACAGAATAATAAAATGCAAAAGGCCGGTATTTTTATAACCGGCCTTTGTGTTCTTAAAAAACATTCATGTTTGTATTCGTTTGATTCATTGAATGCATGCCTGTCGCAGGCTGATACATATTACTAAAAGTTTGAGCAGTTGTGTCCTTTAGTGTAGGAACTTGGTAATACCCTTTTGAATTCATATACTGCCAAGTTTCATAAGCCTGGTCAGCACAATTCTTGGCTCCTTGAATCATTGTATTTCTAATTTGCGGGTCTGCACATTCCAACGCTGCATGCATTCGCTTTGTTGCAGAAGCTTTTGAGCAACATAACATACCAGATGCTACATCACGATCATCCATTTGGTTTATAGATGTATTTGGTTGATTTGGCGAAGGGCTTCGAAGTCCATATGTAGGGCTGAAATTCGATTTTTGTTGTATAGTTCCTATATTTCCTGCAGATTTGTTGTTTAACATACCAACCAATTGGTTATATTCATTTGACATAAAATTAATTTGATTTTGAAGTATGTTTTGAAGCTGTGGATCTTGGCAATGAGGCTGATACAGCTGAAATTGGTTAATTCCATCAATCGTAGAACATAGCACCTCATGTATTTCCATTAATTCATGTGCACCCAATTGTTGTTGATTCATTTGATTCATTCCATTGATCATTTGTATATCGCTCCCTAAAAGATATTTAATTACAATGATAATATCTCCAGAGGATACAGTATTATACAAAAATAAAAGCACTTCAATAAGAAGTACTTTATGCTAAAGGAAGTATTTGATAGGTCCTCTTTCCGTTCCAATCGATCCCAATCAACAATCTCCCAGATTCAACATTTCTTATCAACGATAAAGAACCATTATCGGGTATGATAAGCTTCCACCCGCTAAAATATTTATTTTCAAGTGCGTTTACAAGCAACTTATATTCATTATAAGAGCTTGGAATTTCTACGAATTCTTCAGCAAATTTATACCATAGAAGTCTTAAATGTTTTAGTACATGTTCTATTCGGTATATATCTTCTATTTCTTTTACTGTAAGATAGTTCATAGCATCCATCCCCTCCTACTTATAACGATAGTGGATTAGGAGATGGAATACTATGCTTAAATATTGGGAATGCCTTTTATTCGCAAACAAACCTTCGTCTAGTTTTATTAGGCAGATGATCCCTCTTCCGGCTTGATTGCCATAAAAGTTGCTATCCCAGCAACAACACCTAGAGCTGCCAATATATAAAAAAGCGAGGTTTCTGTATACTTCATCATAATAGCCATTAAAGGCGGCCCTGCAGCTACACCAATGAAACGCATCGAGCTGTAGATGGATGAAACTGTTCCACGTTCTTGCTTATCGATTCCAGATGTAATAAAGGCATCTAAACATGGTAACGCTACACCTATTCCAATACCAGATGCAAGAAATAACCAAATCATAAACCACATATCTTTAGAAAAGCTCAGAACAGCTATAGAACCAGATAATAAAACAATTCCTCCGAATGTAATCCATTTCATAAGGATTTTGTTTTCTTTTATTACTTTTCCGGTAATAAAGGAAGCGATACATAAACCTCCTAACGGGATAGCAAGAAGAAACCCTTTTTTAACATCTCTTACCTTATAGACTTTTTCCAAAATATCGGATAAATAAAATAATACTGCAAACAAGACAAACATTAATATAATCCCAATGATAAACACTGCGTAAAGCCATTTCCAATTATTTTTAAAAGTCTTTTTAATGTTGCTTATAAATTGCTTAAAAGGGATCGGTTTCTGTCTCTTGTTTGGCGTTTTTACCAAGAAAATCATAAGTAAAATTGAGATTAAACAAAAAACAGGGATAGAAAAAAAAGGTATAAACCAAATAATCCCCGCTAAAAAAGCCCCTAAAATAGGACTTAATACTTTACCAAGTGTATTGGACGTTTCAATTACACCTAAAGAACTGCTCACATCTTCATCACTTTTGAACATATCACCAACGAGTGGCAGCACGATAGGGAACGCCCCAGCAGCACCCACTCCTTGTAAAGCTCTTCCTACTAGAATAATCCAATAGGGGTCCTCCATTTTCCATCCAGCCCAGGCAGCAATTAAGCCCCCAATTGCGGATATCAATAAACTTGGGATGATGACTTTTTTTCTTCCTATATGATCTGATAAAAATCCCGCAATAGGTATAAGCAGGATGGCTACGATCGAATAAATTGTAATAATCATGCTCGATTGGAATGGGGATATCCCTAATTTATTTTCCATTACCGGAAGAACTGGTATCAGCATTGAATTTCCTAGTGTCATAACAAGAGGGATGGATGAAATAGATAATACAGCCCATCTTTGATTACTAGGCTTGGGTTTCGAATCACTTTTTGAATCTTTGTTTATTTTAACGGAATGAAGGTTTTCAACGTAATCCATCAGTGACACGCCTTTTTATATTATTTTATCGATTGAGTTTATAACATTAATCTTAATATGGGCAATCAATGATAAATTATCCTTCATCCTTATTTTTCCTTTTCCTTACTTTGTTTTATATCACCCATTGTGCGGTAGATCTGAGTTGTCATACTGCCTTGTACTATGTTTTCCAGAAACATATCGCCGATTAATTTCAAATAATCTTCATCATTGAACATTTTTTTATTCTGTAACTCCATTTCTGCCAACCCGTCATACGTTGCAATAAGAGCGTATTTAAAGTCATTTCCAGTGATAGGAGTTAATATATCAACCTTGTGGTCATAATTCTCATTACGGTAATTTTTAATCTCGGATAAATTTTCAAGTCCTTCTTTAAATTTTCCTTGCTTTATCTCGAATGTTTGGTAGACATAAACCGTCACTTAAAGAGCACCTCCAATGATTAAAAACGTTATATTCCCTGTGGGTATAAATTTTTCCGTCTCTTTTTCTTTTTTGAAAAATGTAAAATAAAAAGGACCACTACAACTACGGCTACAAATAATATACTTACAAGAAATCCTGGCCTACTAGATGCATGCGTGAGTGTCCCACTAATTGCTAGCAATATTAAAACCATCCCAGTAAAACGCTTAACATGATCAAAACTGGTTGCCTCTATAAGTCTAGGGAAGGAAATAAGAATAAATAACCAGTTGTATAATAGCATTAAACCGGCAGCTGTTGTAATATACTTATAAACCCTGTCAGGCATAACGAGGGCCATAATAATCGATGTAATGAGGCCACAGATCGTTAGCATTAAGGCAAATGGAGGCACTTTAAGCTTTCCCTTTTTCGCAAAAATCCTCGGAGCATCGCCATCTTCAGCAAGCGTAACAATCATACTTGTTACCGCAAACAAAGAGGCGGTCATCGTAGAAAAGCCTGCAATAATTATCGCTCCATTAAATACATGTGGAAAAAAATTTAAATTATATTTTTCAAGGGCTACGACAAAAGGACTTTCGTTTGCATGGAACCTATTTAAAGCGGCTAGGCTCGTAGCCAAAACCAATGAAAGTAGATAAATAATAGTCAGAATCATTAACATAATCGTTCCAGACTTTTTAGCATCTTCCTTATTCTTCAGTCGTGGTGCTAAAATCCCCATAATTTCGATGCCACCAAAAGCGTAAAAGCCGAAAATAAGGGCTGACCATAATCCCATCGTCCCTTTTGGAAAGAACTCATCCATCGTCTTCGGTATTTTAAAATCATTTGCGTTTCCTCCGAAAAACCCAAAAAGAACCACGAAGGCTAATACAATGAACATAAGGATCGCTGACACTTTAATAATAGCAAAGATATTTTGTGCCCGTTCAAAGCCTTTCGTTCCAATTATGATCACAATAACACCAAGTAAAGCGTAAATAGAAGCGAAGATCCAAAGAGGTAGATTAGGAAACCAAAAACGTGAAAGAATAGACAGCGCCGTTAATTGACTTCCAGTAATCAACATTTCCGAAAACCAGTACACCCACCCACTACTAAATCCAGCCCATGGACCATAGGCCTTTTTAGCGTAAGCGCGAAAAGAACCTTTTTGCGGGTCTTTTGCCGACATTTTTCCAAGAGCATCGGCTACTATATAGGTACCTAATCCGGCAAGTATGAAAGCAATAAGAATAGAAGGTCCAGTCATTCTAACCCCGATACCTGAACCAAGGAAATAACCTGTCCCAATAATACACCCTACCCCAATCAGAGATAGTTGCCACCATGCAAGTTTTTGTTCGTCATTCTCCTTACCATGCTCCCCTACCCATGACGGTAACTCCACCCAAGACTCCTCCCTTCGTTTCCAATTTATTATTAACGAACGGATTTTTAATATGTAATCTTATCTATTCTTTTAAATATGGATTAATCTGTTGAATTAGATTTTGAAGTTCCTTTGACTGGTTATAATACATTTGCTTGGCAGTTTTATCATTTGTTTCTAAGGCAAAACCTTCTAAATTAGCTTGTATTTTTCTTAATTGAGCGGCGAGGAGCGGCTTTTGTTTGATTTGTTGTGTTTTTAAATTATCATCATACAAGTCAACATAGACGTTCCCCTTGGCGTCTATTTGTGCTAGGAACACATCCTCAATTGAGTTGGCCCCTTTTTTCATGATTTCCCCAAGAATCCATTCTTTTGTATATCCTAAATAATTTAATCGTTTTTCCATCAGTGAGCCATCAATAATAATTAAGGAAGGTTTATGTTCTTCTTCAACCGTCATATTGATATCCTTTGGTGTCAGCGGTTCATATTCCGCTTTTTTCATAACACTCATTTGCCCATCTGTTTCTAACACTGCTAATTCAATTTCCGATAATTTAAAAGCGTTTTTCTCCCTCAATCCTGCCATTAGATCATTATAGGTTAATTTACTTTTTAAGAGGTTTTTCTCCAGTACCCTTCCCTCTTTAATAAGAATTTGAGGGCTTCCTTCCACAATTTTTCTAAACCGATATGATTTTATCGCACCGAATGCAATAATAATTGAAAATGAACTATAAACTAACAGTCCGATGATTCCATTTAAAAATTCAACTGAGGAATCTATTCCTACTGCAGCAGCCATATTACCAATTGTAATGCCAATCACATAGTCGAAAAAGGTAAGCTGTGATATCTGTGATTTTCCAAGGATTCTTGCAAGGACAAAAATAACAAGAAAAGAAGCAATAGAGCGAACTAGTATTACTACATATTCAGACATATAGATCTCCATCCTGTTTAATATCTTTTTTATTATTGGATAAATTAATGAAAAAGATACTTAACGGAGGACTTTATGCAAGTTATTTGGAGATTCACCATTATATCAGTTTGTTTTTTTATACTAGTAGGGTGTTCCGATGGAAAAATTAAAACTAAGCCCATTTACCAAAAATCCGAGGAAATTATTGATCTACTCAATCAATCACAATGGGAAAAAGCAGCAGATGAAGCCGCTGCAATCAGAGATCTTTATAAAAAAAACAAATGGAAGTTTCAATTATTGGGAGATGAAACGGAATACAGTGAATTAGATCAAGAAATATCTAAATTAAAAATATCAATCGAAGAAAAAGATAAACACGAGGCAAAAACAAATTTAGTTTTAATTCAAGATTATATCAAGGCTATTTATTTTTGGTAATTATTCAAGCTCATATGAAAGGAGCTACCTCAATTGAATTTGAGACAGCTCCTATTTTAATATTAGAAACCTTGGAATTCCGGCTCTTCCTGTTCAATTTGTTGAACACGTTGCTCCAGTTGTTGGATCATTCCTTTTGCCTGGGTAGCGCAATTAGCGTAAAGCTGTTTTGCAGTTTGATCCTGTGTTTGAAGTGCAAATGATTCAAAATCAGCTTGGGCACTTTTTAGACTAACTAAGGCTTGTTTCACTTGTGTTCCTACTGTCATTGTTTTTAACCTCCTTTTTCGTTTTTATTATGTTTCTTTTCTTAATAACTTACACAAATTTTATATAATTTCGCTGATTGAATTGATCGATCTTTACATTTCTTCCAAGAAAGTCACTAAATACTTGATCTGTTAATATATTTTGTATCGACCCTTTAGCAAATATTTGTCCATCACGAAGCAAGGTAATATACTTGAACGCAGGTAAAATTTCTTCGACATGATGTGTAACATAAAGCATAGATGGAGCTTCAGGATCGTCTCCAAGTGCATTTATGAACTCCAATAGCTGCTCACGAGCAAGAATATCTAATCCTGCACATGGTTCATCTAGAATTAATAGTTTGGGCTTAGCCATTAAAGCTCGCATGATCATAACCTTCTGCTTTTGTCCTTGTGACAAGGTTTCAAACGTCCGATGAATGAGGTCTGTACAACGGAACCGTTCCATAATTGATAAAGCATAATCAATATCAGTCTGATTCGGATCTTCATGTAAGCCAAATGAAGCATATTTCCCACTTAATACGATATTCTCCGCATAATCATACCCTGGCATTAAATAATCAATAGCAGAGCTTACAATACCGATTTGCTTACGGAGTTCATATAATGGGTACTTCCCAAACTCCTTTCCTAAAACCGTTACTTTCCCAGAAGACGTCCAAAGGTAACCAGTTATAATAGAAAGAAGAGTTGTTTTTCCTGAACCATTCAAACCAAACAACACCCAATTTTCACCGGTATGTATATCCCAATTAATGTTTTCTAATACTTGTTTTTCATCTAATATTTTGGATACGTTTTTTAAAGAAATCATAATTATGAGCCTCCCCCAAATAACATTAATTCTCCTATTATACCAAAAAAGTGAAATTAAATATTGACGAATCCTGTAGAAATTGGTAATGATAAGATAAAAAGTATGAGGTGATTGAAATGACAAATAGACGTGCTGTAGTAAGTGTAATTGGTAAAGACCAAGTTGGAATAATTGCAAAAGTAACAAATGTACTAGCTGACAATCATGTGAATATTCTTGATATCAGCCAAACTATTCTGCAAGACTTCTTTACAATGATGATGCTTGTGGATGTAACCGGAATAGAAAACCTTGATGCCCTTCAACAAAAGTTCGATGGCATTAGTGAAGAGATGGGATTAAAAATTAATGTACAGCTTGAAGAAATTTTCCAGGCCATGCACCGTATCTAAAGGGGAGAAAACGAATGAAAATGAATATTGCAATTGATGAGATGATTGAAACGATTCGTATGGTCCAAATGGAAAATTTGGATATACGTACAGTTACAATGGGAATTAGTTTAAAGGATTGTGCCGATTCCGATTTTGATAAAATGAACAATAAAGTTTTTGAAAAAATTACAACACATGCGGCAAGCTTGAAAGAGGTTGCCGAACAAGTTAGTAAGGAATTTGGGATCCCAATTATTAATAAAAGAATTTCGATCACTCCAATCGCTGAACTACTTGGAAATGCAACTGTTGAACAAGCCATTGAATTAGCTAAAACGCTTGATAAGGCTGCCCACCAACTTGGTGTTGATTTCATTGGTGGATATTCAGCGCTCGTACATAAAGGAATCACAAAAGGCGATCAAATATTATTAGACGCTCTTCCAGAAGCCTTAACTGTTACTGAGCGGGTTTGTTCCTCTATTTCGGTAGCAACGACAAGAACCGGCATTAAT